>URIA01000015.1 GCA_900547765.1 uncultured Collinsella sp. | reverse complement strand
GCGGGTGGTTTCTGATGCGGCGCGCTGCGCGCCCCGCACAGGCTAAAGCCTCTAACGTAAAAGCCCCGTTGGTAAAACGAGTTACCAACGGGGCTTGGACTGAAAGGTCGCGCTTAAACGAGAGGGCGCCCTAACACTCGAGACGTTTGCGCATAAGCGCGAAGGCAATCAGCGAAGCGCCGACAACGGTCATAATAAAGGCGACGGCAAGGGTTTGGTCGCCCGTGTTGGCGAGCGCACCCTTAGTAGTCTTAGCGGACGTTTTGGTTACCTTGGTCGTCGTCTGCTGACCGGGTTGGGACGGCGTCACGGGCTGCGCAGGCTGAGCCGGCTCCCCCTTGGCCTCCTCGCCCGTCACCACGTACGTCGAGAAGTGGCTCGTGCGGAAGCAGAGGTAGTCGCCCTCGGTCCACG
Source organism: uncultured Collinsella sp. (assembly GCA_900547765.1). Classification (GTDB taxonomy): domain Bacteria; phylum Actinomycetota; class Coriobacteriia; order Coriobacteriales; family Coriobacteriaceae; genus Collinsella. The sequence continues at coordinate 41,870 of URIA01000015.1, read as the reverse complement.
TATCCATAGCCTGAGTGGAACCATCCTCGGCAACGTAGAGCACCTTGAGATTGGTGAGCGCCTTCATGGCGGCAGTCATCTTGACACGGACGATGAAGGACATGCCTTCGTAGTCCTCGATAACCTCGCCGTCCTTGAGAAGCTTGATATCGAGCTTATCGGCAACCTTGGTAGTCCCCTGCTCAAGGCCGGAAATCGTAGCATTGGCGGCATCGGTAAGATCCGTCGGTTCCTCGACCACAAGAGAGATGCTGTTGTTCTGGGCAATGCCGGCAGCGACATTGTTCTCGGCGCTTACGCTAACGTCCGTTCCGTTGCTACCCGCAACGCCTGCAATGGTCTTTGCCGCTACGATAACGGCGCAGGTCGCGGTTTTGTCGCCACAGGTGGCGGTAATCGTGGCGGTACCGGCCTTAAGCGGCGTCACGACGCCGTCTTTGACCGTGGCGATCGACGAGTCGCTGGAGGTCCAGCTCACCGTCGTATCGTCTGCATCGGCAGGACTCACCGTTGCGGAGAGCTTTGTGGAGGCATCACCGACGGTAAAGGACAGGCTCGTCTTGTTGAGCTCAACCTTTTGGGCGGGATTGGTCACGGTCACCGAAACGGTCTGGGAGAGCGACCCTGCAGTGATGACAAAAGAACCAGAACCGGTCTTGAGGGCGGTAACGGTGTAGGAGCCATCACCGTTGTCGACAACCTTAAACGCCTTCGAAGCGCCCGTGTCATCCAGAGCAAGATTGGTCTCGTCGACCTCACCCGCAAGGGTTCCAGCAAGAGAAACCTTCACGGTGCCCTCTTCGCCCTTCTTGAGGCCGAGGACGCTCTGGTCGACCGTAAGGTTCGTTGCGGGATTAGAGACGGTCACCGCGCAATCCTGAGAATAGGTGCCGTCTTCAGTCGAAACGGTGATAGTTGCGGCGCCCTTGGAGACAGCCGCCACCTTTCCGGTTTGATCGACTGTAGCGACACTTTCGTTGCTGGACTTCCAGACAATCGTCTGGTTAGCCTCCGCGGGAACGACCGCCGCCTTAAGCTGCTCGGTTGCAGCGCCCACAAGCACGACCTTCTGCTTATCGAGCGTGATGCCCGTAGCAGGCTGAATAACCGTCACCTTGCACGTGGCGCTATGCTCTCCGTCCTCAGTGGTGACGGTAATCGTAGCAACACCTGCCTTGACCGGGGTCACGACGCCGTCTGCAACCGTGGCGACCGTAGGATCGCTCGACGACCAGGACAAGTTCTTGTTCGTTGCATTATCGGGCTCAACCGCTGCGGTCAACGTCGAGGGCTCACCGCCCACAGCAAGCTTAAGGTTTGAAGCGCTGAGCTTGACGCCCGACACCTTTACAACCGGAGTGGTTACCGTAATCGCATCCGTGGTTGCAGAGACCCCATCAACCGTTGCCGTGATCGTGGCATCACCGTCACCGACAGCGGTAACAAGACCGTTAGCGTCGACGGTAAGGACGCTCTCGTTGGAAGAGGACCAAACAACTTGGCTGGCCTTGTCATCAGGGGAGACCTTTGCCTTCAGCTGCTGAGTCGTGCCTTTATCCATGGAGGTTGAGTAGCTGTCCGCAATGGAAACCGCAGTCTTTGCAGGCTCCTCGCCAGGCTTGACAACATGAACGGTCATCGTGTCGCAGAGACGACCACCCAAGTACATTGAAACCGTTGCATCGCCGTAACTATGAGGCACTAAATACCCCAAGTAACTGCCACCACTAAACATCGGTCCTTTTACCTCGAGGACATCCGGATTATCTGAAGTGAAAGAATACTTTGCGCCGGCATAGGAGTCCATCAATTCCTCAGCGCTTTTACTCAGCACGCCCTTTTGATATTCAAACCCCCTGTCACATTCCAGCCAAAGCCAATCTTTGGATATACTATCTGAACTGACCTCACAGGGAAATGTATAATCGCTCGACACAAACTTAGCCTTCGAAAGGCTCACTTCCGCAGGGTCGACAACCTCTATCTCAAAGGGATGGTCATTGCCAAGGCCATCACGAGCATGAGCCTTAACGGTGCCAGGCTTTATTGCCTTAAACGAGTTTTCACCATCGATAAGCTCAACGACATCGTTGCTTTCCAGAGAATAGGTTACAGCGCCAAAGTCCGCACCCCAATGTGCGCGCTGGCATGCCTTCAGTACTTCATTTGGAGAAACGTTGAGAATGGCAGTCAGATAATAGCTGTCCCCAACCAGCATCTTTTGCTTTTTGTTCCCACGCTCATTGAATCCGGGCTCCTGATTCTCGGTTACAACATCACATAGCTTCTTCGTCTCAACTTCACCGTTGCAATAGTCGACAAGAACCTTGGCCTCTTTAGCATCTTTCGACAACGCCTCGAGTTGCAAAGAAGCGCTTAGCTCGGAAGTTCCATATGATGAATAATTCGAATTCACCCTTGCCTGGACTTTGGAATCCTTTGAGGGGTCTTCCTTAATAACAAAATATGTGGCCGCACGGCTCTCGTCCACGGGACGAACGTCAACTCTCCCCTCTAGTAATGCATAATGCGTGTTCCCGCATTTTTGCGGACAATCATCCGTGTAACCCAGCGTTGCGGTGTTTGTTGTCGCACCAGATTGGTCGTAAGAAACGAAACTGACCTTAATTGGATTGACTTTAGCCACACTTTTAATCTTAAGAGAACCGTTTAAACTCTCGTCGGTCTTGCTCTTCAGGGTTATAGTCGTTGTGCCAACTTTGGTGGGGCTAATTGTCAATACCCAACTATGTGACTCATAACTTACCTTAGCGATATCCTCGTCAGACGATGTGATATCGATATCGCTAGGGTCAATGTGCGCCCATTCGTGATTTTTATTAAAAAAGGAAAGCCTTCCTTTCACCGTCTGTCCAACAGCGACATCAAATTCTGACCACACATCGCCTGTAGACGAATCGTATGGGAGAAACGATGCACCCATGGAACCGTCCTGCGACTCCAGCATGACAGCATCCGCATGCGGAGCGGCCACCGTCAGCCCAAACGTTGCCGCCGTTAAAGCAACACAGATGCCTGTGGCTATCCTCCAAAACCCTTTTCTCATTCCCCTAAGTCCAATCTCTCGTGAAAAAACGCAGCATTCTCCCACACCTTAAAATTGGCTTAAGGATACCCCCCCCCCGACAGTTACCGGCAAGGTAATGTTTGTCAGATGTCTCAAATTATCGGCAAGCAGCACAGTTGACGCGCATATATCGCTGACGTCCAGCTTTCTAGGTGCGCTCATGCACAAGCCCCGCTGGCAGAGCGAGCTGCGAGCGGGGCTTGTGTTGGAAAGTCGCACTCGAACGAGGGCCGCGGAGAATTGATCGATTTGACTACCTCCCCGATCGGTCAATTAGAACTCGAGCTGCTCCAGGCGATCGAAGACCGTGTCGATGCGGGTGAGGAAGTCCCACGGGTCAAAGATCTCGTCGAGCTTCTCCTGGCTGACGGTGCAGCGCGGATCGGCCTCGAGGCGCTCCTTAAAGGTAGGACCGGAGACGCAATCCTGCACCTCGTGCCACGTGGCCATGGCGTTTTCCTGCACGATGGCATAGGCATCCTCGCGGGTGATGCCTGTATCGACGAGAGCCAGCAGCACCTTGGAGGAGAAGATGAGGCCGCGGGTCTTGTTGAGATTGGCCATCATGCGGGCAGGGTACAGCTGCAGGCCGTCGATGACGCGGATGAGGCACTGGAACATGTGGTCAAGGGCGATGAAGCTATCGGCCTGGGCGACGCGCTCGGCAGAGGAGTGCGAAATGTCGCGCTCGTGCCACAGGGCAACGTTGTCGAAGGCGACCTGGGCGTTGGACTTCACGACGCGCGACAGGCCGCAGACCTTCTCCATGGTGATGGGGTTGCGCTTGTGCGGCATGGCGGAGCTGCCCTTTTGGCCCTTGCGGAAGGGCTCCTCGGCCTCGAGCGTATCGGTCTTCTGCAGATTGCGAACCTCGGTAGCAATGCGCTCGCAGGTGGCCGCTGTAGTGGCAAGCACGCCAGCCAGGTAGGCGTGGTGATCGCGGCTGATGACCTGCGTGGACAGCGGATCGTGAACCAGGCCCAGGTGCTCGCAGACGTATTCCTCGACGAACGGCTCGATGGAGCTGTAGGTGCCGACGGCGCCGGAGATGGCACCGAAGGCAACGTTCTTGCGAGCGTCCTCAAGACGATCGAGATCGCGCTTGAGCTCCCACGCCCAAGAGCCAAACTTCATACCGAAGGTCATCGGCTCGGCATGGATGCCGTGGGTGCGGCCGGCGCAGAGCGTGTTGCGCTCCTCGAAGGCGCGACGCTTGCAGATCTCGCCAAGCTTCTTAACATCCTCGATAATCAGGTCACACGCCTGAGTAAGCTGATAGCACAGAGCCGTATCACCCAGGTCGGAGCTGGTCATACCGTAGTGAACCCAGCGGCTAGGCTTGGGCTCGCCCTCGGGAACATCGGCGTCGATATATTCCTTCATGTTGGTCAGGAAGGCGATGACATCGTGGCGCGTGACCTCCTCGATCTCGTCAACCTTCGTCTTCTCAAAGTTGGCGTGGTCGCGAATCCACTGGGCCTCTTCTTTGGAAATACCGATCTTGCCGAGCTCCGCCTGAGCCTCGCAGGCCAGGACCTCAATCTCCTGCCAAATGGCGTACTTGTTCTCGAGGGAGAAGATGTGTCCCATCTCCGGGCGGGTATAGCGATCGATCATAGCGGCTCCTTTTTGGTTATTGGCACGTTGGTCGTAACCCAACCATTGTACCGTGCGCGGGTGCGAGTATGGGCAGCAGGCATTAACCTAACATTTTGACGCATAAGAGCGGGCATGGGAACGTCCGCGTATTTGCGAAGCAAATACGCACCGGCTGCGGGCGGCATGCCCCGGTCCGTGCACATGCACGGGCATAGCGGGTTGAATCCGATGTTCCCGAGACCTCCCATGCTCGATGGAGCGGGCAACGGGACGTCTACACGCCCGCGTCGCGGACGCACATCGGCTGTGGGCAGTCTCCTCGGAGTCACGGAGACGATGGGGGAAGACTTTGCTGGATTCGCCGCTCCCGAGGTCTCCCGTGCTCGATGGAGCGGGCAACGGGACGTCCGCGTATTTGCTTCGCAAATCCGCACCGGCTTCAGGCGCCTGCCGGCGCCTTCGCCTGCTCGCTACAAACGCTTCGCGTTTGCTTTACGCTCGCACCCTGGCGGGTTCGAGTCCCGGCACTTTATTGAAAAAAGCACGGCACCGTGATGGTGCCGTGCTCGTGCTTTTTACTGGAGCGGGCAACGGGACTCGAACCCGCGAGTGTCAGCTTGGGAATCTTCAACGGAATAATTCAAAGAGATAAAAAGCGTTTCTAACGTTGCAGGTAAAACGTTCGTTATGTGACATAATGTGCAGCGTGCCGCAAAGAAGAACATACGATTTTGCGGCGGTATTGCGGCGCATTTTGCGGCACACGGTACGAATGGAGCATCTGCCATGAGATACACGACGGTCAGGGTCAGGGAACGCAAGGGGCGCGGCCTCATTGCCGAGGCCTCGTTTAAGGACGAGTGCGGCAAGTGGCGCAAGCGCTCAAAGACATTGGGCGCGACGGGCAAGAGGGCCGCACAGAAAGAGGCCGAGGTGTGGCTAGCCGAACTGAACGCCGAGGAGGAGCGCAAGGAGCGCGAAGGTTCGGCGTTGGCTGTTCTCGGGTTCGCGCCGGAGACGGTGCTAACCGTCGCCGCCTACGTTCGCCGCTATATCGACGGCAAGCGCCCGAGTATCGACCCGTCAACGTTCAACGAGTACGGTCGCCTGCTCGACAACATCATCTCCCCGCTGCTCGGCGAGGTGGCGCTATCCGAACTCAACCCGGACATGACGAGGGCGTGGGTAGCCAAGATGGGCGAGACGTACGCCCCCGGCACGATGAAAAAGGCCCTAACACTATTGCGCTCGGCGTGCAATCAGGCCGTCGACACCGACCTCTTGGGCAAAGACCCGACCCGAGGCGTCAAGCCGCCCAAGGCCGGACGCCCGCGCCCCAACTCGCTTACCGCCGAGGGCGTGCGAACCGTTCGCGAGGTGCTCAGGGTGGCGGGCATGACGCCCGCTATGCTCGGTGTGAAGATCGCCCTATACACGGGCATGAGAGAGGGCGAGATATGCGGCCTCAGGTGGGCGAACGTCGATACCGATAACGGCGTGCTCAAAGTTGAGGACAGCATAGGCCGGGACGGGACGAGGTTCTACGCCAAAGACCCCAAGAACGACGGCAGCGCCCGCGCGGTCTATTTCGGCTCAGAGCTTGCCGCCGACCTCGTGGCGCGGCGCGAGGATATGGAGGCCGCTTGCCTCGCTGCGGGCGTGCCGTTCACCGGGGCGCTCTACGTGCTCGGCGACATTCGCGGCGGTTTCATGCGCCCCAACACGATTTGGCAGAGGTGGCGCAACCTTGCCGAGGCGCTGGAGCTGAAAGGGACGAGGGGAACCCGACCGACGTTCCACGATTTGCGCCACACGTTCGCGACCATGGCCGTAGCCGCCCATGTGGACATTAAAGCTATATCAGCCTCTATGGGGCACTCCAACGCGGCAATGACGCTCAACATCTACGCCGACGCGACCGCCGAGGGCAAGCAACGCGCGGCCCAGACCATGCAAGCCGTTTTGTCGGGCGGTGAGGCGTGATGGGCGCTGAATATATCGAACATCAGGACGAACACGGCAAAACGAAAGCAATTTCAATGAATATCGAAGCCGTCGAAAAACTCAACGCGGCGGCGGGGCGCTACGGCATTCCTCTATTTCCGACTTTCATTGACGGCGGGCGCGGCGTTGCGGAACTGCTCGAAAGATTCGACATTCCCCGGAAAGAGCTAGCAGCCGAGTTGCAAGTATCCCAAGCGACGGTGACGAACTGGACGAGGCGCGACAACATCGAACCAGTCAAGGCAATGCGCGTGCTCGATGCAGCCTCAAAGATTCTTGGGCGGCGGGGGACGATCGACCCGGACGCGGATATTGCGGCTTACGTTGCGCCAAGAATGTTTGCAGACGTGCCCATAGACGCGGCGAGGGCAAAACGTGGGTTCGCGTCCGAGGCGTTGGGGCGATTGACAGATTCGCAGGTCGATATGCTGCTAGAGGTCATGCGCGGGCTACTGCTATGCAACGGGGAAACTGAGGCCGCAGATTCCCTAGCGAGGGCCGTCGCGGCTGTAGAGGCTGTTAAAGGCTGAAAATCTTTTCAGTCCGTGTGGCGTTTTTGCAGGCATCGCTAAATTGCAGAGGCATACCACCTGCACAAATGAACCGAATATTTAACGACACGGCGAGAAACGGGCGTCCTACTAAATAATCGCAGGTAGGACGCTTGTTTTATGTTTCGTTGCAACATGGCTATAACCGTTACAGAGCGCTCAGAGAGAAAGCAACCGAACCATTGGAGGCCATAGCCATGTGCACTCAGGAACATCTGGACGAACTCAGGAAAGCCGCGAACGAGGGCCGCTATTCCGACATTCCCAACCCGCTCACGGCACCCGAGGCGGCGGCTATCGCCCGTCGCTCGCGCGTGACGATTGCCCGCGCCTGCCAAAGCGGACAGCTCAAAGCCTCGAACACGGGCACCCGCTGGAACGTCAACCGTGACAGCCTGCTCGCATACGCGGGCCTCATCTAGGGCGCGGCGCATGAGGCCGATTAGGGCGGCGCTGGAGGCCGCGAGGCGCGCGGCGAACGCCGACGTTCCGGGAATGACCGGGCGGCAGATGGGCGAGGAGATAGACCGCCTCACGGCCCGCCTAGCCGCCAAGGGGTACAGACAGCCCTACCGCGCTTGGGCACGTGGCCGTATCGAGGCCATGGGGCGCGAGATAGCGAGGCGAAAGAGAGGGGGCGGCGGCAGTGTGGAACGAGGACGTTAGAGCCGTACCCGTCAAGATGGGGCGGCTGCTCACGGTATCGCAGGCGGGGGCCGTACTCGACATGAGCGAACGCACAGTTAGGCGGCTCATTGCCTCGGGTGCCCTAGCGACGGCGAAGGTTGGGCGGCGCGTCTACGTAACTCGTAGCTCGGTTCTGGCCTTGGCGGGTGTGGGCGTTGGATAGCCGCGAGGCTACGAAACGGAGAGATGGAACGTTCACAACGCTTTACCCCAGCATGTTGCAGGTATTGGCGGGGCTAAGCTCGGGTGTTGCGGCGGCGGTTTTATCCGTTCTTGTACGCTATCTGGGCAAACCGCAATATTCGCCAAGCGTGGCGGTTGGTACGCCATTCGTGGGGCGGGCCGTGTCTGCCCCGGTATCCGCCATAGCCTCGGAGCTACGCATAACCGAGGTACAAGTTAACAACGCGGTGAAGAGGCTCAAACGCTATACGGTTTGGTTTCCGGACGGGACGAGCGCCCCGCTGCTCGAAACTATGCCGGGGCACGAGGGCAGGCGAGGTAGCGCGGCGGTCTACGTGATAGGGGCGAGGAACGAGCCGGGGGCGGTGCAGACGATCACGCTCAACGCAAAGGACGGAACGCCAACGCCCCCAGACGCCGCGACGATAGCAAGGTTAGCTGGTGCGGGCGTACTACCTATCAGCCAAAGAAAGGTAGTACGAACGAACGAGTTAGCTAGTACGAATGGGCCAGTTAGGTGGTGTGGTGGCACCAGCCTAAAGGATAAAGAGATTAAAAAGAAAGGAGCGGAGGACGATAAGTACGCGATTGATACCGAATTGGCGGCGAAGCTCAGGGGCGGTAGAACCGTCGTCTAACGGGTTTAGGCATGGAGAGGGCTAGAGCGGCTATTCATGCCGAATGGGTACCCGATGCCCTCAGCCGTTCCCGGTGGAGCGCTGTGCACACCCTCAAAGAGATCGAGGCGGCGGAGACCGAGGCCACGGGAAAGCGCCAACGCCTCATAGCCGAGGCGCGTGAGGGCATTGAGCGGGTCAACGACCTATTGGGCGAGGCTCAGGCCACGAGGCAGAGAAAAGCTAGGAGGTGAGGCCGCTATGGGCGAGTTCGAATTTACGGGTGAGCTGAAAAAGCTCGATGATTGGGAGATGCCCGAGATGTGAGGCGGGGCGCACTGTGGGAACGGGTGCGCCCCGCCTTTCGTCTCGATCAATCGCGAGGGCGGTGTATCAACCCGCGCGGCGCGGCATATGTGGAGTTTCGGTAGGTTCGGGCGTTCCCAGCAGGGAGGGAAAAGGGCCGCGTTCACTGCCTTAACCTCGATACGGGCGAAACGGAGACAAGCCCACGAGAGGAAAGAGGCCGACATGGACGAGAACGGGAAACGCCGAACGATGCAGGTGGGGTGCTCATGGAGATCTATCCCGCACGACGAGGGCGCGGGGGCGTTCTCAACGTGGCTTACGGGCGATTGGGGAGGTTGGCAGTTATGCTCACATTGGAAGAGGCCATAAAGCCGATTCTGGAAGAGGAGGCCGTAGACGGATACGGCCCGGTGTGCGCATACGAGGGCAAATACCATTGGTTTGTCTGGTTCGGTTTCGATGGAAAGATGGCCCCGGGCGACACTCCGTACGCCATCGACAAGGAAACGGGGAGGATTGACTTCTTCCCGATTCCATATTTTCTCAGAGGCGAGAGTCCATCTACTATCGAGCTTGAGATGGGGGAGGCTAAAGAGGTTCCCGTCCCCTAGACAACAGCAGGCCCCGCCACGGCGGGGCCTTTTCATGCCGAGGCGAACCCGTGAGGCGGGGCCGGGGGTGTGGCGTGTGCAGGGTTTCGGCGTTTCGCCGGGGCGTGCTCGACGAGGCCCAGTGGGAGGCGGCGGGGGCGCAACATGGGGAGCGCCGGAACGGAACGGGGAGACGAGGAGGAGACATGGCGACTCGATTTATCGGGGGCATGAACGGCGAGGGACTGCCGGAGATAGTGGGCGGCGCACCTGCGGGGGGGGGTTGTCGTTGAGGTGGACACGGGCCTAGAGCCGGGGCGCGGCGATTTGGTGGCGTGCTCGACCGCCAACGATTGCCCGTCAGCGCCCCAGATTGCCCGAATTCGGCGCGTTAACGCCGAGGCGGGGACGTTGGAGGTGCAGCCGTTGGATACGGCCCTAGAAGCCGCCACAGTGCCACGTGACGCCAAACCGGAGGACGGGCTTACAGTCGACGGCGTGATAGTCGCCGCCTACGCCCCCGTCTACGTCCGGGGCCGGGGCGGGGCGCATTGGCTCAGGGCCTAGCGTCCGCAGGGGTGGCCCCGTCGCCGGGGCGGTATCGGGGCGCGGTTCTCCGTAGACCAAGCCGCGCGGTTCCAAGCCGATACCGCACCGAGGGCGGGGCCGTTCAAAGTGAAGTTTCTGAAGCCCTAAAAAGGCCGTTCAATGCGAATAATCTGAACAACTAAAAAAGGGCCGTATCCCGGTATCCGGGGTGCGGCCCCGCTGCTTTAACGTCAACTTTGTCAACAACTAAAAAAGGGAGCCGAGGGCGTTAGCCGGGCCGTTCAATCGCAATTATCCCAAGCCCTAAAAAGGGCTCGGGCAGCGTCAGCCCTAAAGGCATTTCATCGGAGTTTTGCGGCGATTTTGCGGCATTTCATTGCGGCGAAAGACTCAAAAAGGAAACAGGCCAAGCGCTCTAAGCTCTTGACCTGCTGTTTTGTCTGGAGCGGGCAACGGGACTCGAACCCGCGAGTGTCAGCTTGGGAAGCTGATGCCTTACCACTTGGCGATGCCCGCTTGTGTGTTGGCTAGTATAACGCGGTTGTCTTGTTCGATACAAGGGTGTCGATGCTTGTTTTAGCTGTGGAGAATCGTTTGAAAACCGTGCCAATTGTGGAGATGAGGACCTTTGTCTTTCTTTTCTTACCATCTTCTACCTGCGCTTTTATCTGATTGTTGTATTTGGGCTCGATTTATCAGAAATCGGGCAAGCTTTTGGTCAGCTTCTGGTACTTACCCGCATGAACCATGGCGGTAGCCTCATCCCAAGCGCCGCGGCCTCCCCGTGCGGCGCACGAGGGATAAGGAGCAGCCATGTCCAACGCACCCACGCACTCTGTCCACAGCGCAATCGCAACAGGCCCGCTGCTCCTGCTCCTCTTTTTTCTGATCGGCTGCCTGGCCCCAGGGGTTGCGCTCGCCGTCGATGGAAGCGATGCCCTTAATTTCCGCACCATAAGCGACGATTGTGGCCCCTTTGGTGTCGGCAGATACGAGGCACAAGACACCTCGATTTCGTACTGCATGAACCAAGAATATCCCGGCCCTAGCAAACCGGGAGGAGCATGGCGCACATATAACCAGGGCTGGACGTGGCTCGATGACGAATTTGCCGCCATCGTCTGCCATGGATACCCCTCCAGCACATCCTTTGGCGGCCACAACCTTTCGCCCGATCTTGCCCGCGCCGCCACCCAAATTGCCGTGTGGATGCTCAATGGAACCACACGCCCCGATGGCACCTATTCGTATACGAACAGTAAGGGCGTTGCCCGAAGCGGCAGGTTTTACGAAAACGCCGAGGCCGTAGCGGCTGCACGTTGGCTCTACGACAGCGCTAAGTCCGGATCCATTAAGGCGGCCCCACATCGAGCCAGGCGTTATCACGGCCCGGTCTCGGGCGAGGGTCGACACCAGGACATGCTCTATGTTCTGCCCGCCGTCTCCGTATCGTTCCAAAAACAATCGTCCCAGGCTGACATCACCGCCGGAAACGACGCCTACAGGCTCGGTAGCGCAACCTTCGATATCTTTGAAAGTGCAGGCGATGCACGTGTCGGCACTATCCAGACGGACGAAAATGGGCATGCACAAGCAACGCTTTCGCCCAATACGGCATATTACCTGGTCGAAACCAAAGCCCCGGCAGGCTATATCCCTCGAAGCGACCGAATAGCCTTCACCACACAAAACAGCGGTGAACATGTCACCGTCAACGAGCAGCCCGGCACCATCACCTTGCGTATTGCAAAAGTCGATGCCGCCACGGATGCCGGCGCCCAGGTTGGGGCGTCGCTTGCGGGCGCTGAATTCACCTGCGTCTCACAATCAACTCCCGGCTGGACTCGCACCCTTACGACCGACGAAAACGGACGGGCGATCCTCAATGACGTTCCTCTGGGCACCTTTACCATCTACGAATCGAAAGCGCCCGAGGGCTACCTGATTGCAAACGACTGTTGGAGCTACACCGTCGGTGCTGAGCAACTCGGAGATACGGGCATCGTTGAGCTCGAAAGCCGTATTCCCAACATCCCCATCGCCTTTGACCTTGAAATCTCGAAGTTTAAGGACCATGGCGATAACGATGAGTCCGGCCTTGAGCAGCCGGCGGGAGGCGTCGTCTTTGAAGTTGTCAGCAATAGCTCCCAACAAGTCGTCGGCACGTTGACCACAAACGTTTACGGCTTTGCCTCCACCAAAGACCAGCCCGAAGCATGGTTTGGCGCAGGCAAACGACCCGCCGGCGCTCACGGTGCCATTCCCTACGACCGCGCGGGCTACACCGTTCGCGAGGTTGCAGAAACGGTCCCTGAAGGATTTAAGCAAGCAGGGGAATGGACCATCACAGCAGAGCAGACCGCAGACGGAGCCGAGCTTCAGTACATCATTGACAACCATGCCTTATCGACACACCTTCAAATCGTAAAGCGCGATGCTCAGACCGGCGGCACCGTACCACTTGCCGGCTTTACGTTCCAGCTGCTCGATAGCCACCACGAGCCCGTCTCGCAAACATGTTGGTATCCGGCCCACAATGTAATGAATACCTTCACAACCGATACAGCCGGAGCCGTCACGCTGCCCGAATCACTTAATCCCGGAACATACTACGTGCACGAGGCATCGGCCAAGGAACCGTATCTGCGCGGAGAAGACCTGGAGATAACGATTCCCGCCGACAGAAATCTGACGCCGGTCGCCGTCGCCTCGTTCTATGACAACGCCGCAACCGGAAGCATCGAAATCATTAAGACGGATGCTGTAGATGGGCGCGCCCTCGCTGGAGCCACGTTTGACATCCGCGCTGACGGCGACATCGTGCAAACCGACGGCAGCATCGTCGCCCTGGATGGCGAAACCGTCGCCACCGTTACAACCGACGAACGGGGGCATGCGCGAGTCGACCATCTTTCGTTGGGATGCGGTACCGCCACCTACGAGGTCGTCGAAACACAAGCGCCCGAAGGTTATCTGCTCAACCCGACCCCACACACTGTGAAGTTGTCGTACGCTGACCAGCAAACGCCCGTGATCGAAGTGCACCTTGACGTTTCCAACGACTACACCAAGATCGATATCTCCAAAGTCGACGCGTGCGGAGGTCAGGAAGTGACAGGCGCTGAGCTTGTCCTCTGCGACTCCAATGGCAACGAAATTGATTCTTGGACTTCATCCGGCAAACCACACCGCATTGAGCACCTTTCACCCGGCACCTACACCCTGCGCGAAACGATGTCTCCGCGAACCTACGACCTCTCCGAAGAGATAACGTTTGAAGTAAAGGCCACGGGAGAAGTTCAAACCATGGCCATGAAGGATACCCCTATCGAGATCAGGGGAAGTGTCGATAAACGCCAAGAGATTGCGCAGCCAGTCATAAGCAAACTCGTTGCCAACGGTGACGGAAAAAACCGAGCCAAAGCACGGACTAATACGCAAGGCGCCTTCTCCTATACCATCGACGCCAAAAATGAGTCGAGCGCCTGGGTCGACGAGTTGACCATCACCGACGACCTCGAGTGCGCCAAAGATGGCGCAGCGAAACTTGTTGCCGTTGAAACCCCTATTGCGATCGGTGATCTAAACGGGCTGTGCAACGTGTGGTATCGAACGTCTCCGGCAGGAACAAGCGATACGGGCAAGCAGGTCAATGCAACGCTTGACGACGGGCATCGCAATCCTTGGCTCGAAACGGAAGAGGTCACAAAGCTGCTGGGCGACGATGTGCGTCTCGTCGATTACGACGGGTGGCACCTATGGAAAGCAGATATCCCGACGGACAAGTCCGTCACGCTCGATACGAAAGAGATTGATCTTACAGACAACGCCGTCATCACGGGCATCCGTTTTGAATACGGTACGGTAGCCGCCGACTTTACAACCAGAAGCGAGGCGGGCTCTTGGACCCGGGATGACCTTAAAGACGAACATGACGATCTTGACGATGCCAAGGCGGCCCTTAGCTCGGATGCCCGAGGCGCAGTCGTGCATATGCAGGCAACGTCGTCCTATACGCCCCAAACCGCACTTGCCAACAGCGCGCACGTCGATCTTTGTCGCAACGGCGGTGGCGATAAACTCGAGGCGCATGATGAGGACCGCGTCATCCAACGATGCGCCCTGCCTCAGAACCTGCCGGCAACGGGGTCTGTTACCGTCGCCGCATGCATCACCGCACTCCTGACCTCGGGCACTGCGGCCCTATGGTTCGCTCGCCTTAAGTCAGCCACAAAGAAGCGCTAGCACGATAAAAAAGCGGGCGAGCCAGTCTCCCGGCTCGCCCGCCTTGGGCATAAACGATGAATCGGCTATTCAGCAGATGACGAACCGCCATCGATGGCTGCCTGATCGGACTCGGAAATACCGTCGGCACCCAAACTTTGCTCTTGCTCCACCTCTTCGTTCATTGTCGTCTCGGGCGTCGAGCCCTTAACGCCAACGACATACGCGGCCCCAAAACCCAATGCGATAGCGATCAGGGTCAAAATCAGATAGATGGGCCAATGGCGCTTGATGTACGAAAACACGCTGACTCCTTAGCGGGTCTGTCTACGAACGACGAATGACCTCGGTCACGACCTCGGACACCGTAGCGATATTGGTCGGATTGACGTTGTACGGCAGGTCATCCTCGGTGCGAGCGCAGGCAAGGCGCGGGCCGTCCACACCGGCGATCGTAAGGGCGCGACGGCTCGCCTCGAGCGCTGCGGATGCATCGGTTTTTGCATAGGGCATCTCGAACGCGCCGCAATCGACGTGGAACGACTTACACACCTTGCTGACAAGGTTCATGATGCGGCGATCGCCCTTAAACAGCTGCTGCTCGCCCTCGACCGTTACTACCGAAAGCCTGCCGGCACCGATAGACTCGAGATTGATGAAGAACACACCGCGGAGCTTGTCACGATGCGAGGCCAAAAACGCCCTCATGCCGGCGCCGTCGCAATCGGACGCGCCCGTTGCGACGAACCAGATATCGTGGCCGAGCAGCTCATCGTCACCCATGGAGGCAACGGCCGAGAGCATATCCTCGGCAGAAGCACCATCGGAGGAGGTGGCGCCGCCCTTCCAACCGTCGTCGTCATCCTCAAAGTTATCCCACGAGCCAATGCCGCGACCAGACTTCTTGGCATCGTAATCGTCTTCGACGCCCAGCCAGTCGCTCATGCTGTCCTGCTCGTTCTTCTTTTTGCGACCGAACAAGCCACCCAGGCCACGCTTCTGCGGCCTGGCGCCCGTCGAAGCAGGAGCCGAGATGGTCTCGAGCGGTTGTGCGCCCGAGGAGATGGGCATGGGGGTCGCGACCGGTGCCGATGTGGGCTCGGGGCCCTGCGCCGTCGCAAAGGGATCATTTGTCTGTGCCGAAGGATCGGGAAGATCGAACAGCGACGTTCGGGACGCGACGTTGGCCTGTTGCATCGAAGGCAGCGACGGATCGGGGACCGAGGCCAGCGGCGACGAAGAGGGCGCGGGCGCGGAGGCCGGATCGGGGATATTCATTTGCTGGCGCGGAGGCACCTGAGACGAAATCTGCGCCATGAGGGAGTCAACTGTCTCGTCCTGCGTGGGAGCGACATTGGCCACCGTGGCACCGGGGTCGCTCGGCGCGGGCATGGTAAAGATCTGCGTAGAATAAGGCCTGGACCCATCCGTCTTGGGAGCCTCGCCAATCGCAGGGGACTCCTGCTCCATAGCAGGAGCCTCGACCTGCTCGGGTGCGCTGGCCTCAACGGAATCGACCTCGTCTGCAACCGAATCATCGGCGGCGTCCTGGGCATCATCGGAGATGGAAAGGGGCTCGGCAATTGCGGTGCCCTGCTTCTCAAACGTCATCGTGGCATCAAATGACATGGTGCCATCGACCTGCTGCGCCTCAAAGGACGTCGTAGCCTCGGCAACGTCAGCGGATGTCGGCTGCGGAGCCTCGAAGGACGTCGTGGCGTCGGCGACATCGACAGGCTCCGGCTGTTCGGCCTCGCTCTGCTCGAACTCCTGTGCCGCACGCTCACGCTCGGCCTCGGCGGCCTGCTGCTGGGCGATGGCCTCCCGCTCGGCGGCCTCGCGGGCAGCGGCACGCTTTTCCTCAAAGTCGTCGACGAACTTCTTGCCCTTCGCAAAGGCACCCTTAAAGAAGCTAGAAGCGCTGGCACCAATCGAGGAGAACGCGGAAGCGATATCGGCATGGGGCGTTGTCGAGGGAAGCTCGGCCGAGAAATCGGTGTCACTCTCATAGGACACGCGCTGCGGATACTCGTCATAGTCTTCGTCGGCGGTCTCGTCTTCAACCTGTGCCGGAGCGGCAGGTGCCAGAATATCCAGACCGGCTGCAGAATCGAGCGCGGGCTTTGCGTCAGACTCCGCGGCAGCAACAGGGGCAGCGACCGGCTCAGCGGGAGCAACAGCCGTATTGGCCGCGGGCGCAGGCTCCTGTGCAACGGGAGCAGGCTCCGGCTCAAACGTCGGCTCCTCACCCTCTTCGTAATCGAGCGTACAGGACTCGGGAAGCATGCCGAGCGCTCGGATGGCATCCGAACCAAAGCGGATATTGCCGGCGGCATTGCGATAGAGCTTGGGCTTGGGCTCGGCAACTTCGACCACCGCGGGCTCCTCCGCCGGCTCGACGGTGGACTTTTCCTCGGTGGGCACTTCGGCCTGGGCAGTCTGGCCTTGAGCCTCGGGCGCGATAACGCCGATCAGCGTCTCGTCGGCAGAGGCACCCTCAAAACCATCGATCTGTCCATCAAAAGCCTCTTCCTGCTCGGGTACATCGTCAGGCGCCACCGGCTGGCCAAACTCGTCCTCGTCGTAGGAAGGTTCCTCATATTCAATGGTGTTGCCGTAGTCGTTTTGCTGTTGGGCCGCGGCATACTCGGCCGCCGCGCGCGCCATTTCCTCGGCGCGACGCTTCTGCTCGCCAAAATAGGTGTCGAATGGAATGTCGTCGGGGAACTCGTTTTCGTCCTGATAGGGGGCAACGTTGTCCATGACACCGAGCATGGCGGCAACAGAGGACTTGTTGCACACTGCGCCAGACGTGTAGGGAAGCACAAAACGGTTGGAGATGATATTGGCGGCGTTGGCCAGTGCCACAAGGGAGGCCAGAATCGCGACAACCCACAGCAGCACCTTGAGCACGCCGGGAAGCGGCAGGATACGCAGGATGGCGACAGCCGCGGGCGCGATCGTGGCGACAGGCAGGAGCTTGGCGATGAGCGCGCGATACGGAGCGTAGGGCTCGCGAGCAAGGAGCTCGGCGCGGGGGGAATCATAGTGGGCCACCACGACGACCGGGCGGTTGCGCGGAGACGCAAGCGGGCCCGAGGCCTTGTGATAGGCGATGACATTTTGACTCACACCGGTCTTTCCCAGGCGCGAAACCACGGGATGCCCCGTGCGCTCGAGCACGTAGAGCACGGCACCGACAATAGCCAGCAAGGTGCCGACCAAGCCGATACCGCCGCCGATGCCCATCAGCAGGGCGCCGACAAATGCGAGAATACCGGTAACGGCAAACGCCAACCTGCTGGGCGCGGGAGCATTAAATTCCTGCACCTCGGGGTCAAAGCCGTGGTTGCGGAAAATCTGAGCGATATCCTCGGCAGCCAGGCGCTCTTCTTCACTGCACGCCGGCGTAATGCCGGTGTTCTGCAGCAGGTGGTTAATATAGTTCTGGGTGTTCGCCATGTGCGCTCCACATCCATAATCCGACAAATAGGCCCAATGCATGCACATTAGAACCGTATATAGTCGAAAGTATACCCCGAGCGAGCGCAAACGACCGAATTCGGGCCATCTTAACGCCGCGAGCGGACAAGGATATAGCCTAATCTCCATATCGGACTAAAATCATGGCAACAAACGACCTTCTCATGCGAGGATTCTATGACGGCAAGCGACGCGACCGCGACAATTAAAAAGGGGGCACCCGAGCCCGGTTTCGATAAAACGGCTCAGCGCATCCTCAACCTTTTCTTTGTACTCAACAGTTCTCCCGAACCGCTGACGACCGAGCAAATCGTCCTGGATTCCGATCTGGGATACGGCTCGGGCAATATCGACTCAGACAAGCGCAAGTTCCGCCGCGATCGCGACAAGCTGCTCGAGCGCGGCATCGTTATCAGGGAGGTTCGTGCCGCCGGAGCGCAGGAAACCGAAGAGAGCGCGTGGACGATCGACCGCGAGCACACGTTTGCCGCGGGCGGTCTCATCACCGCAGACGATGCCGACATCCTGCTCAATGCCATCGACCAGACACTCGCGGCAGGCTCATCCACCTTTGCCGCGCCACTTGCCGACATTCGCTCCAAGATTGCCTACCTCACCGGCATGTCGACGACAGGAGAGGCACCGATCCGCCGCTCTTCCGCCGTCGATGCGGTATGGAGCGCCTTTGCCGAGCGTTGCGCGCTGCGCTTTTTGTACCAAAACGGACGCGGTGAACAACGCGAGCGGACCGTTTGCGTCTACGGCATGTTCGAACGCGAGGGTACGGCATACTTCTGCGGCCTCGACAATGCCACCGACAATATCAGAACATTCCGCTGCGACCGCATCATTCGCGCCTGGAGGCCTTCGAAAGCCTACGCCATTCCTGCGGATTTCAACCTCAACGATTACTTATTCTTTGAGTTCGATTTTGCCGACCGCCCACCCGTTGCGGCCACGTTCTCGTTCGCGCGTGAAGCGCAGGCCGATATGATCAACGGTCTCACACGCGGACGAGGCGAACTCATGCACACCGAAGCAGAGTGGACCTGGACCGTTGACGTGCGCGACCTTGAAGCCACAGCCTCGTTTTGCATGGCCCATGCCATGGATGGCATGAGGCCCGTCGCCCCCGATTCTCTCAAGCGGGCGTGGAATCACCTCATCGAAAGGACGGTGCACGAGCATGCCCGTGCGTAAACTCACCAGCGAACAAAGACTCTCGCGCGCCATCGACATCATGGAGGCCCTCTACGCCGCCGGCGAGAACGGCATGACACGAGACGAGCTTTGCAGCCGCTTTGATATCACGGGGACATCGCTCGACGAGATTCTCGAGATCGTCTCGACGCTTGCGGACCGAGAATCGGGCGCACGTATTATCTGCGAACGCCGCGGCGAGCGCGTGGTCCTCACCGGTGATGCGGGGCGCGTGCTACCGCTGCGCCTGAGTGCCGCCGAGGGCGCCGTGCTCAACCATGAACTTGAATCATTGGGGATCGAACCCCAAGCGGCGGCTCGAATACGGCGCGCCCTTCTTCCCAAAGAGCTCGGCTACAACCAGCGCGTCTTTGACACCGTCACCCACGGATCGCACTGGCAGCAGCTGAGCTGCGCCATTCGGGACGGCGTTCGCTGCCGCATCTCGTATCGCTCGATGGATGACACACAAGCGCGCGAGCGTTTAGTCGACCCCCTGCGCATCACAACAAACGGCGACCAAACGTATCTGATTGCCTGGGATGTCGCGGTCGACGAACAGCGTACCTATCGTATGGATAAAATCGAGGGCCTGGTCTTGACCGACGACTCCGTCGTGCGCCACGCACCGGAACCCGCGACCCTCCATGACTCCCTCGCCCAGGCGGAGCGGAGCGCGAAGCTTCTCATGCCGCGCGCCTTGGCAGAGCGCCTAGACTGGCCCGGCGTCATGTCGATTGAACCCAATGGAGCGGACAGCTCAACAGTAAATGTGCGCTACGGCTCCGAGCGCTGGCTGTTTAGCCAGGTAATCGCAGCGGGCGGGGCCATCCGCATCTTGGATGACCCCGCCCTGTCAGAACGTCTGTGCGATATGGCAAAATCCCTCGTCTGTCCGCTTTAGCGGCGCCGCTCGTGGCGTGCGCGCCACAGCTGTAGATAGTGCCCGATTTGTGCCGATTCGATGCGCTGATAGGAACTCGTGGGCAGCGACGTTAAGAATTTCTTGCCGTAGCCCTTCGTCACCAGGCGCGGGTCGGCCAAGATGAGTACGCCACAATCGGTCGATGAGCGAATGAGGCGACCGGCGGCCTGCTTGACCTCGAGCACGGCCTCGGGCAGCGAATAGCGCGCCCAAGCGCGGTCTTCACGCAGATTGCGCTCGCATGAGAGCGGGTCTGTGGGGCTCGAGAACGGCAGCTTGGGGATGATGACGCAGCGCAGCGTCTCGCCGCTGGCGTCAAACCCTTCCCAAAAGGCCTTAAGCGCAAAGAGCGACGAGGTCGGTTCGTTGATAAAGCGATCGCGCAGGCGACGAGGAGACGAGTTGCGCTGCTGGCAGTTGAGTTCCAGACCCGCGCGAGCTATCTTGGGCTCGACACGAGCGTACAGTTCCTCCATGTCACGCCTGTTGGTGAACAGCGTGAGCACCGAGCCGCCCATGGCAAGATGAGCGTCGACCAGCACACGCTCGAGCGCCGAAAGATAGCCTTCGCGGTCGCGCGGATCGGGGATATCCCCAGCCACGACCACGGCCATATTCGAATCGAAATCGTAGCTCGAATCCAAGTGCAGCGACGATGATGTCGAGGCACCGATGCGATCGAGGCCGACGGCGTGGTTAAAGTGCTCAAAGCTCTTGGAAACCGTCATGGTCGCCGATGCGAAGATAGCCGTGTGGACCTCGGGCAGCCACTCGGTTGCCAAGGCCTCGCCAATATCGATGCGCTCCGCGGTCATCGACTCGCCGCCGGCGCGCAATCTGCGATTGACTTGCAGCGAGTACACGTAGTGTTCGTCGGTACCGTCAATGATGAGTTTGAGGTTCTCGGCCAACTCGTGTAGGCGGCGCGAGATATCACCCAGGTCGACAACAACCTCGGGCTTGTCGGCGGCAACGGCTTGTACCAGCGCGTCGACGCTCTTGTCAGCTTGTTCCAACGCGTCGATGGCAGTGTAGGCCGACTGTAAGAAATCATGCCAGTCGTCAGATTCGCGCAGCTCGGGGCCAATCCATAGGTTCGCGTTGTCATAGCCCCCGCGCGCACGGCGGCCAAGCTCGCGAACGCCGTCAAACACATCGGCAATCGCCATACTCGCACGCACAACCGTCGACGTCGCCTTGGCGGTAAGACCCAGGTAAAGCGTAGAGCCCTCCGAGGTTGCCAAATCGCGGGAAACCTGGCTCAGCGCACCGGTGCTCGAGCCACCCAGGCGCTCAAACAGAACGCGCGATTCATCCGCCGACACCACGCGCGCCCATTGACGGCGCGCCTCGCGCTCGATGGAGTGGGCCTCATCGATCACCCAGTGACGAATCGGAGGCAAGATTCTGCCCTCGGCCGCAACGTTGCGGAACAGCAGGGAATGGTTGGTGACCACCACATCGGCATGCGCCGCGCGACGGCGGGCGCCGTGGACCAGGCATTTATCGGGGAAGAACGGGCATAGGCGACGGGCGCACTCGCGCGACGCCGTCGTAAAGTCGGGACGGTTGACGCTGCGCCAGCGAATGCCGAGCGAGTCGAGGTCGCCATCGGCCGACTGACACACGTACGCCATGATGACCGCGACTGCCGTAAGCGTGTCGGCAGGATCACGCTTAGTCGTAATTTCGACTTGGCCGCGGCTCATGCGCTCAAGCTTGCGCAAGCATGGATAGTGGTCATAGCCCTTGAGGGCGCAAAACGATAGGCCTCCGTCCAGTTGCTCGGCAAGTTTGGGCAGCTCATGATACATGAGCTGGTCGGCAAGATTATTCGATTTGGTCGCGATGCCAACCGTGATGTTGTTGCGGCGCGCGGCCTCGGCAAAAGGCACCAGGTAGGCCATCGATTTGCCGACGCCCGTCCCCGCCTCAATCACGCGATGCGTTCCCGTAACGAGTGCGTCACGGACCTCGAGCGCCATCGCGATCTGCTCATCGCGCGGCTCATACGTGGGATACATGCGATTGACCAGGCCGCCCGGGGCATAGTCCGCCTCGATTTCCTCGCGGCTCGGCATCTTAAGGACCGGTAGCTCGTCCGCATCAACGCGATCATCGGCCCGATCGGCCTTGAGTACGTCGGCGCGGGCGGCGCCGAGAGAGAAGATGGAACCGGGGTTCTGTCCCGCCAAGAATGAGAAGATGGGACGATAGGACCAGGGTACGTCGGGGTGCATGTCGGCCAAGCGCGCCATTAAGCCCTGGGGCAAGTCGGTGAGCGCCACGAGCAACACGCGCCATACGCCACACAGGGCGTCGACATCGGCGTTGGCGCGGTGCGACACCGAGTCGCAGCCAAACAGGTCGGCCATAAAAGACAGCTTGTGCGAGGCCAGGCGCGGAAGTGCGATGCGCGACAGTGCCAGCGAATCAATCCAGATGTCGCTGACGTTGACACCGCCCTTGACCGACTCGATAAACGAACGGTCGAAGGTGGCGTTATGCGCAATCACCGGGCAGCCGCCGACAAAATCGGCGAGAGCAGCCACGGCCTCGACGGCCGATGGGGCATCCACCACATCGGCGTTTGTAATGCTCGTGAGTTCGGTAATCTCGGCGGGAATCAGCTGCTTGGGGTGCACGAAGGTATCGAACCGGTCGACGATCTCGCGGCCGGAAAGGCGGGCCGCCGATATCTCGATAAGCTCGTTGTCCTGCACCGAAAGACCCGTGGTCTCGGTATCGAGGACGATAACATCTTCCTCGATGAGACCAAACGATTGGGTTTTGGCGCGCTCGGCAAGCGTGGCATAGGAATCGATGACAAACTGCGGCGTTCCCGACGAAACAGCGTCCTCGATTAGCATGCAACGCCCGCTCGACGAAGTCCCATACGAATTAGACTGTCACACACCTGCGGGAACGTCATGTCATCGGTGTGGCGAATCTCATCCGGATACAGCGACGTATCGGTCATGCCGGGAATCGTGTTGGTCTCGAGGATGACGGGGCCATCCTCGCTCACGATAAAGTCGCTGCGCGAGATACCCAGGCAGCCGAGTGCTTTATGGGCAGCACAGGCGAGCTCCTGGGCACGAGCGTAGTTCTCGGGCGAAATCTGCGCCGGAATGCGATGGATGTCCGTGGGGTCCACATACTTCACGTCAAGATCGTAGAACTCGCAGTCCTCGGGCTTACGGATCTCAACAATCGGCAGGGCGCGCACGTCATCCTCGCCGTATACGCCGACGGTGATCTCGGTACCCTCGATGCACTTCTCGACCAGCACTTTGTCGCCGTACTCAAACGCCTTGGCAATTGCCGCGGGCAGCTCGGAGGGCTCATGGACCAGGGAAATGCCATAGCTGGAACCGTTTACGGCCGGCTTCACAAAGCAGCGCTCGCCACAAACCTCGACGATATGATCGATATCGACTTCATCGCCCACTTCGAGCGCAAGGCCGGGGGCAATGGGAATGCCTGCCTTGGCGTACAGGAGCTTAGAGACCTCCTTGTCGGCACCGCAGGCGCTGGCAAGCACGCCCGAGGCCGTGTAGGGGATACCCAGGGTCTCCATGGCACCCTGCATGGCACCATCCTCACCGCCGGCGCCGTGCATGGCGATAAACGCCACGTCAAAGCCGCCGGTCGCCATGGTTACCATAAAATCATCGGCAGCCGTGTCGAGCAGCTCCACCGAAGTGTAGCCGGCCTCCTTCAGGGCCACCACGACGTTCTTTCCCGAATTGAGCGAGATCTCGCGCTCAGCGGAATGACCGCCCGCCAAGACCGCTACGTGCATGTTCTCTAGGCTTTTACCCGGCATGGGCAGACTCCTCCTCTATAATTTCTGCAGCTGATACCATATTGTAGCGATACCCTCTACGTTTCCCCAAAATCGAAAGGCTTCCATGAATCCCAGGACTAAATCTCAGGACATTCGCGACTTGAGCCAAAACGATATTCGCGAGCTCGTGGCAGAACTCGGCCAGCCCGCTTTCCGCGCCAAGCAACTCATCGAATGGGTCTTTGAGAAGAACGTTTGTTCGTTTGATGATATGACTAACCTTCCCAAGGCCTTCCGCGAGCAGCTTAAAGAGGCATTTGCCTTCGACACGCCGACGGAGCTTACCAAACAGGTTTCCAAGGACGGCTCGCGCAAGTATCTGCTCGAGTACCACGACGGCATTTCCGTCGAGACCGTTGGCATGCCTCGCCGCAATAAACTCTCCGTCTGTGTTTCTACTCAGGCTGGCTGTGGCATGGGCTGCGCCTTTTGCGCTACTGGTCTCAACGGCCTCAAGCGCTCTCTGAGCGCTCAAGAGATCGTCGACCAGGTGCTTCATGTATCCAACGACTTTGGCGAGCGTGCCACGAGCGTTGTCTTCATGGGCCAAGGCGAGCCGCTTGCCAACTACGACGAGGTTCTCAAGGCACTGCGCATCCTTAACGATCCCGACGGTATCGGTATTGGAGCCCGTCACCTTACTGTCTCCACCAGTGGCGTTATTCCCGGTATTCGCAAGTTTGCTGACATTCCCGAGCAGTTTACGCTTGCCGTTTCCCTGCATTCCGCCATCCAGTCGACGCGCAATAAGCTCATGCCCGGTGTTAAGAAGTACACGCTGCTCCGCCTTCACGAGGCGCTTCAGCTCTACACCGAGAAGACTGGCCGCCGTCCGACGTATGAGTACGCCATGATCGAAGGCGTCAATGACACGAACCCCGAGATGCAGGCGCTCTGCGACTTCTGCGAGGGAACGCTGTGCCACGTTAACCTTATTCAGCTCAACGACATCGAGGGCAGCCCGCTCAAGCCGTCGCCGATTCATAAGGTTGAGGATCTTCAGCGTCGCCTTGAGTCTCGTGGCATCGAGACCACGATCCGTAATTCTCGCGGCAATGATATCGATGCCGCCTGCGGTCAGCTGAAGCAACGTTTCAAAGTCCAGAAGAACGCATAGGGGAGTCTGCGCCCCATAACGTTTCATGTGAAACATCGAACAGCCCCGATTGCAGATAATGCAACCGGGGCTGTTTCATTTGTTTTCATGCTACTGAATTTGATTTACGCAAGCTTAGTTTTAGCCAAAATAAGGGGTCCTTGTCTCATGTATCAGACAAGGACCCTTCAAAACAGGCAAGTAATTGTTAGGTACCTAATAACCAACATTTTCCCATTGATGGTTAACCCACTCTTGGTTAATCTTGGGATTCTTAGTCACCTGAGCAGTACGCATGGCGACATCCTCGGTCATCACATCCATTTTCTTTTTGGATGTATCGACGATATCCTGAGCTCCGCGCAGCAGTCGACCACGCAGTTCATCATCTGTCGCAAGCTTATATCCAACAAAAGCACCAGCAGCGACAGTGGTTGCCAACGCAATGGCCGCGAGAACCTTATTCTTCATCCTGATCCTCCTGCCCAAATTGAATCATTTCGCCAAGGATACGGGAGAGCTCCTCCTCGTCTTTGAACTCGATTTCAATCTTGTTCTTGCCACGCGAGCTCTTCACGCGCACATTCGTGTTAAATACTTGACGAAGGACTCGAGCGGCCTTTTTGAATGACTGAGGTGTTGCTGGCCTCGGCGTCTTAGGTGTTTCTCCGGCAGAAAACAACGGAGCAAGATTTTCTGTCGCTCTGACGGAAAGGCCTTCTGCAACAACCTTCTCAGCAAGTCGAATTCGAGCATCCTCATAGGGAACTGCAAGGATCGCTCTCGCATGACCGGCAGTAAGTTTACCCTCGAAAATCATCTGCTGTACGACTTCGGGAAGATCAAGCAAGCGAAGTGAATTTGTAATTGCCGAACGAGACTTACTGACAGCCTTTGATAACGCCTCCTGCGTCATGCCGCTGGCATCAATGAGCTGACGATAACCCTTCGCCTCTTCGACGGGATTCAAATCAGAACGCTGAAGATTCTCGATAAGAGCAAGAGCAAGCATCTCCTCATCATTAACCTCTTTAATGATGACAGGCAGTTCCTCAAGACCAGCAAGCTTTGACGCCTGGTAACGACGCTCACCAGCGATGATCTCATAGCCGTTTCCATGCTTGCGAACCAAAAGCGGCTGCAACACGCCATGTTCTTGGATTGACTCGCTCAACTCGCGAAGTTCGGTTTCGTTAAAGTGAATTCGCGGCTGATTAGGGTTGGGAACGATATCCTCAATAGGTAGTTTTGTTTCAGATGCGGCATTTGAAGGCGATGTAGCCGAACCGCCGGTCTCATACTCGGCTTCTGAGACCAAAGCATTGAGTCCACGTCCTAATCCGCCACGTTTCTTTGCACTAGGCACGCTTGATCACCTCTTTTGCAAGGTTCATATACGCTTTTGCACCCTTATTTTGAGGTGCATAGGTAATTACCGGCTCTCCAAAAGACGGAGCCTCAGAGATTTTTACGGTACGAGGAATTAGAGTCTTAAAAGCCTTATCACCAAAGTACGACTGAACCTCCTCAACAACCTGATTCGACAGAGAAGTACGCGAGTCATACATGGTCATAAGCACGCCATAGGTGTCTAAGCCCTTGTTCAGACGTGATTTGACCATCTTCATTGACTCAAGCAGCTTCGTAACGCCCTCGAGTGCGTAATACTCGCACTGAATCGGAATCAAAACGCTGTCTGCTGCGGTCAAAGCGTTGATGGTAAGCAGACCGAGCGAAGGAGGACAGTCAATGAAAATAAAATCGAATTCGTCTTGAATGGGCTCAAGCAAATCTTTGAGGCGGGTTTCACGAGCAATTGCGCTTACGAGCTCAATTTCGGCGCCTGCAAGCTGAATTGTCGCCGGAATAACGAATACCTTTTTGCAATTTGTATCAAGAACAAGCGATTCTGCCGGCACATCATTCAGCAATGCATCATAGATGCATTGATCAAGGTCTTCTTTTTCAATTCCGAATCCACTGGTGCTGTTTCCCTGCGGATCAAAATCGACAATCAGTGTCTTGCGTCCCTGTTCACCCAGAGCTGCTGCAAGGTTTACAGCCGTCGTTGACTTACCGACGCCGCCTTTTTGATTGATGATTGCAATAATACGCGTGTCTTTTGCGCTCTTCGAACGCTTAACGTCGCGAAATCCCACGGTCCCTCCTGGTGTGTATTAAAGCTGTCAAACGGAGGATGTTTCACGTGAAACATTCCGATTCAATATCAACATCAATGTTTCACGTGAAACATTACGAGTCGATACTATCCATTATGTTTCACGTGAAACATCTAGGCAAGCGGATTCTTCTTTGCCATGCCATTTGCACGAGGCAATGAAACGGAAGCTGGATGGCTCTTCTTAAGAACAATGAACTCCCTATGGCCCAGACCCTCAGGCAAATCGATTGTGTCATTCAGAAGCAAAGTGAAGCCGCAGATCTTAGCTGCTGACATGCCGGAAGCAAGCTCCTCATCCGATGGATTACCCTTCGTGATAACAAATAGCCCTCCATCCTTGAGGTACGGAGCCGCATACTCAACAAGAATAGGTAGCGGAGCCAGTGCGCGGGCGGTTACGACAGAAAACTGCTTCTTATGGCTTCGAGCATATTCTTCAAGGCGGTCATGGACTGCATGAGCATGTTTCAATCCAAGTGCATGAACAAAAGAATTGACAGCATCAACCTTCTTGCCGACAGAGTCAATATAAGTAGCTTTACGATGCGTGGTTATCGTTAATGGAATACCAGGGAAGCCTGCGCCTGTTCCCATATCGAGCAAAGCTCCCTCAGGAGCCTTATTGATATAAGGGAGCAAAACAAGTGAGTCGAGGATATGTAGTACCGCAGCATCTTCTACGTTAAGAATACGAGTGAGATTGGTTGTCTTATTTGTTTCCAGAACCAAATCCAAATGCTGAATACATTTCCTTAGCTCAGCATCAGTTACGCTCAACGAATACTCTTTGCAATAGGAAGTTAGACGGCTGAGCATCTCGTCAGTCTGCTGATCAGTAAGTACAAACAACAGAAGCTCCTTTCTGACAAAAATCAGTGTATCGAGAACTTTTGACAAAAAAAGGGGACGTGGAAACCACGCCCCCTTAGCATAAGCTCGAGTAGATTATCGAGCAACAATCACCACATGGCGATCAGGGTCAGAACCCTCAGAATGGGTATCGACAGCATCATTGCCACGAAGTGCAATATGAACCAGTCGGCGCTCATAGGCATTCATGGGCGGAAGCGAAACGCTCTTATGAGTGCGGATGGCACGCTCTGCGGCAGACTGAGCCATAGAGGCAACCTTGTCCTGACGACGGCTCTTGTAGCCCTCAACGTCAACCACAACCGGATACCTAAAGCCAAGCTTGCGGCTCACCAGCAAAGAGAACATGACCTGAAGAGCATCAAGGGTACGACCATGACGGCCAATGAGAACAGCAAGGTCGGGAGCCGTTACATCCAAAATCAGCTCACCCTCGTCGCCCTCATACTCATCGATAGGAGA
Organism: uncultured Collinsella sp.; assembly: GCA_900547765.1. Classification (GTDB taxonomy): domain Bacteria; phylum Actinomycetota; class Coriobacteriia; order Coriobacteriales; family Coriobacteriaceae; genus Collinsella. The sequence continues at coordinate 13,401 of URIA01000015.1, read as the reverse complement.
GTTGGCGGCATCGAAGTGCGAAAGGATGGAACGCAGGATGGAAATCGCGACATCGGCAATGGTGTCGAGCTCCTCGTCGGTCAGCTCTTCACCGGCCTTGTAGCGCTGTGCAATCTCGGGATAATCGCCCGCGACCTGCGGGGCAACCTCCTCAAGCATATCCTCGATGATCTCTTCAGACATAACGTACTCCAAAAGTTAGGTACCTAAATAAGATTGATATCCCGCTACTTCTTCTTGTGCGGGCGCGGCTTCTTCTCGCGACGAGTGACCTCAACCTGCAGCGGCGCGTTCTTAAGGCGCTCCTCCTCATCGGCCTTCGCCTTGTCGATGACCTTCTGCGTCACAAAAATCTGCTGGATAACCTGCCAAGCAGACGAGACGTCGTAGTACAGCAGAACACCAACGGGAAGGCTCCAGCCCATCCAAAGCATCATGACCGTCATGACAACGGCCATCATACGCATGCTCTGAGCCTGCTGGCCGGTCTGGTTGCGCGACATATAGAGCTGCGGAATCAGGGTCAGGACAGCGAACAGGATCAGGCAGACCAGCGCAGGCAGCGCGACCATAAAGCCATCGGCAAAGGAGGCACTCGGCGTGGTGGTCAGGTCGGGCAGAATATTAAAGAACGAGAACGTGCCGTCGTTAAAGTAGTTCGGCAGGTTACGCAGCAGCGTAAATAGGGCGAACAGGACAGGCATCTGAATCAACAGCGGCAGACAACCAGCCATCGGGTTGAACTTGTTCTCGCTGTAGAACTTCTGCATCTCCTCGGCCTGACGCTGGGGATCGTCGGCATAGCGCTCCTGGATCTCGAGCATCTTGGGCTGCAGCACCTGCATGCGTGCCGTCGACTTAGTCGACTTGAGCATAAGCGGCGTCAGCAGCAGACGGATGATGACCACCAGGATGATGATGGACAGGCCCCAGTCGACCGCAAAGGTCTGGATGAGCTTGAGCAGCTCGAAAAGGATGTTAACGATCCAATCCCACATGTAAGTTTTCCTCCGATAGCGAGTGCCCGCTAGGGCACAGGGTCATAACCGCCGACGTGCAGGGGATTGCAGCGAGCGACGCGCCTCACGGCAAGCCAGCAGCCTCTCAAAACACCGTACTTCTCAATCGCCTGGACGGCGTATTGCGAGCACGTTGGGTAATAAATGCAGGCGTCAGGCAATAAGGGCGAAATAACCTGTTGATATATGCGAATAGGAGCGATGGCAACACGTCGCAAAACGTGATTGCTCATCGCTCCTCCCCGGCAACGCCGGCGCGTTTCATAAGCGAACGCAATGCATTGTCCATCTCCTGAGGCGAAGAAACCCTCGTCTTGGGAGTTGCGAACAAGATGATGTCATAACCCGCAACGGGAAATCCACAGCTGCGGGCGGCCTCGCGCATCACACGCTTAGAACGGTTGCGCACGACAGCACAACCGAGCCGTTTAGCACCAACGAAGGCGACCCTTCCGGAGTCGCCTTCGCCAACCGATTCACATATGGTCATTCGAATCAGAGGGTGATTGAAACGACGCCCCTGACTGAACACATGCTCGAAATCTTGCCGAGACTTAATAGTCTTCATGCGAGATGTGTGTATCGCTGCTAGACAGTGAGACGCTTGCGGCCCTTGGCGCGACGACGGGCGAGCACGGCACGACCACCCTTAGTGGCCATACGGGCACGGAAGCCATGGGTCTTGGCACGCTTACGCTTATTAGGCTGATACGTACGCTTCATCTTAAGTTCCTCCTGCTGCATTTCGAGTGTCCGCGGGGGCGCGGACGCAGATATAGACACGTGAGCTTGAAGATTGTAGGGAAATCAATGTTCAAATGTCAAGAAATCAAAGGTAAAAGGTTGCGCAGTTCACACGGTTCCCCCATAAGCCGAGCTCGATTTAGCGGTGCATGGCAACTTTTCACGATATTTCATCGAGTTTTCAACAGGTCATGTTGGCAATGTTGAGAACTTTTCGTCCGTTTTCCAAAGTTTTCAACAGGTTTTGAAAAGTTGTCGAAAGATGAGAAACATTGCACGGTGAGCTACTATTTGTTCGAAACCTTTTGAAAGATTGCGAGCGGCATGTCTGACGACTTTTATACCATGGTCGATTCCGGAGACCCGGCACCCGACAACGAGCACATCACCGGCGTGCGCGAAGAGCGTGAGGAAGGCGAGCAGACGACCACGCAGGCGCCAAAAGCCATGTACGCCGCGCGCATCGCCGTCTATGACGACATGCTGTCGACACCGCGCGTGATCGTCATTGATCCGCAAGATGTCCGCACGTATTTGGAAGAGACGACCAACACCGTCTACCAGTGCATGAAAGAACAAGGTGGCCATATCTCGCTCATGGTCATCCGTGAGATTGTCGAAAACTTTATCCACGCACACTTTGCCGAGCCCATCATCTCGATTCTGGACGGCGGAGACACTATCCGCTTTGCCGATCAGGGGCCCGGCATCGACGACAAGGAGCGCGCTTTCGACTTTGGCGTTACCAGCGCAAACAGCAAGATGAAGCGCTATATCCGTGGAACCGGAGCAGGGTTTCCCATGGTGCAGGAGTATTTGGAAAACGCCGGCGGGGCCGTGTCCATCGAGGACAACATGGGCAACGGCACCGTGGTTACGGTAAGCCTGAACCCTAAACGCGTGCAGGAAATCGAACGCGCCGGCGGACGCGGCGCTGCCGTGCGACCCGAGACGGAGCAGCCCACATATCCCCTGCCGGGAGCTTTTGCGCAGCAGCCCATGGCAACGCAGCAGATGCAGCCCCCCGTGGGACAGATGCAGCAGCCCGGAATGCTTCCTGTACAAGAGCCCCAGGCGGCATCGATGTCGATGCCGCCAAACGTGCCAGAGGCCATGCCGCTGGCGGATCAGGATGCAGCAGCAATGCAGCAGGCGACGGGGGCACCGGGTGGCCAGCAAATGGGATATCAGCCGTACCAACAGGGATATCCATATCAGCAGATGCCGCCACTGGGGTATGGCCAGCAGTTCCCACAGCAGTACCAGCAGGGATATCAGCAGCCGTACCAGCAGATGCCGCAGCAGCAGTACAACCCCTGGGCCCAGCAGATGACTCCGCAGCCTTACCAACAGTGGCCTCAAAGTTTTCAACAGCAAATGCCGCCGATGCAGAGTTCTCAACAATCAGCAGCTCAAATGATGTATCCTAATGCAGCAAATCAGTATGCGCAGCCACAGCCGGACGTGTTCGTAAGCGATCGCGGCAACGCCGCGCTGGGCTATCTGGCGCAAAATCAAGCGTGCGGTGCAACCGATCTGGCGAGGGCGTTTGGAAACTCGGCCCCCACTTGGTCACGCACGCTCAATGACTTGGCGCAGGCCGGCTTGGTCATCAAGCATGGCCAGAAATACCATCTGACCGAACTCGGCGCCGCTCGCGTGCGAGCTCAGAGCTAAAGAACGGGAGAGACAGTGGACGAGGAAGCAAGCATCATCCTGGGGGATGCCATCGCCTTTTGCCAGCGCGACGGCCAAGATGCACGCCTCATCAACATGCTGGGGCAATCGCGCGCCATAAGCCTGACCGAAGATACGCTCACGATCGAGGCCCCCTCGCGCTTTGCCATCGCGCAGCTCAAAAAGCATCAGCCGACTATTGAGGCCTATCTGGAAGAAATCGCCTTTGCACCGATCGCGCTCGACATCGTGGCACCGCAAGGCGCAACGGCCGAATCTGCTGCCGCGACGGCGCCCGCCACGACGCCCGCTGCTTCCCCGGCGGTGCCGGCCTCCGCAGGCGACGTGCCGACAATCGAGCACCAGCACGGCGATGTTTCCCGTGAAACCATGGCACCGTTGCCGACCGCGGCGGCGACGTCAACGAACGCACCCGTCACGCACATGCCTATCGCTCACGACGCAGCGGCGGGCGCGGATTCGGGCATTGCAATCAAGAACACGCTCTCGGCCGATGATTTTCGTCGCATGATGAACCAGATGAAGGGCGGAGCGCCGACTAAGTCCACGCAAGCTGCGACCCCCGCTTCACCCATGCCAGCACCGACCGTACCGGCCGAGCAGAATGCGGATGGAGCCCCGCTCGCCGCGAACTCAAAATTTACCTTTGAGAACTTTGTCTACGGCCCCGAGAACAGCCATGCCTATCGCTCGGCACTCAAGTTTGCCGCCCTCGCGGACGAGCGCGGCACGTGCACATCACTGTTCATCTACGGCAAATCGGGCCTGGGCAAGACGCACCTGCTGCTTGCCATCAAAAACGAGCTCGCCGAGAAGTCGCCCGAGATCAAGGTCAAGTATGCCAACTCTCAGGCATATCTGGACGACCTGATGACCGAGTTCGACCGCCAAAAGAAGAGCAACGCCCCCATCATGCAGGCGTACCACGGCGTGGACGTGCTCATCATCGATGACATCCAAAACATCATCGGCAAGCGCGCGAGCGTGGACTACTTTTTCCAGCTCATGGACGAGTTCATCCGCAACAACAAGAAGGTCGTCATCGCGGCAGACCGCGCCCCCAAGGACCTGAGTATGGACGAGCGTCTGACCAGCCGCTTCAACGCCGGCATGCTCTGCCTGGTCGCAGAGCCCAGCTACGAGATGAAATACAAGATCTTGCAGCGCTATTACGAGAACACCATCGTCGCCGCTCCCGAGGCAGGCGACGACTCGCTGCTGGCGGCCTATGGGGGCGACAGCGGGCACCTGACCGACGAGCACTTTAAACACATGGCCGAGGTCTCGGGCACCAACATCCGCGAACTCGAGAGCTTTTGCGAGCGCTGCGCCGGCGAGGCGGGCGACCGCGAGCGCGAGGGCGGGGGGCTCACCTTTGACGATATCGACGCCATCGCCAGCCAGTACTTCGACACATCGGCCAAAAAGATCAACGTCCAGACGGTTCAGTCCGTCATCGAAGAGCAGTACGGCGTGACACACGAGGAGCTCATCGGCCCGCGTCGCAACGCCAATATCGCCAAAGCACGCCATATTGCCATCTATCTGGCCATCGAGATGTGCGAGATGACGACCACGGCGGTGGGCGCCGAATTTGGCAACCGCAACCACTCGACCGTCAGTACGAGCTACAAAAAGGTCCAGAAGATGATCCAGGAAGACCGCACCGTCACCGAAGACCTCAAGTCGCTGCGCGATAAAATTACACTGCGCTCGTAGGGAAATAGAGACACCTGTTGAAAACTTGTCGAAACCACGGGCATAAGGTGTCTAAAACCCAACCCGCGGTGATGAAAAGTTTTGCGCAGGTTTTGGACGTGGAAAACCACCCCTGTTGCACACAGGTTGCTGTCGATTCTCTTTCTGGGTCTGACCTGCGTCTTTGGGAGTAATCAACAGTTTCGTCAGTGCTATTACTATTATTAAGATATTTATATCTATAGAAAGGTATTAAAAGATGAAGTTCACCGTCAGCCAGAGCTCGCTTACACAAGCCATCGGCGTCGTTATGAAGGGTGTCGCTTCGGCATCCACCCTCCCCATCCTGTCGGGCGTGCTCGTTAAGGCCCAAGACGGCATCTTGGAATTCCAGACCTCTAACTACACCATCTCGATCCGTCATCGCATCGCGGCGCATGTCGAAGAAGAGGGCGAGATGGTTATTCCCTGTAAGATGCTCTCCAATATCACCAAGACCCTCCCCGATGCCCCGGTCACCTTTGAGCTGTCCGAGCGCCAGGTGCTGATTGGTTGCGAGAAGAGCTCTTTTAGGCTGAACACGCTCGATGCCAATGACTTCCCCGAGTTTCCGGCCTATGCCATCGAGAGTGCCGTGGAGCTGCCGACCGATGTCTTGTCCGAAATGGTCGGCCGCGTGTGGCGCGTCACCTCGACCGACAAGGCTCGCCCCATCCTGGGCGGCGTGCACATGAAGGTCGAGAACAACACCGTACGCCTGGTAGCGACCGATTCCTTCCGCTTGGCCGTGTGCGATACGCAGGTCGAGACCTCGACCCTCGAGGGCTCCTTTGAGCTCAACGTTCCGGCTGACGCCTTTAACGACGCGCTGAACATCATGGCCAGCCAGGCGACCATCATGATCGGGGCTACCGACACCCAGGTCGTCTTCGAGGCCGGCAACACCACCTACGTGTCGCGTCGCATCGAGGGCGTGTACCCCAACTACAAGCAGCTCATCCCCGATTCGTGCGTGACGAGCGTCAAGATCGACGTCGCCGCCTTTAACGCCGCCCTCAAGCGCGTGGCCGTTATCGCGAGCGCCAACCCCGCCGTCAAGTTCGAGATCGATGTCGAGAACGGGCAGATGGGCCTGTCCTCCATTTCCAATGACCAGGACCTTGCGCAGGAGACGATCGATGTCGGGGCCGAGGGCGAGTCGGGTACCATCGCCTTCAACTACCACTACATCTTCGGCTGCCTCAATGCCCTGTCCAAGGAGAAGGAGATCACGCTGGAGCTCAAGAGCTACTCGCAGGCGGGCATCTTCAAGTCCTACGACAAGATCAACTACCTGTACCTGGTCATGCCGGTCCGCATCTAGCACTGCGCCATGACCATGTTCGCCCGCGATCTTTCCGTCGCACACTACCGCAGCTTCGATAGCTATCACCTTGCCCTGGACGAGGGCGTGACGATACTTGCGGGACCCAACGCGGCGGGAAAGACCAATCTCATAGAGGCGCTGCAGCTGCTGACGAGCGGCGCCTCGTTTAGGCATCCGACCGCAGCCGAGCTCGTCCATGACGGCGTGGGCTCGTGCAAGGTCGAGCTGAGGCTCGAGGGCGACGGCCGCGTGCTTGATATGGGATTGAGCGCGGAGGACGGTAAGCGCTCGTTTAACCGCAACGGCAAGAGATGCTCTGCCGCTGGTGTGCGCGGGGTTCTGCCGAGCGTGCTGTTTTGCCCCGACCATCTGGACATGGTTAAGCGAGGCGCCAGTGTGCGCCGAGCCGCCCTCGATGACTTTGGCATGCAGCTGAGCGCACGCTATGCCGATCTTGCGAGCACCTATGGGCGCTGCGTGACCCAGCGTAACGCCTTGCTCAAGGAGACCTGGTGCTGCCGCGAGATGCTCGGCGCGTGGAACGATTCGATTGCCCGCGCGGGCTCGGCCCTGCTCGTGCACCGGTTGGCTCTGCTCGACCGGCTGGCGGGCCATGTGCACACTGCCTACGGGCAAGTGGCGTCAGGTGAGGCCGCCAACGTGACCTATGCGTCCACGCTGGGGGATTTGCCCCAGGTCGAGGATCGCGAAGAGCTGAAGGGTTGGGCGTACGAGCGCATGCTGGCCGCCCTTGACGAGCATGCCGACGAGGAAATTCGCCGCGGCGTGACGTTGGTGGGACCGCATCGCGACGAGATTGAGTTTACCGTGGCGGGTCGCTCCGCCCGTTCATTTGCCAGCCAAGGACAGCAGCGCACGCTGGTGCTGTCCTGGAAGGTGGCCGAGGTTGCCGTGGCTCGCGATGTCCTGGGCACCGCCCCACTGCTGCTTTTGGACGACGTGATGAGCGAGCTCGACGGCGAGCGTCGCGGCGCTTTCCTGCGGCTGATTGGCGATGATATCCAGACGGTCATAACTACGACCAACCTGGGGTACTTTACCGATGACCTGCTTGATCGAGCCAAGGTGGTGAGCATGGGTGAGACGTGCTAATTACGAGCGCGAGAGCGAGACAGTCGCCTTCAGCGGGTTTTTGAACGCAGAGCGCCAGCGCATCCTGGCGGCTGCAACGCCTAAGCGCCGTGCGCAGATGGAGGCCGCCGAGGAGTCGCGCACGGTCTATCGCGCATGGAACGCGGTGTGCTCGGGCACGCGCGAGGGGCGGCATGTGACGGGACTGCGCTACCTGCCCGAGTCCAATGAGCTGCTGGTGTATCTCGACTCGCCCTCGTGGACGCAGGAAATGACGTTGTTGCGCGAGATCATCCGCGCGCGCATGGAGCGCGCCGGTGCGCATGTGGACGGCCTGGTGTTCAAAACCACCGCGCCCGGTCACACGCCGCCCGCCGCCAAGGAGCGCCTGCGCCCGGCGACGACCGAGCGATCGCCGGCCCCGCACGCCGACCTAAGTGAGGCCGAGCGTACCGAGATCGAGCGCCAAGTGGCGCCCATCGAAGACCAAAAACTGCGCGAGGCCCTCGAGAATGCCATGAGAGCCAGTGCCGAGTGGGCCAAGGGCGTGCAAAGCAAAAAAGAGCCTTAAATCGCATCTGGTGGCCTTGTAGAGCCAAATACCCTCGTTCCCGAGGGTATTTTTTTACGATAAACTAGTAAGGCTGTACACATTTTCTTGACTGAAGGAGGACGTGTGGCAAACGAAAACGATTACGATGGCGGCGAGATTAAGATTCTCGAAGGTCTCGAGGCCGTTCGTAAGCGCCCGGGCATGTATATCGGCTCGACGAGCGCCAGCGGTCTGCATCACCTGGTGTGGGAGATCGTTGACAACTCCGTCGACGAGGCCATGGCCGGTTTCTGCACCGAGATCCAGGTAACGGTCCACGCCGACAACTCCATCACGGTCGTCGACAACGGGCGCGGCATCCCCGTCGACGAGCACCCTGTTAAAAAGATCCCGACGCTCGAGGTCGTTATGACGATCTTGCACGCCGGCGGTAAGTTCGATAACTCGGCCTATAAGGTCTCGGGCGGCCTGCACGGCGTAGGCATCTCCGTCGTCAACGCACTGTCCAAGCGCGTGGTCGTTCAGGTTCGTCGCGATGGCAACACCTACGAGATGGAGTTCTCGCGCGGCAAGACCGTCAAGAAGATGGAGGTCGTGGGCACCTCGGATTCGACGGGCACCACCGTCACCTTCTGGCCCGACGACGAGATCTTCGAGACCTGCATCTACGATTTCGATACGCTGCACAACCGTCTGCAGGAGACAGCGTTCCTCAATAAGAACCTCAAGATCGTGCTGACCGACGAGCGCGAGGCGACTCCCCACGTGGAGGAGTTTTGCTACGAGGGCGGCATCATCGACTTCGTCAAGTTCCTCAACGAGGGCAAGGACGTCCCCGAGGCCTTTAAGGAGCCCATCTACATCGAGGGCAAATCGGACCCGGACGCTCCCGTGGCCAAGATGGGCGAGGTCGAGGTTTCCCTGCAGTGGAATAGCGGCTACGGCGAGAACGTCATGTCGTTTGCCAACGACATCTACACTCCCGAGGGCGGCATGCACCTTGAGGGCTTCCGCACCGCGCTCACCCGCGTGATCAACGACTACGCGCGCAAACAGAACCTGCTCAAGGAAAAAGACGCCAACCTGACCGGCGACGATGTGCGCGAGGGCCTTTCGGCCGTTATCTCGGTCAAGCTGCCCGATCCGCAGTTTGAGGGCCAGACCAAGGCCAAGCTCGGTAGCTCCTATATGCGCGCGCTCACGCTCAAGATCGTGACCGACGGCCTCGCCGATTACCTCGAGGAGCATCCCAAGCCCGCCCGCGAGATCGTCAAGAAGGCGCAACAGGCCTGCAAGGCGCGCAATGCCGCCCGCAAGGCGCGCGAGGCGACCCGCCGCAAGAGCCTGCTCGAGACGGCGTCCCTGCCCGGTAAGCTCGCTGACTGCTCGGTGCGCGATGCCGAGCTGACCGAGCTCTTCATCGTAGAGGGCGACTCGGCAGGCGGTTCGGCCAAGGACGGCCGTCGCCGAGACATTCAGGCGATTCTGCCCCTGCGCGGCAAGATTCTGAACGTCGAACGCGTTGGTGACCATCGCGCGTTCTCGAGTGACACCATCCAGTCGCTGATTACCGCGATCGGCTGCGGCGTCACGACGAGTGCCGGCGACGGCGGCGACTTCGATATCACCAAGGCGCGCTACCACAAGATCATCATCATGACCGATGCAGACGTCGACGGTGCGCACATCCGCATCCTGCTGCTGACGTTCTTCTACAAGTACATGCGTCCGCTGATCGATGCCGGCTACGTCTATGTTGCCTGTCCGCCCATCTTTGGCATTAAGGTGCGCAACAAGATCCACTACGTGTATCCCAACGGCCGCCAGCCCGAAGACGAGATCCTGCGCGACACCATCCAGAGTCTGGGCCTGAACCCCGACGATAACGACGAGGACGGCAAGGCCAAGGACGGCAAGATCACCAAGAAGCGCAAGGGCTATACCGTCCAGCGCTACAAGGGCCTGGGCGAGATGGACCCCAAGCAGCTTGCCTCGACGACGATGGACCCCAAGACCCGCATCCTGCAGCGCGTGTCGATCGAGGACGCCGTGGTGGCGGACCGCGCCGTGCGCGAGCTGATGGGTTCCGAGGTCGGCTATCGCCGTGAGTACATCGAGAAGCACGCACATGATGCACGCTTCTTAGACGCCTAACCTGTTCGGCTTTCCCAGCCACCGCACCTTCGCCCTCAATCGTCGGTCGCGTACCCAAGTACGCTTCCCTCCTCTTTCGAGCGAATCTGCGGCACCTGGAAAAGCCGTCTCCGTGGTAGGGAACTAATGGACCACGCAAACCATGAGGAGGTAACGTGGCAGACGATATCAACAATAACGAGGGTATGGACGAGGCCGGCGACGCCGGTATGCCCGACGATCTGAAGCGCCTGCTTGCCCGTGCTGAGCAGGGCGAGGACGGCGATCCGGACGCCTATAACCCCGACGCCGATGATGATGAGGAAGAAGACGACGCCGAGCTCGAGGAGAGCTTTGGCGAAGTCGACCGTGGCGCCTCGGCCGGCGAGGATATCAACGGCGGCCAGCTCCAGATTTCGGAGTTCGGTCGCGAGATGAAGCAATCGTTCATCGAGTATTCGATGTCGGTCATCACGGCGCGCGCCCTGCCGGACGTGCGCGACGGCTTAAAGCCGGTGCACCGCCGCATTCTGTACGCGATGAACGAGAGCGGCATCTACCCCAACCGTCCGCACAAGAAGTCCGCTTGGACGGTCGGCGAAGTTATCGGTAAGTATCATCCGCACGGTGACTCCGCGGTCTACGAGGCCATGGTCCGCCTGGCGCAGTGGTTCTCCATGCGCACGCCGCTCATCGACGGTCACGGCAACTTCGGCAACATCGACGGCGACGGCGCGGCAGCCATGCGTTACACCGAGAGCCGCCTGGCAAAGCCCGCCATGGAACTGCTGCGTGACCTGCAGAAGGATACCGTCGACTGGCAGCCCAACTACGACGAATCACTCGCCGAGCCCGTGGCACTGCCTGCGCGCTTCCCCAACCTGCTGGTCAACGGCAGCCAGGGCATCGCCGTCGGCATGGCCACCAACATCGCCCCGCATAACCTCACCGAGGCGATCGAGGCCACCTGTTACCTGATCGATAATCCCGACGCCACCGTCGACGAGCTCATGCAGATCATGCCCGGTCCGGACTTCCCCACCGGCGCCATCATCATGGGCAGCGCCGGCATTAAGCAGAGCTACGAGACCGGCCGCGGCTCCATTACCGTGCGCGCCAAGGCACATGTGGAGTCCACCAAGACCGGCCGCAACCGCCTGGTCTTTACCGAGATTCCCTACATGGTCAACAAGGGCACCCTGCAGGAGAAGATCGCCCAGCTCGTCAACGACAAGCGCATCGAGGGCATCTCGGACATGCGCGATGAGTCCAACCAGAAGGGCATCCGTCTGGTCATCGAGCTCAAGAAGGGCGTCATTCCGCAGGTCGTGCTCAACAACCTGTATAAGTACACCTCGCTGCAGACGACCTTCGGCGCCAACAACCTGGCGCTCGTCAACGGCGTTCCCAAATGCCTGAGCCTGCGCGAGATGCTGCAGCACTACATCGATCACCAGGTCGACGTCGTCACCCGCCGCACCCGCTTCGACCTTAAGAAGGCCCAGGCCCGCGCGCATATCCTCGAAGGCTACCTGATGGCTCTCGACCATATTGACGAGGTCATCAGCATCATCCGTTCCTCGCAGACCGATTCCGAGGCCAGCAGCCGCCTGATCGAGCGCTTTGGCTTTACGCCCGAGCAGACCACGGCCATCCTCGAGATGAAGCTGCGTCGCCTGACTGGCCTGGAGCGCGACAAGATTCAGGAAGAGCTGGACGGCCTGCGCCGCGCCATCGCCTACTACGAGGACCTGCTGGCGCACGAGGAGAAGATCCTGGGCGTCATTAAGGAAGAGATGCGCGAGATCTCCAAGAAATTTGGCGATAAGCGTCGCACCGAGATCAGCCAGGTCGAGAAGGACCTGGACGTCGAGGACCTCATTGCCGACGAGGACATGGTCGTGACCATCACCCACACCGGCTATGTCAAGCGCATCCCGGTGGCCGCCTACCGCGCCCAGAAACGCGGCGGCAAGGGCGTGTCGGGCGTCAACCTCAAAGAGGACGATGTCATCGACGAGATGTTCATCGCGTCCACGCACGAGTACGTGCTGTTCTTCTCGAGCAAGGGCAAGGTCTATCGCCTGAAGGTGCACGAGCTGCCGGTGGGTACGCGCCAGGCGCGCGGTACCGCGATCGTCAACCTGCTGCCCTTCGAGGAGGGCGAGAAGATCGCGAGCGTCATCAGCTGCCGCGAGTTCCCTGCCGACGAGTATCTGATGTTTGCCACCAAGAGCGGCATGGTCAAGAAGACCGTGATGAGCGCATATGACCGCAGCCGTCGCGACGGCCTGATCGCTATCAACCTGCGTGACGACGACGCGCTGCTGAACGTGCGCCGCGTGCGCGAGGGCGACAAGATTATCCTGGCCACCACCGCGGGCAAGGCGATCATGTTCTCCGAGGAGCAGGTGCGCGCCACCGGCCGCGATACTAGCGGCGTTCGCGGTATCGGTATGAAGGACGGCGTGAGCGTTCTGGGCATGGAAGTCACTAACGGCAACGGCGATCTATTCGTCATCACCGAGCGCGGCTACGGCAAGCGCACGCCGGTCGCGGACTACCCGGAGCAGAATCGCGGCGGCCAGGGCGTCTACACCATCCAAATGACCGAGCGTAAGGGCAACCTCGCGGCCATGAAGACGGTGGGCCCGCAGCACGAGCTGTTCATCGTGACGGAGGGCGCGACGGTCATTCGCGTCAAGACCGATGAGATTAGCCAGACTGGCCGCGCTACCCAGGGCGTCAAGATGATGACCGTCGACGACAACGACCGCATCTGCGCCGTAGCCCGCATGACGGCCGCCAAGGAGAAGCCCGAAGGCGAAGCCACGGAAGACGGCTCTGCTCCCGAGGAAACCCCTGTCGACCTAGGCGACGGCAACGACATGCCAGAAGATCTCCTCGACGAGTAAGAGACCCTAGCTGGTAAAAATCATCAGACCCCTTATATCGGCGGTCGGCGCACTGCGCGCCGACCGCTTTTTTGACAAGCTTGGAGCCCCGTGTCAGACGGCTGGGCGAGATGGGTTAGGTTTGTCGCGAGTTCCGCACGCAAAGAAGGCCACTTAATGTGGCCTTCGTCTTGCGCAGGACTG
>URIA01000014.1 GCA_900547765.1 uncultured Collinsella sp. | reverse complement strand
TACGAGATGTAGAGAGGTCTCGTGGGCTCGGAGATGTGTATAAGAGACAGGCTTTATTTGGTTTTGCGCACGACGGAAACTGGACGGTTCTCGTGACGGTTCGCTCTTCATGTAGAAGAGAAGTGGAAGAGCTCGTTCATGATGCGTTTGAGCCTGCTTATACAGTTGTTTCGGTTGGTGGCTTTAGCGAAGATCAGGCGCGCGACTATCTTATTCGTTTAGGTTATGCGGACAAGTATTCTTCAATCGCTTCTGCCCCTCCGTTCAGAAAGCCCATTATCGCCAAAGTCCTCTCAAAGGTGAGGCCGGGGCAAATAACGTCAGAAGAAGCATTGAGAGATTTTGTCCTTAACGAGCTCTATCTCAAAGGTGATAGCGAAGCAGAATCTGCATTGAGAAAAGAGACGGTTTTCTGGATGGCGTCTCGTCGGCTTTCATATTCCAAGACGAGCTTTACACCCAACATGAAAGTGCTCGAACGGTATCGAAAAGCCGGGTTTATCGTCAGTTTTGATATGCAGAGCGTGCGTTTCGCTCACGATTATTATGAAGAGCTTGCAATTGACGCGCTGCTAAATCATCTTCTTTCGATATCAGATTCAACTAGACGTTTTTTGGCTGAGTTGAAGCCGGATTTTGCGACGAAGAAAATGCTGTCTAATTGGCTTGTTGAGAGCGGTGGCGCAAGCCGCGGTGCGCTGGAATGCCTCGCCGAAGAAGTGCTTGGCGACGAAGACGTATATCAGAAGTGGGGAGATTGCATCCATCGTTCGATGCTGCGGTCCGACCAAACGGCAGAGTTGTTATCGCAATTCTCCTTTGAACTTAAGGCGAATGGCTGGGCCTTTGCGTGCGATCTGGGAAAAACGTTGCGGCGCTCTTGCATGGATATCGATAATGAGGCTATGGAACGCATATCAAATAGCGGATTCGAAGGCAAGGTTCCCCTTCAGGAAAAACCATCTGGCTACGGCTGGAGGGATTATATTGCTTTTCTTTATAGCTATAGGGAAGAGATTCCTCTAGAGGCGTCTCTTGATCTCGTTAAAGTTCTAGATGTTTGGAGCAAAAGCAACCATACTGGAGAAACGGCGCGCCAAGCAGGTCTGATTGCGCTCGTGTTGATAAAGAAGATTGAGCATGAGAGCAATCCCTATCAATATAACGGTGCAGAAGAAACATGCGTTTCGGTTGTTCTTGAAACGGCGAGAGAGCTGTGCCAAGAATTGGCAGCCTATTGTGCGCAGGAGAGGGATTGGGATGATTGCAGGGAATGTAACCACCCCTTATTCCAAGGTTTGATTAAGGATTCTCTATCGACATGGTATGTTGCACGCGTTATTCCAAGTGAGTACTCGGAGTTCTTATTTAACGCCTGGACAATCAAGGACGATCATAAAATCGAATTTTATGAGATGCCCTTTGATTACGAAAGGGAATTCGCGCTCCGCTCCCGCGAAATGTCGTACTATCCGGCAAGCGCCATGCAGACTCCTGTCTATGCCCTATTTAGGTCTGATTGGAATGCTGCATTGCGGTTAGTCTGCAGAATTGCCGACCATGTTGCTGACGCTCTCTTGCACTCGAATTTTGCAGATGAATGTTTTGAAGCGAGCATGCGGCTGGGCGAGATAGACAGAAGCTATATTTTTAGTAGCAGACTGTGGACGGCGCATTTAAATGGCTGCGGTTCCGATTTGTACTCGTCAATCATGATGGCGTTTGAGCGATGGTTACTTGAGGTTTCGGATGCGGTTACTTCCGAGCAGCTTGAATACGTGTGCTTTACAGCTTTGAAGGCATCACGTTCTTGTTCGGTTGTATCTGTGGTCGTCTCGGCCGTGTTGAATGCACCGATAAAATGCCCCGACGTACTCTGCACGTTACTTTCTTGTCGAGCTGTGGTTATGCTGGATAAAGGTAGACGGATGAACGGGTGGTTTGATCCGGCGGTCTCTCCTTTTGCGAGCCACTATCTGCATAACCAAGACAGAGAGATTGTTTCGAAGTATCGAATTAGTGAGAAGCAGATTTCAAACGCCGCGCTTCTTGTTCAGCTTAACAGCAGCCTTTTTCTGCTGGATGGAAAGACTAGCGCTGCCGAACGCATCCATTCGATTATTGACGACATGATCGGGTCATCGGATGAGGAAGATGCGGTCGCTAGATGGGCGTACCAGCAGATGGATTCGCGGCGACTTAAGGTTGCTGGAAATTCAGATGACCCGAATCATCCTGGAGTGCTATTGGAGATTAATCCAGACAAGGATTTGGCAGAAAAGCTAGAACAGCATAAAGCAATGCTGGAAGATGCGAATCCGAGTCAATCTCTTGCTTTTTATACGTGGGCGCACAACGGATGGGAAAAGGGTGCTCAGTTTAACGATGACTTCGATTCAATCAACGCCGCTTTGGCTCATGCTAAGAAACTGATAGATGGTGACGGCGCGGCCTTGTTTCTCCGTGATGCGTGTGAATACACAGTTGCAATTGCTCTTCGAGACTATTTGGATGGACTTTCGGAATCCGAGCTCGAATGGTGTTACGAGTTTGTTTCGGAATGCCTAGGTGCCGCAAATGCGTATCCCCCTCATCGAGAGTCTTCTCTTGAGGCACTTGTCAAAGCTTGCGTTTTGTCTGCGGCTCGGGGAGTGGGCGAATTTCCGACTCTTGTTGCAAGGCTGGTCGTTGGTTCGGATAGAGCTTTGCACTCGATTTTAATAGAGGCTATAGGAGCCTATTATTCAGGGAATGTCCGTGCAATCGAGGCCTTTCTAGTTGGGTATCTTACAGCTGGTAAGTTCTGGGATAAGAATCGGAAGGACGCTTTGCGGGTTCCCGTTCCAGAGCGTCGGTTGAGTAACGATAAACCGATGGAATTACTCCTTGAAGAATATCCGCGATTGCCGGAACGAATCATCGCCATGGATCTTGGTGTCTCTTATTTGGAAAACTACGTTGTCTACAATCCGAAACACCTTGCGACGTGTTTCGTCTTGGTGGCAGCTTGCAGCAAAGACGGGTGCGATCCATTTGCTATAGAAGACTATATAAAGGCGACTTCATCTGGGCTGATGGCCCACCGAGACGCCTCATGGATTTTTGATTCTCAGGTTCGCTTTGTGCGACATGTTGCGATGTGGTTAATTGAGACAAAGCCAAGTTGCTTTCGTCGTATTCTTGCCGAGATTGCTCCGCTGTTGCTTCAACAATATGTGGGTGGGCGTTTTCTGTCTGAATTACTCTATGCCCGACTTCGGGGGAGGCTGGACGACTCGCTATTCTTCGCGTATTGGAGCGAGACTTATGAAGCGTGTTTTTCGGTCAATGTTTCATTCGATAACAGAAGCAATCCCGACGATTTGCTAGAAGCGTTGCTTTTTGCGGATCCGTCTTGGTCCCATAACGAGTTTGAGTCATTTTTGGGCTACGACCGGTGGGATGGCTTCTTCTCCAAGGTCTCACGGCGACAAAAAGGGACTGCAGCTCTGACATCGTTCGCATATCTGCTGCATGAGGTTGTACCCGAGCGCCTGGAAAAGGGCCTCCACTGGTGCGCGATGGTTATCCGCAACGGGGTCAGCCTCTCTTCTTCGCGACACGATTCAAATATGCAATATCATCTCGAGGAAATTTGTGCTCGTGCCGCTGAAGAGCTGGGGTCAAGGATGGCTCGGCGGGGGGTGCTGGGAGGCGATCTGCGCGTCGTCCTCGACTTCCTTATCAACCAATTCGATTCGTCGCGCGCGTATCGTTTGCGAGATTTGATAGAGGGGAACGGCGCATGACGGCTTCATTGGTTAAATTTAACGACATTGGTACGACATTGGCGGGATGCACTTTGTGTGGCGATATGATGCACGGGGAGCTCGATACTTCAACGCTGGGGGCCGTTACAGTCTGAAATGGGCCATCGATAAATTTTGATGGCGAGCATTCGGTACATTGCCTACGATACGGGCAAGTCCCGAGGGGCTGCCGATCGGGCGCCTCCGGATGGCCGTCTGCCCCTGCCCTGTAGAGGGCCCCGGGGGTATTGCCGCCGGGGACGCTCGCCGCTCCGGACGACTGTTAAGCGATGCAGTTTAACTTTCATTGATCGTTCTAGAAACGTTGGATTTATAGCGTATTCCGAAAGTGCGGGGGAAATTCGAAACTCGCCGAGCACGCTCCGTTATTTGTCAGCTAAACCGCAGATCGCGGATATCCAAATCCCAAGTCTGGTCGACAGGAATCTGGTTTTACCCGCGCTTACGGAATTGCCCGTCGAAAGTGTGCGACATAATCTGGAACCCCTGAGCACAACGGCCTTTTCCAACAAAAGAGCCGCAGGTAGAGCCGCTGTGGCATTCCAGTGTGGTTGGCCGGCTTTTCCTGCCGATATTGTTCTTGTCCTACTTAACTGCTATCATAGTTTTACCGCAGAGGTAAAACTATGATAGGAGGTGGTCATGCAGGTCAATTACAGGAACCGACAAATCGAGAAGATCTGTACGAACGCCTCCGCCGCTACTAAGAAGTACGGTAATCGAACTGCGGGTCTTATTCATCAACGCGTCGGCGAGATCGGTGCCGCTGATTCCGTTGAGATGCTCGTCCAGTATGGGATCGGGCGATGCCATCAGCTTGTTGGTGACCGTAAAGGGCAATTTGCAATGGACTTGGTACATCCTCTGCGATTGGTATTTGAAGTCATTAGGGATGAGATTCAGATAGCGGAAATTCAAGAAATCGTTGACTACCACTAGCATGAGGTTTGAAATAGGAGAATGCTTAAGAGGTGAGAGGTCATGGCAAGGAGCAAGACTTATATCGCAACACCACCAGGGGCTACCATAAAGGAGCAGCTTGAGTATCGCGGTATGAGCCAGCGCGAGTTTGCTAGGCGCATGGATTACTCTGAGAAGTTCATAAGCCAGCTTATAAATGGGCAAGTTGAGCTTACTCCAAATACTGCACATAGGCTCGAGATGGTGCTGGGCGTTCCCTCGGCATTTTGGATGAATCTTGAGGCGCGTTATCGTGAGAAGTTGCTGCAGGTCGAGGACGAAAATTCTATCGAAGAAGATAAGCAGATAGCCAGGAAGTTTCCTTATGCACAAATGGCCAAACTGGGATGGGTCGAGCCGACGCGCTCCGTGGCTGTTAAAGTTGTCGAGCTTAGAAAATTCTTTGAGGTTGTTAGACTTACGCTGCTGAATGAAGACCGACTTGCTCCGGGAATCGCTTATCGTCGCCAGAAGGAAACCGCTGAATCCGAATATGCACTTTTGGCTTGGGCCCAGAAGGCCAAGATCGATGCGCGAGGTATAACGACCGGTAAGATCAATGTTGGTAAGCTTGAGGAGTGCATTCCCAAACTTAGAGAGCTTACGTCTATGGATCCTGCAGATTTTCAGCCGCTTCTTGTGTCTATGTTGGCTGAATGTGGGGTCGCGACGGTCTTTTTGCCTCATCTTGAGCACACGTTTCTCAATGGTGCGACGTTCTATGACGGATCAAAGATTGTGCTCGCGCTTACGCCGCGCGGGGCCGATGCCGATAAGTTCTGGTTCAGTCTTTTCCATGAATTGGCGCATGTTATTAAAGGGCACATTGGACGAACTACTGGGACTACCGAAGAGGAGGAACGCACGGCGGATGCTTTCGCGCGCGATACCTTGATTCCACCAGAGGCATATGTTCAGCTCGTTGCTGGAAGCAAGGCGTGTAGTTCCGTTGCGTCTTTTGCCGATGAGATAGGAATTGCCCCAGGAATTGTTGTGGGTCGTTTGCAAAAAGATGGGTATCTGCCATATAGCCAGTTGAATAGCCTCAAGGTCAGGTATCAGTTCGCAGAATAGAGGGCTCATCTCCGGGAATCCTGGGTTTTCTATCGAGGTTTATCGTGATTGCGGGTGAAGAGCCGGCCGTGCGCAGTCGTGGCCGCTGGAAGTTACGGTAAGATGTTCTCAGTGATACAGTCGTCGTGCACTCTACGTCAGGCGATGACCAAGAGGGGTCGTTGTTCGGTTTTCCGGCAACGGCCCTTCGATGTTTCCGCGACAACTGGATGTTGTCGCGGATGTCGTCATTGTTACTTGGTTCTCGATTTGAGGCTGTAATTCCGGAAGTGCGGGGAAAATCGAAAACTACCGAGCACAACCTGATTTTTGGCAACAAAATCGCAGGTCGCGGAAGTTTAAAACAGCGGTCTGGTCTGCCGATCTCGGATTTTCCCTGCACTTCCGGATTTAGCACGAGCTCGACTTGGTTGTTTATCGATTGCAGCTATGGAATCTAGCATCAGCTTTGTTATTTGTATTTAAATAGATACACTTAACTTATAAGTTAAGTGTATCTAGAAATGGGAGGTGGCCTTTGGTTGAAGGATATGATCTTGTCGAATATAGAGACCCCAAGGGCCGACCATTTTGAGAACTGACGACTTCTCCTGACAACTCTCAATTTCAGAAGATGATGTCAGGCACTATCGTAAAATTGCCGCCCGTAAAATGATCGACCTGATTTCAAAAATCTATGATTATGGATTAAAGGTTGCGAGTGGGACCTCAAAGCTAAGATGCATTTATTCTAAGATTGGCCTCTATGAGCTTAAGGGGTTAACGGGGTTAATCGAGAGATGATTTATGCCATATGTTAAGGCGTAGACAAAATCGTTCTTCTGTTTTGGTTTAAAGGGCATCAGGGATTGGGAAATATCAGCAGGAAAATCGAGCGGGCCAAGCGACTGAACGTAATAGCGCGTCAGCTTCTGGAGCCTGGGCGCTGACTTTTATGCCTGGTTTCTGAAACGGAGAATACAATGAATAAAGTAGATTTATCTGATTTTTATGCCGAAACAGAAAGTAGCGAAACGCGCGCTTATGAACATGCACTAGATATTGAGTTTATTGTTCATCGCGAAATGAAACGTTTGGGATTGAGCAAAAGTGAGCTGGCAAATCGTATGGGCATAAGCCTTCAGTCGCTTTCTAAGCTCTTGAATTCTCAACCTAATATGACTCTAAAGACGATTGCAAAGTTCGAACTTGCTCTGGGCATTAAGATCGTTCCGCAGGTTATCGTCAGCTATTCCAAAGAACTGCCGTTTCTTCCATCCAACTATTCTGTGCGAGAGCAATGTACATTGCCTGCCATTCTCCCTGCAGAGCTGTCAGCAGATTGCGATGTGCCATTTCAGAGCGAATAGCAGCCTTTCAATGAGCCTGGGTCGGACGAGTTGCCACTCCCACATTCCCTAGAAAAGTTCTTAAAACAGCCTTAAAGGCGCCCCAGCTCGCGTTGACAGCGTAAAATACGCATGTTTGACTATGACTAAAGTGGATTTTAGGGGAGGGGTACGCCATGGAGGTGCTGGTTGTTGGCAACACCGCATATGTTGACGATGACTTTTGTGCCAAGGCGTTCCCCGGGAACCATGTGCAGGTCGTAGCCGCGCAGGACACGCGCCGCGACGAGTCATCGCCCCATGCCTCGTGGAAAGAGCTTCTGCAACACCTGGATCAGGCCTACGAGTTCGAACGCGTGGTCTACCTGTCTAATTACCTTACCCCGCATACCGATACCGTGGGCGATATCGAGCTGCTGCGCACGGTCTTTCGTGCGTGCGCGGGTCGCCGGGTCCAACTGCTGTATGTAGCGGGGCCCGCGGGAGCCGAGGGCGCCGCCGATGCCGCGGGGCGAACGGGCAAGGGCATTATCGCGCACGCAGCCAACGACCTGTGCCGCTACTACGCTGCTCGCGAGGGCGTTCAGACCAAGATTCTGCGCGTGCCGTTCCTGTATACCGCGTCTGCCGCGCTGGAGGACCCGTTTTTGGTGCCGCTTTTCGACGCGTGCTCAACCGGATCGGTCGCTCTGCAGGGCGCGCAGGATGCGGCGTTTCCCCTGCTGTGTGCCGAGGAGCTTGCGGTGCTGGTACGCCGTATCTTCGATAGCTGGGATGGTAACTTTGAGACGCTCGACGTAGCCGATACCTTCCATCACACGGCGGGTGAGGTGGGCGACGCCCTCAAGGCGCTGTTCCCCGGCCTTGCCGTTGCCTATGGCGATTCTGCCGGCTACGCCCTGCCCGCCAGCGACGTCGCTCGCGTGCGCTATGGCTGGTTTCAGCGGTACGACCTGCTGCGCGATCTTTCGACCATTCAAGTGCGTTGGGATGCTGGCCGCGCAAAGAAGGTCAACCCCTTGCGCGCCGCCATCGACCGCATCCAGATGCGCGCGCTGCCTATTAAATGCCTGGAGACGGGCGTTGCCTGGGTTCTGTTCGAGGTGCTGGAGCATCTGTTCTCACAATCGGCCCAGCTCAACGTGCTCGATTATCGCCTGCTCTACGTGGTGCTGATCGGCACGCTGTATGGCTTGGACTTTGGCCTGGTTGCGGCGCTGCTGGCGTCGGTGGGTTTGGCCGCGAGCTACTTTACTCAGTACGGTTATACCTTCCAGGGTCTCTTTTACGAGCCGTCCAACTGGCTGCCGTTTATTGCGTACTTTGTGGTGGGTGCCGTGTGCGGCTATGTGCAGCTGCGCAACAGCGAAGCCATTAGGGCGGAGCGCGATCAAAACGAGCTCGTGCGCAACCGCAATACGTTCCTTACGCAGCTCTACCACGACGCGATCGAGGACAAGCGCGCGTACAGGCGCCAGATCGTGGGTCGCCACGACAGCTTTGGCAAGATCTTTGCCGTGACGCAGGAGCTCGACGTGTTCAACCCACGCGACATCTATCGCAAGTGCTGCGAGCTTCTGGGCGAGATTCTCGAGAACGATTCGGTGGCGATCTACCATGTTTCGGGCGGGGCATTTGCACGCCTGGTGGCAGCAAGTCCCGCGATTGCCGAAGATGCCGCACGCTCGCTCACGCTTGAGCAGCTTGCACCTCTTTTGGGCGACGGGGGTCGTTCGAATCTGTGGGTGAACCGCGAGCTGACGCCGGGGCTTCCCATGTTTGGATACACGATCGAGCGCGACGGGGCACCCGCCGTGTTGATCTTTGTACGTCGCGCGGCCGAAAACCAAATGACCCTCTATTATCAAAACTTGTTCCGCATCTTGTGCGGCCTGGTCGAAAGCGCGCTGGGCCGTGCCTTTGACTACGAGGCGGTGGCACAGGATAAACGCTGCGTTGACGGCACTTGCGTGCTCAAGCAGGCTGCCTTTGGCCAAGAGCTCGCGGCCGAGCAGGCGCTGGCAGATGGCAAGATGGGCAGCTTTTTGCTCCTGCGCGTGGTACCGGGCATGGAGCCTGTCGGCGAGCTGGTAGGCGCAATTGGGTCGGCAATCCGCGAGAGCGATGCGGCGGGCTTGGTCGACGGCGACGTGCTTTACCTGCTTATGCGCCAGGCAAAGGCGTGCGATCTGCCCATTATCCGCGAGCGCCTGAGCGCAAAGCAGCTTGCGGTGGAGCCCGTCGACGGCGAGGACATCGTGGCGCTGCTGCGGCATATTGCTGACACCGGTGACGGTGAGGGGGGTGCCGCTTGATCTCGCTTGTCGTTGCCGCCGTCTTGTTGCTGATTCATGCGCTGGTTTGCCTGGTGCTGTGGACGCTTATGAAGTTGGGCCTGCTGCCGGTGCGCGGGCATATGCTGGCTGTGATAGTGCTGGTGCCGCTGTGGGGCCCGTTGCTGGTGGTTCTGCTATCGGTCCGCGGAACGGCGTTTGGCGAGGGGCTGAAAGAGTCTGCGCTGGAGTCGCTGCGCTTCAACGACGACCTGCATCGTAGTATGTCGGTACCGAGTGGTGAGGACGATGCAGGCGTAGTGCCGCTCGAGGAGGCGCTCATCGTCAACGACCCGGCAGAACGGCGCCGACTAATGCTCTCCATGCTCACCGAGGAGCCCGACGCGTACCTGGCGCAGCTGCAGGCGGCCAAGCTTAACGACGACGTTGAGGTGGCTCACTATGCCGCGACGGCGGTGGCGCAGATCTCCAAGGAGTCCGACCTTAAACTGCAGCAGCTGGAGCGTGCCTTTAAGACGGACCCGAGCGCGCAAAACCTCAACGAATACTGCGATTTTCTTGGTGAATACTTGGGCTCGGGCTTGGCCGAGGGGCGCGTGGCTCAGATTCAGCGCCAACAGTACGCGCGCCTGCTTGCGCGTCGCTGCGAGCGCGAGGACACCCTTGAGCTTCGCATTCGATACGCGACGGCGCTGGCCGATGTCGGACAGATCGACGAGGCGCAGGCCGTGACCGACCAGTTGGTGCTCGACGTGCCCGAGGAGCAGGAGGTTTGGATGCTTTGTCTGCGCCTTGCGGTGATGCGCCGCGACGGTGACGAGGTCCACCGCGTGATCGATGCGATTGACAAACAGCATGTATACTTGAGCGCCGCCAACCGCGAGGAACTGGCGTTTTGGCGCAACGGAGAGGCGGCCCGATGAGCGTGGTACAGCATATCCGCGACCGTGCGGGCCATTTTCGCTGGATGGGGCTGCTTGTGGTGTGGGCGGTCTTTATTGCCATGGCGGCCGTGCTGCTGGTGGAGCGTGCCGGCGTGCAGTACAGTGCGGGCCAGCATAAGCTGGGGATGCTTGCCGCCAACGATGCGGTGCCGGCTTCCTCGGCAATATTTGGCCAAAAGTCCACGTGCTTGGTCATTACCGATACCGACCAAGCGGGCGTCGAGGACGTAAAGGAGCAGTTCGATCAGATTCTGCTCGACATGAAGATCGCGCACCGCGACGTGGACCTTGCCCTGGACGGCGCGGATGCCATTCCCTCGCTGACCTCCTACGATCGCGTGATTTTGCTCATGCCGTCGCTCGATGGGCTCGGTACGCACCTGAGCGACATTATGAGTTGGGTGAGTGCCGGCGGTTCGCTTATGCTCGCCATGCCTCCGGATAACTCGGGCTATCTGCAAGTGATTGCTTCCAAGCTTGGCATTGAATCTGCCGGATATGACTATGTAAAAGCCGAAAGCATTGTGCCGAGCGAGGACTTTATGCTGGGCGGGGGAGAGCGCTACGAGCTTTCGGACCCCTTTGATTCGTCGCTTTCGGTATCGCTGCGCGAGACGGCTCGTGTGTGGGCTATGACCGGCGATGCGGGCGCCCCGCTCATTTGGTCCAATGACTGCGGTAGCGGGCGCACCGTGGTGTGCAATATCGGTATCTATGACAAGGTCATGCGCGGTTTTTACGCCGCGGCGATCAGCCTGCTGGGTGATGCCACGGCCTATCCGGTCATCAACAGCGCCGTGTTCTATTTGGACGACTTTCCTAGCCCCGTGCCCTCGGGCGATGGTACTTATATCAAGCGTGACTACGGCCTTTCCATTGCGGATTTTTACACTAAGGTCTGGTGGCCCGATCTGCAAAAGCTCGCGCAAAAATACGGCATTCGCTATACCGGCGTGATGATCGAAAACTACGAGGACGCGGTCAACCAGACCGAGCCCGCGCGCCAACCCGATACCACGCAGTTCCGCTATTTTGGCGGCATGCTGCTGCAGATGGGCGGAGAGCTGGGCTTTCACGGCTACAACCATCAGCCTCTGGCACTCTGGGACACCGACTACGGCACGCTGTACGTCTACAAGACCTGGAAGAACAAAGAGACGCTCGTCGCTTCGCTCAACGAACTTATCGCGTTTCAGGACGAGGTCCTGCCCAACGCTCACGGCTCGGTTTACGTACCGCCGTCGAATATCCTTTCGGCCCGAGCGCGCAAGCTCATCGGTACCGATGTTCCGCGAATTAAGACCATTGCCAGTACGTATTTTGAGGACGGCACCGACCTGCCGTACGTGCAGGAGTTTGGCGTGGCGAGCGATGGCATTGTGGAGCAGCCACGTATTGTCTCGGGTGGCATGGTCGACGATTCCTATATGCGCCTGGCAGCCGTGTCCGAGCTCAACATGCACTACGTGAGCACGCACTTTATGCATCCGGACGACCTGCTCGATCCCGATCGTGGTGCCAAGGAGGGCTGGGAGGTCTACAAGGGCGGCCTGACCGACTACCTGGAGTGGCTTACCAAATCCGCGCCCGACCTGCGGCACCAGACGGCGTCGGAGTGCTCCGGCGCCATCCAGCGCTTTTCGTCGGTTACGGTGAACGTGGATACAAGTGCAGATGCCTGGACGCTCAACCTGGACAACTTTCACGACGAGGCTTGGCTCATGTTCCGCGCCAATAATGGCGAGCCGGGTGCGGTGACGGGTGGCGAACTGACGCACCTTACGGGCAATCTGTATCTGCTCAAGGCAAATGATAAGACCGTGACGATCGAGCGCAAGGAGGGTGGCGATAAATGAGAATCTGCTTGGTACTCGAGGGTTGCTACCCCTATGTGCACGGCGGCGTATCTACCTGGATGCATGGCTACATTACGGCCATGCCCGAGCACGAGTTTGTGCTGTGGGTGATCGGCGCGCATGCTGCCGATCGCGGTAAGTTTGTCTACGAGCTTCCCGGCAATGTCGTCGAGGTGCACGAGGTGTTCCTGGATGATGCCTTGCGTCTTACGGGCGAGCAGCACGAGGCCAGCTTTAACGACCGCGAGCGCGAGGCGCTGCGTCGCCTGGTGTCGCTGTCCAATCCCGACTGGGACGTGCTGTTCGACATCTTTCATCGCCGTCGCGTGCACCCGCTCTCGTTTTTGCAGAGCCGCACGTTCATGGACATCTTCCGCGACGTGTGCCTGGCAGAGTATCCCTACGTTCCCTTTGCCGACGCCTTCCACACCATGCGCTCCATGCTGCTGCCCGTACTGTATCTGCTGGGTAGCGAGGTTCCCGTGGCAGACGTGTATCACGCGATCTCGACCGGCTACGGCGGCCTGCTTGCCTGTTTGGGTTCGAGCGTCCACAACGCGCCGGTGCTGCTGACTGAGCACGGTATCTACACCCGCGAGCGCGAGGAAGAGTTCATTCGCGCCGACTGGGTGGTTCCGTCGTTTAAGGACCGCTGGATCCGCTTTTTCTACCTGCTTTCGGAGGAGATCTACCGCCGCGCCTTCCGCGTGACCAGTTTGTTCCATAACGCCCGCAAGACGCAGATCGATATGGGCTGCGATGCGGACAAATGCCTGGTCATCCCCAACGGCATCCAGTTAGACCGCTTTAAGGATATTCCCTTAAAGACCGATGACGGCTGGGTGGATATTGGCGCGGTGGTGCGCCTGGCGCCCATCAAGGACGTCAAGACCATGATTTATGCCTTCTTTGAGCTGCACGAGCGCCTGCCCAAGGTGCGCCTGCACATCATGGGCGGCGTGGACGACGAAGAGTACGGCGCCGAGTGCCACGCGCTGGTCGAAACCCTGGGCGTGCGCGACCTGATCTTTACCGGCCGCGTCAACGTGGTCGAGTACATGGAAAAGCTCGACTTTACCATTTTGACGAGCATCTCCGAGGGCCAGCCGCTCAGCGTGCTGGAGTCGCTTGCAGCGCGCCGTCCCTGCGTGACGACTGAGGTGGGCTGCTGTCGCGAGCTTCTCGAAGGCGCCCCGGGCGACTACTTTGGCGTGGCGGGCTTTGTGACGCCGCCTATATATCGCAAGGGCTTGGCCGATGCCATGGAACGCATGTGCACAAGCCGCGCTCGTCGCATTGAGATGGGGGAGCGCGGCCAGCGTCGCGTTGCCACGTACTTCTTGCACGAGCAGATGCTCGCCAACTATCGCGCGCTGTACGACGAGACGGCGCAAGCGTTTGACCTGCCCAGAGAGGGGGAGTAGCCGGTGGCCGGAATCGGTTTTGAGCTCAAGCGCCTGTTTAGGCGCAAGGGTCTGTTTGCCACGATGCGCGCCTATGGCTACGCTGGCATTGTGTGCACGGGCCCCATGCTGCTGGGCGTGCTGCTCCAGGTGGGTATCTTGGTGCTGTGCGGTCTGTGGGGCGTGGGCCGAGCCAACCAAGATCTGCTGGTGTGCATGGTGACCTATACGCTGCTGGCGTCGCTCACGCTCACGAGTTTTTTCTCTATGCCGGTCACGCGCTTTTTGGCCGATATGCTTTTTGCCGAGCGCGAGGATGAGATCCTACCTTCGTTTTGGGGCTCCAACGCCATTATGCTCGTTGCGGGCACGGTGCTCTACGGCGTCTTTTTGCTGTTCTCGGGCGCCACGCTGCTGCAGGGGCTGCTGTGCCTGTGGCTGTTCAACATTATGATCGTCAACTGGAACGGCATGAGTTACCTCACGGCCATCAAGGATTACCGCGGTATCCTGTGCAGCTTTGCGGCTGCCATTGGCGTGGCGTGCCTGTGCGCCCTGGCCGCGCTGGCGCTGGGACTGCCGCCGGTCGAGGGCCTTTTGGCGTCAATTGCTCTGGGCTACGGCGTCATGCTCGCCTGGGACGTGGTGCTGCTGTACCGGTATTTTCCGCAGAGCGACCGCAGCCCCTGGCTCTTTTTGCGGTGGCTTGATCAGTTTATGCCGTTGGCGCTCACGGGCTTGTTCACCAACCTGGGCCTCTTTGCGCATTTGGTGATAATTTGGGCCGGTCCCATTGGCGTGCAGGTCAATGGCTTGTTTTATGGTGCGCCCTACCACGATGTGCCGGCGCTCATCGCGTTTTTGACGATCCTGGTCACGTCCGTCAACTTTGTGGTCTCAGTCGAGGTCAATTTCTATCCGCGCTACCGCGACTACTACAGCCTGTTCAACGACGGTGGCGTGGTGGGCGACATTGTGGTGGCCGAGGAGGAAATGCTTGCCACGCTCAACCGAGAACTGCGGTTTTGTGCGCTCAAGCAGCTGTTTGTGACGGCGGCGGTCATCTCGCTCGAGACCACGGTGCTGTCGGCCCTACCGTTGGGCTTTAATAACCTGATGCACGGGTATTTCCGCACGTTGTGCGTGGGCTACGGCCTGTATGCCGTGGGCAATACGGTGTTGCTCATCTTGTTGTACTTTACCGACTACAAGGGGGCCGTGCTGGCCTCGGGGCTGTTTGCCGGTGTGGCCGGGCTGGCGACTGCCGTTTCTCTGCTCTTGCCGCAGCAGTTTTACGGCTTTGGCTTTTTGTTGGGTGCAGCGGTGTTTTTTATCGTGGCGCTGCTGCGGCTCGATACCTATACCGCCAACTTGCCGTATCGTATCCTGAGCCAGCAGCCCATTGTGGCGACCGTCAAAACGGGTCGCTTTACACAGCTGGGCCGCTTGCTCGACCGTGCCGAGCAGCGTTATGAGGAAGGTCGCCATGAGGGTGAGCCACATGGCGCGTTTGAGCGCGCAGTAGTTCACGTGTATCGCAAGCATTGGGGAGGTTCTGATGACCGATAGGATGATGTCTCGTCGTCGCCTGTTTGAGGCGGCTGCCGGTGCGCTGTTGCTTTCGGGCTGCTCGGTGCAGGAAGACTCCTCGACCAACAAGGTCAAAAAGCAGGACAAGATTAAAAAGGCCGAGTCCTCGGACGGTACCAAGCACCTGCGCGATAAGGACGAGCTGTACGAGGTCTACGACGACTCGGGCATTGTGACCATGTACCTGACGGTCTCGCGCGGTAACAGCTCCGAGAACACCGATCATAGCTGGGCCGAGATCAATACGTACTCGGTGTATGACTACGCCGACATGGGCGTGACGCGCTATCAGGTAATGGGGCTTTTGCAGGCGGGCGACGAAGACGGCCCGGTGGCCGGCGAGGTTGGCTATGGCGAGGAAGCGCCCAATGCTACCGTGCAGGTGCGTGGCCAGACGTCGAGCGGTTATACGCAGAAGAATTACAAGGTGGAGCTCAAAAAAGGAAAAGGTACCTGGCGCCAGCAGCGTGCGATTGCGCTCAACAAGCACATGGGCGAGGGTATGCGTTTTCGCAACAAGATGGCCTATGACCTTATCCGCGGGATTCCCCAGATGATGGGCCTGCGCACGCAGTTTGTGCATCTGTGGGTGTGCGACCAGACCGAAAAGTCCAACGATACCTTTGAGGACTACGGCCTGTTTACGCAGGTGGAGCAGCTCAACAAGACGGCGCTTAAGGCACATGGCCTGGATAAGAGCGGGCACCTGTACAAGGTGAACAGCTTTGATTTCCATCGCTACGAGGACACCATTAAGCTTGCCGATGATCCCGACTACAACCAGGCAAGCTTTGAAGGCATGCTCGAGATTAAGGGCGATACGGACCACACCAAGCTCATCGAGATGCTCGATGCGCTCAACGACGAATCGCAAAAGATCGATGACGTGCTCGACACCTACTTTGATACCGAGAACCTGGTCTATTGGTTGGCGTTTCAGATCCTGACGGGCAACTGCGATACGCAGAACCGTAACTGCTATTTGTACAGCTCGCTTAACTCCAAGGTCTGGTATATCCTGGATTGGGATAACGACGGCATGCTGCGTAAGCTGGAGCTTTCTCTTACCGGGTTTTCGGACTACGCGAGCTGGGAGCGCGGTGCAAGCA
Source organism: uncultured Collinsella sp. (assembly GCA_900547765.1). Taxonomy (GTDB): domain Bacteria; phylum Actinomycetota; class Coriobacteriia; order Coriobacteriales; family Coriobacteriaceae; genus Collinsella. Next base: position 26,018 of record URIA01000014.1, on the reverse strand, counting down.
ACTACTGGGGCAACGTGCTGTTTAACCGCGCGTTGCGCAGCAAGTCGTTCCGCAGCGAACTCGACCGTGCCGTCAAGGACTTGCGCTCGTATTTGACCGAGACTCGCCTGAGCAAGATGATCAAGCACTACCGCGAGGTGACTGAATTCCTGGTCTTTGCTTCGCCCGATATCGACAATCTGCCTGTCACCAAGGACCAATACGAGCAGATCGCCGCGGCGATTCCCTCCGAGATCGAGGAGAACTACAAGAGCTTTCGCGAGAGTTTTAAAAAGCCCATGCCGTTCTACATCGGCGTGCCGCAGATCGATAACGGTAAGCTGCGTATTAATTGGGATGCGTCCTACGACTTTGAGGCGCGTGACATTCGCTACACCGTGGAGCTGGCGCGCGACTATGCCATAAGCGATGTGGTCTTTAAGGCCGAGGACGTGCTGCTTCCCGAGGTGACCTGTGATGCGCCCGATACCGGCCAGTATTTTGTGCGCGTGCGTGCCACCAACTCCGACGACTTTACGCAAGATGCGTTTGACTACTATGTGACCGACGACGGCAAGCACTACGGCATGAAGTGTTTTTACGTGCAGGACGGCGGTAAGGTCGTGGAGGACACGTATGCGGAGGGCTAGCGCGCTGCTTGAGCGCTTGGCGGCCCCGCCCGAGTGCAGCACACAGGAGCGCTACCGCCACGAACTCAAATATCTCATCAACGAGGGTGAGCACGCTGCGCTTGCCTGTCGCATGTCGCCGGTGTTTAAGCTGGACAAGCATGCGCGCTCGGGCGGCTACACCATCCGCAGCCTGTATTTTGACGACTACTGCAACTCGGCCTACGAGGAAAAAGACGCCGGCATCCTCATGCGAAAAAAGTATCGCGTGCGCATCTATAACGGCAGCGACAAGGTGATTAAGCTCGAGCGTAAAAAGAAGTACGGCAGTTGGATCTACAAGGAGGACGCGCCGCTTACCCGCGACGAGTTTGAGCGCATCCTGGCTGGCGACTACGGCTTTTTGCTGAGGAGCCCCTATCCGCTCTGTCGCGAGTTCTACATCGAGTGCATCTGCAACATGATGCGCCCGCGGACCATCGTGGACTACGAGCGCGAGCCGTGGGTGATGGACGAGGGCACCGTGCGTATTACGTTTGACATGAACGTGCGTGCCGCGGTGGGAAGCTTCGATATCTTTGACGCGACCTTGCCTGCATTGCCGGTCCTGGAGCCCGGCAAGCTGGTGATGGAGGTCAAGTTTACGGAGTTTTGCCCGCAGCTGGTGCGCGATTTGGTGCCGCCGGGCGCGGCCGAGCTCACGGCGGTCTCTAAGTACTGTCTGTGTTACGAAAAGACCGCCTACCTGCGCGGATTTAATTACTGGGAATCGGATTTTGAGAACCGAGGGGATATTTAGACCATGAGCACCAGGGACTTTTTTAAGAACTCCGTCTTGGAGGCGTTTGGTCAGGTCGACCCTGCCAAGATTGGCCTTTCGCTGCTCGTGGCGCTCGCCATGGGCATCCTGATCTACTGTGTGTACAAGCGCTTTTTTACCGGCGTGGTGTACTCGCGCAGCTTTGCCGTGACACTCGTGGGCATGTGCGTGCTTACCTGCATGGTCACGCTCGCGATCTCGACCAACGTGGTCATCTCGCTTGGTATGGTCGGTGCCCTGTCCATCGTGCGTTACCGTACGGCGGTCAAGGACCCGCTCGACCTGCTCTATCTGTTTTGGGCCATTACCACGGGCATTACGGCAGGCGCCGGCATGTATGCGCTCGTGGGGCTCACGGCGGTGGTGATCGTGGTGATGATTGCCGGCTTTGCGAGCCGCCAGGACAAGGCCCGCGTGTACATGATGGTTATCCACTACACGGGCCAGACCACCGGCGACGATATCGTGCGCGCATTTGGGCGCACCAAGTTTACGGTGAAGTCCAAGACCATGCGCGGTGACAAGGTTGAGATGGCCGTGGAGGTGTTCTCGGACGGCGTTGACATGCCCTATGCGGACGCCATTCGCGCGCTCGATGGCGTGGAGGACCTGACCCTCATCCAGTACAACGGCGAATACCACGGGTAATTTGGTTCCGGCGCTCGCTAGCGTTTTTTCGACCTGGGTGAAATCGATTCATCCGGAGTGCCTTCATGGGTATCATGATGAAAGCGATTTCAATGACAGGGGTACTCGTGGTAAAGATGAAAGATGTCGCCGAGCTGGCGGGCGTTTCGAGCGCCGCGGTCTCGCGCTATCTTAACGGTGGCTATATTTCGGCAGATAAGGCCGAGCGCATTAAGCAGGCGATCGAGCAGACCGGCTACGTGCGCTCCAGCCAGGCCCGCGCACTGCGCACCGGGTCTACCAGGCTCATCGGCGTTATCGTGCCTAAGATCAACTCGGAGTCCATTAGCCGATTGACGGCGGGCATTGGGGAAAGGCTTCAGGCCGAGGGGTATCAAATGCTCCTTGCCGACACTGCCAATGACCCGGCGCGCGAGGTTTCGTTCCTTGAGCTTTTTCAGTCGTATCCCGTTGACGGCATCATTCTTGCCGGTACTGTAATTACTCCCGAGCATGAGGAATTCTTTGATTCTGCGCGAGTCCCCGTTGTGTTGACCGGTCAGCAACTTGACGGCTGCAATTGTGTCTATTATGACGAATACGAGGCGGCGCGCGACCTTGCTCATCACGTGTGCGCCAGTTGTGAAGGCCCAATTGCGTATATGGGTGCCACTCGTCGGGACATCTCGGCTGGCGCTCTTCGCGAGGACGGTTTTCGTGCGGGACTCTCCGATGCCGGTCGTGAGCTCGATTCAAAACTTTATCGCGAAAGCTCCTTTACGGTGGATGGCGGTTACAGCCATGCTTGTGAGCTTCTAAAAGAAACGCCTGCCCCCGCCTTTATCGCTTGCGCTACGGATACGATGGCCGCGGGAGCTATCCGTGCCTTAGTAGAGGTTGGCGTGAGCGATCCTGCGCGACACGTTTCTGGTTTTGGTGATAACCAATTTTTGCGTGCCGTTAGCGGCGGAATTAGAACGGTGCACTTTGGCTATAAAACGATGGGCATCACCGCCGCTCAAATGATTCTTGAGGTTACGTCTGGGGGTTCGTTGCAAAAGAAAGACTTCCGTCAGGTTCAGCTGGGGCACAAAATCGTCGAGTGATTTCACTCGGATACCGTTTACCGTGAAATACATACCGTTCATCCCTGAAACAAACTGAAAACGATTGCAGTTTAACTGAAAACGATTACATTTAAGTTAGCCACTGGGTTAACACCCGGGAAAACCGCCTAATTGGTTTAAAGGAGTCTTTGGCATCGGTCGATACTCGGTACTTATAAAGGACCAATGAGGTCAAAGTGGCGAAGGTTATTTTGATGAAGAAGGGGAGAGGTGTTCGTTCATGGCAGCTTCGGTTGATGCTAAGAAGATCATCGAGCATGTTGGCGGTAAGTCCAACATTAAGCGGGTTACGCACTGCACTACGCGTTTGAGGTTCAATCTGGTCGACAACAGCAAGGCCAACAAAGAGGAGCTTGAGGCTCTCGGTATTCTTGGCGTTGCTGATATGGGTACTCAGTATCAGGTAATCGTCGGCCCTACCGTTGAGGGTGTTTATAAGGAGATCATCGGTATTCTGGGCGAATCGTTTGGCAAGGGCACCGTGGATGATGAGACTGAAGAGCCCGTGCGCGAGCCTGGCGTTTTGAATGCCATTAAGTTCTATGGAAACAAGGTCTTTGATGTGATTTCGGGTAGCTTTACCCCTATCATCCCGGCCTTCTGCGGCGCTGCTATCGTTAAGGCTATTCTTTCGATTTGTACCATGACGGGCTGCCTCGCTGCGGAGTCCAGCACGTACGCTGTTCTTTCGGCGGCTTCTAACTCCATTTTCTACTTCCTGCCGATCGTTCTTTCTGTGTCGATGGCACGTAAAATCGGCGCCAACCCGTATCTGGCTGCTGCCGTGTCGGCTTCGCTTTTGGAGCCCAAATTTTACAGCCCTCGGTGGCAATGGCGAGATGAGCAGCTTTATGGGTCTCCCGATGGTGCTTATGAGTTATGCATCGACGGTGTTCCCCGCGATGCTTTCGACGACTCTGCTGTACATTGTTGAAAGTCTGCTGAAGCGTGTCGTTTACAAGGACCTGCAGGTCGTTATCGTTCCTACGCTTTGCCTGCTTGTGGTTGTTCCCGTGACTATGCTTCTGGTTGGCCCCTTTGGTTTCTACGTTGGCCAGGCCCTGTGCAACTTTGTGATGTGGCTTATGGCTACCATGCCTGTTCCTGCTGGCTTTATCCTTGGTTCCATCTGGATGTTCGTGGTCCTGTTTGGTCTGCACTGGGCTATCATCCCGGTTTTGATCGCCAACATCGCGGCTTTGGGGTCCGATCCCGTAATGGCAGCGCTTGGTATGACGATTTTTGCAGCCGCTGGCGCTGCTGCGGGCGTGTTCATTAAGGCCAAGAATCCTCAGCTCAAGTCCGTTGCATTCTCGACGATTATTCCTGCCCTTCTTGGCGGTATCACCGAGCCAGTGATTTACGGCATCTCCCTGCGCTACCGTAAATCCATGGTTATCATGTGCCTGATGACCGGCGTCGCTGCTGCTTTTGTTGCCGCAACTGGATGTGGCGAGATGTCTACTGCCGGTGGTTTCCCCTCTATTGTTACGGCTACCAATATTCCGATGTACTGCGTTGGCTGCGCCATTGCTTTCTTTGGCACCGCCGCCCTGCACGTGGTTCTCGGCTTTGGCGAGAAGTCCGAAGAGGAGCTCGGCTAGTATCTTAACGACTGAAACGGTGTCAAGGAGCTTGTTGTGAGTGAGTTAATTGTTCGATGCGATGATTTTGGTTTGACGCAGGGTTGTTCGCTCGGCATTCTGCGAGCCCTGGAAAATGGCTGCATTTCGTCAGTTGGTGTCATCGTTAATACCGGTGTTCGTTCTGATGATGCTCGATCCCTTGCGTCTCATGAGGGCATATCTATTGGCCTTCACGTGAATGTTGTCGCGGGCAAACCGGTATCGAACTTAACTATGGATTCCGGTTTGGTTGACGACGAAGGGTATTTCTTTCCTTCAAGGCGCTATCGAACCTCAGAAGTGGATTTGATCGATGCGGATGAGATTGAAACCGAAGCTCAGGCGCAGGTAGATAAGTTTCAGAGCTTGTTTGGAATGCTTCCGGCCTATATCGATTGTCATTCCGTGGGAACGCCACACGTTGATGAGGGCTTGAGTAGGGTCGCTAAGAGGATTGGAGTCCCCTACGTTGACTTTACTCTTACGAGCCTGAGAAAGCATTCATGGATCTATACGCCCGATTTACCAAATAACATGGTTTACGATTCGTACAACCCTCTTCATTTTCTGATGAGTGGTGAATCGGGAATTTTGACTCACGAGAAGACGTTCGTCGTGTTTCACCCTGCTTTTCTTGATGAGAGCTTGATGGAGATCTCTTCGTTGCGTGAAGGCAGAATGAAAGATCAGGCTGCGCTGTCGTCTCCGTCTTTGAAAAAGTGGGTAGACGATAACGGTGTTATGTTGCGTCCAATTGGATTTGGCTGCTAAGACAATCGGCACTATGTACGTTGCGCGCTATGGCTATTTTTGGCTATGGCGCGCACTGCATCATCAGTGCGCTGCATCTGGGATAGGATGATTTTGTATGAGCAATTCGCTCACAAGAGATTTGCTTCGACTTGTTGAAGACTGCGAGCTAAATGCCAAGAACGTTTCTTATCGCTGGGCTCAACAGTTTCACTTAATGCCACCGTGCGGGTGGTTAAATGACCCAAACGGACTTCATCAGCGAGATGGGGTATTCCATGCTTTTTATCAGTATGGCCCCACGGATGCTGAGGGCAACGGTTCAAAAATGTGGGGACATGCCATCAGCCGTGACCTCATGAAATGGGAAGACTTGGGCGTCGCCTTGCTGCCGGATGAATCTTTCGATTGCCATGGTGTGTATTCTGGCTCTGCGCTGGTTCATGACGGCATCGTTTCGCTGTTTTATACCGGTAATGTCAAGTTGCCCTGCGGTGACGGTTCTTGTGACTATATTTACAGCGGTCGTGAGGCAAATACCATTTTGGTTAATATGGCGGACGATTCGTCATTTGGTGCAAAGCAATTGCTCATGACTAATGTCGATTATCCCGATGATCTTTCGTGCCATGTGCGTGATCCAAAGGTTTGGTGCTCCGACGTTCCATGCGGACGATATCTTATGGTGCAGGGCGCACGTCGTCGCGTCAATGCCGGGAATGAGTGTCTTCAGGGGTACGTCTCTTCTCGAACGGAGCTGCTTAAGCGTCATAATGGTGCGAATTGCTTCTCTGATCAGGGGGAGGTCCTGCTGTTTTCTTCAGACAATCTTGTCGATTGGAAGCTGCAGAACCGAATCACGACTCCCCAACAATTTGGGTTTATGTGGGAGTGCCCTGACTATTTTGAGCTGTCTGACGTTAGGGTTTTGTCCGTCTGCCCTCAGGGATTGGTTGGTTCCGATTGGGATCGACGGAATCTGTATCATTCGGGGTACTTTACGCTCGACGGAGATATTTGCTCTGAATATGAGCTTGGCAAATTTTATGTATGGGATGCTGGATTTGATTTTTATGCACCTCAGACTTTTAGCTCGGAAGACGGTCGACGTATTCTGATCGGCTGGATGAGCCTGCCGGGCGATGAGTCCTATGGCAATGATCCGACTGTCGCTGAGGGCTGGCAGCACTGCTTGACGGTGCCGCGTGAGCTTACGGTTGGTGCCGATGGTGTGGTGCTGCAGCAGCCGGCGCGCGAGATCGAGCATCATTATGTCTCGGTGCGTGTGGGGGAGGGTTCGTTGGAGGTTGCCGACGATACCTGCTTTGACGTTAAGGTCGACGGCGTTGGCGACGCGTTTGCGGCGACCGTTGATGGCGAGCTGAGACTTTCGTTCCTGCCGGTCGAGGGCGAGTTGCCCGCGCGCTTTGAGATGCGCTTTGCGAATGAATCGCGCGCTTCTGCCGGCTGCGGGCGCACGGTGCGCTGGGAGCCCGTTGACGAGGTGCGCAACGTTCGCATTGTGGGCGACGTTTCGTCGGTCGAGGTGTTCGTGAATGACGGCTCGCTCGTGTTCTCGACGCGTATCTATCCTGAGGCCTATGGCGTTGTCGTTGATGCACCGAGTGCGAACGTGAACTACCACGCGCTCAGCATTTAGGTGATTCGTTGCTTATCGGCGCTATACTGCAGCCGTTGCCCACGATGCGGGGAACATCCGCATCGTGGGTTTTTGCTTGTGAAGGGACGGTGCTGCGTGGACGTGCAACAGCTAGGAGAGGCCTGGGCTGCAAGGGCCGGCGCGCGTGAGGCGTGGTTGCTTGCGGCCTCGCATGTGCCGGCGGCGCTGTCGCAATTGGGTATTGTGCGTCCCGGTGACCGTCTGGTGGCCTTTGCGGATGACTTTACCGAAGCGTTTGCGCACGGCTTTGAAGGCTGTGATGTTGTGCTCGTGGACCCGCCGTCGGTTGCGGCGTTTACTGCCGCGTCCGAGGATTTTGATGCTTCGTTTGATACCGAGGGGCCGCACCTGTGGTGGTTTGTGAACTCTATCGGCGGGTTTGGTCTGCGCGTTCCCGATCTTCGTGCGTTAGGCCGCGCAGCGCGTGAGGCTCATGCGCTGCTCGTGGTGGATAACACCGTGGCTGGTGTCTTTGGGTGCGATCCGTTGCGCTTGGGTGCCGTGCTGTCACTTGAGGCGCTCGACCGTGTGTGCGCTGGTAAGGCTCCGCGCAAGTTGGTCGCCGCTTCGGTGGCGCGCTCGCAGCTCAAGCGCCATCGTGTGGATGCTGCTGCCGAGTGCGCGCACGTATTGTTTGCGGGCTGCGGTGCTTTGGCACTCGACCTTTCTACCGAGGAGACCGACGTGCTGGAGCGTGGGCTTTCCTCGCTTAACGCCCGCATGCAGGCGCATTTCGACCGCGCCCGTGCGCTGGCCGAGTATCTGGCCGCCAACGAGATGGTGCGCAACGTGCGCTATCCCGGACTGAGCTCGCATCCCGACCATGCGGTTGCAACGGGAATCCTCGAGCACGGCTTTGGTCCGGCAGTTGAATTTGACCTTATCGAGCGTAGCGCGGGCGAGCTGTTCGACGCTTTGCCGGGGGAGTTTCGCACATCGCCTGCCGGCGGCGCAACGACGCGTCTTTCAGCCCCACGTGGCAAGCAGGGGAGCACCATCCGTCTCTTCGCCGGTACCGACGATCCCTTGATCGTGGCCGCCACCCTAGATAATGCCCTCCGCAACTAGCTAAATCATCCTCAACTCCATAAGTTGCGGTGAAATATGGATTGATTTACGGCTTTAACCGCATAAACAGTCCCTATTTCACCGCAACTTAGGAGAAGGGGTTGTGTAGCTAAAAGCCCCAAATTGGCTACTCTTTGATGCTGGCGATCAGGTCGTTTGCTTTAGTGGCAATGACGTTGTTGATGTCGGCCTGCAGCTCCTCGTAGACCGCTATGGCTCGCTCGCCGGCGGGGGTGAGGGTGGATCCGCGGGCGCCGTCGCGCTCGATGAGCTTGCAGCCTAGCTGGCTTTCGGCCTCGTTCACGATGCGCCAGGCCTTGGAATACGCCATGCCCATGCTCTTGGCGGCGCGATTGAGCGAGTGCTCGCGGGCGATGCCCTGCAGCAGCAAGACGCAGCCGTGGCCGAACACGCCCGGCAGATCCTTGTCGCACGCTTGAATGACCAACTTTGCCGTCGTCTTGTACTTCATACGCTCCACGTCTCCCCGCTAAAGTGTTTGCTGGGCAAACGCAAAGCCTGCGTCAAACCCTCGTGTGCTCTTCTTAAATCATGCATTGTAGCAGTCAAAGTGCGTTAAGATACTTCCCCAGTATTGGGCGCCCAAGGTTGGGCTGGGTCCTACGAGGCCTGCAGCCGACCGGTCGCATGGAAAAAGGAGAAACATGGCTACGTTCTTTCCCGGTGAGTCCCACACGTTTTCGGAGTATCTGCTGGTCCCTGGCTATTCGTCCTCGCAGTGCATCCCCAACAACGTCTCGCTTAAGACGCCGCTAACCCGCTTTAAGCGCGGTGAGAAGCCGGCAATCACCCTGAACATCCCCATGGTTTCCGCCATCATGCAGTCCGTCTCGGGCGTCGACATGGGTGTCGCGCTCGCTACCGAGGGTGGCCTGTCCTTCATTTACGGTTCCCAGAGCGCCGAGTCTGAGGCCGCTATGGTCAAGGCCGTCAAGGATCACAAGGCCGGCTTCGTTCAGTCCGATTCCACGCTGACCCCCGACATGACCATGGAGCAGGTCATCGAGCTCAAGGAGAAGACCGGTCACTCCACCATGCCGGTCACCGACGACGGCACTCCCAAGGGCAAGCTCCTGGGCATCGTCACCAGCCGTGACTATCGTCCCAGCCGCGATGACCACCAGAAGAAGGTCTCCGAGTTCATGACCCCGCGTGAGCAGCTCATCGTGGGCGACAAGAACATCAGCCTCAAGGTTGCCAACGACGTCATTTGGGACAACAAGCTCAACGCTCTGCCTATCGTCGACGACAATGATCACCTCATGGGCATCGTCTTCCGCAAGGACTACGACAGCCACAAGACCAACCCCAACGAGTTGCTCGATAACGACAAGCGCTACATGGTCGGCGCCGGTATCAACACCCGCGACTATGCCGAGCGCGTGCCGCTGCTCATCGAGGCCGGTGCCGACGTTCTGTGCATCGACTCCTCCGAGGGCTTCAGCGAGTGGCAGAAGCGCACCATTGAGTGGATCCGCGCCAACTACGGCGAGGACGTCAAGGTCGGTGCCGGTAACGTCGTCGACGCCGAGGGCTTCCGCTTCCTGGCCGACTGCGGTGCCGACTTCATTAAGGTCGGTATCGGCGGCGGTTCCATCTGCATTACCCGCGAGACCAAGGGCATCGGCCGTGGCCAGGCCACCGCGCTGATTGACGTCTGCCGCGCTCGCGACGAGTACTACGAGGAGACCGGTGTTTACGTGCCCGTGTGCTCCGACGGCGGCATCGTCTACGACTACCACATGACGCTCGCCCTTGCCATGGGCGCCGACTTTATGATGCTGGGCCGTTACTTCGCCCGCTTTGACGAGAGCCCGACCGAGCGTGTCAATGTGAACGGTCAGTACATGAAGGAGTACTGGGGCGAGGGTTCTGCGCGTGCCCGCAACTGGCAGCGCTACGACCTGGGCGGCGCCGCGAAGCTCAGCTTCGTCGAGGGCGTCGATTCCTACGTTCCCTACGCCGGCTCCCTCAAGGACGGCGTGGGCGGCACGCTCTACAAGGTCAAGTCCACGATGTGCAACTGCGGCGCCCTCTCGATCCCCGAACTCCAGGAAAAGGCACGCCTGACTCTGGTGAGCTCCACTTCCATCGTCGAAGGCGGCGCCCACGACGTAGTCGTGAAAGACTCTCAGCAGTCTGTGTCTTATCGATAGGATAAGTGCTGCACATAAAGGTTGAGTTCCAACCACGTTATTTAGATAAAGCGAGATGCCTGCAAGTCGCAGGCATCTCGCTTGTCGTATTTGCTATCATCATGCGAGTTAACGATGTGGCGGGGCGTTCTTACCTTTGCTCGCTGCAAGTTCCGCACGAGCCGAAGAGCACTTAATGTGCTCTTCGTGCGAGCAGGACTGTCCGCAGCAGCGAGCAAAGGTAAGAACGCCCCGCCCCAACCGAGATAACAAAGGAGCTGATATGTGCGATTGCACAGATCATAAGGACGAGATCCCTGCCTACGACGCGCAGGCCATTGAGTCCAAGTGGATGAAGGCCTGGGAGGACTCCAACCTCTTTGCCGTCGACACCGACGCCAGCAAGCCCAAGAAGTACGTGCTCGAGATGTTCCCGTATCCGTCGGGCGACCTGCACATGGGCCACGCGCGCAACTACACCATCGGCGATGCCATGGCCCGTCAGGCCCGCATGCGCGGCTACGACGTGCTTCACCCCATCGGCTTCGATGCCTTTGGCCTGCCTGCCGAGAACGCCGCCATCAAGCACAACACGCAGGCTGCCGCCTGGACGTATAAGAACATGGACCAGGCTCTCGCCACGATGAAGCGCATGGGCTTCTCCTACGATCTGGATCGCATGGTCAAGACCTGTAGCCCCGACTACTACCGCTGGGGTCAGTGGATCTTTGAGAAGCTGTGGGAAAAGGGCCTGGTCTACCGCAAGAAGAACCCGGTCAACTGGTGTCCTAACTGCAAGACCGTTCTGGCCAACGAGCAGGTCACCGAGGGCAAGTGCTGGCGCTGCGGCACCGAGCCCGAGAAGCGCGACCTGGAGCAGTGGTACTTCAAGATTACCGAGTACTCCCAGGAGCTGCTCGACGACCTGGAGAAGCTCCCCGGCTGGCCCGAGCGCGTCAAGCAGATGCAGGCCAACTGGATCGGCCGCTCCGAGGGCGCCGAGGTCGACTTTACCCTGTGCGACCAGGATGGCGATCCCATCGAGGGCGATGAGGGCAAGATCACCGTCTTCACCACGCGTGCCGATACGCTCTTCGGTGTTTCCTTCTTTGTCCTGGCTCCCGAGTACGCCGGCCTGCATGAGCTCGTCGAGGGCACGGAGTACGAGGAGGCCGTCACCAAGATCGTCGAGGACTCCAAGCATATCTCTGCCGTCGAGCGTGCCCAGGGCACCCTCGAGAAGCACGGTGCCTTCACGGGCCGCTATGTGGTAAACCCCGTCAACGGCGAGAAGGTCCCCGTGTGGGTTGCCGACTACGTCGTGGCCGACTACGGCACCGGCGCCGTCATGGCCGTTCCCTGTGGCGACCAGCGCGACTTTGAGTTTGCCCGCAAGTACGACCTGCCGATCGTGCCGATTATCCTGGACGATGACGACCGCGCTGCCGTCGAGGCCAGCGGCGAGACCATTGATACCTTCCATGCCGAGACCGTCGACTGGGATTGCGCCCATGCTGCCGAGGGCACGCTCGTTCAGTCCGGCAAGTACACCGGCATGCGTGGCGGCAAGCACTCCGAGGGCGAGGCTGCGATTGTGGCCGACCTTGAGGCCATGGGCTGCGGCCGTCGCAAGGTCGAGTTCCGTCTGCGCGACTGGCTCATCAGCCGCCAGCGCTATTGGGGCAACCCCATCCCGGCTATCCACTGCGAGCACTGCGGCATCGTGCCCGTGCCCGAGGATCAGCTGCCGGTAACGCTGCCCGAGAACCTGGACCTGGGCGCCGGCGAGACCCTCGCCGAGTGCAAGGAGTTCTACGAGACCACCTGCCCGGTCTGCGGCCGCCCGGCCAAGCGCGAGACCGATACCATGGACACCTTCACTTGCTCCAGCTGGTATTACCTGCGCTATACGGACCCGCACAACACCGAGCTGCCCTTCTCCCGCGAGGCTGCCGATCGTTGGATGCCTGTCGATAACTACATCGGCGGCATCGAGCACGCCATTCTGCACCTGCTCTACAGCCGCTTCTTTACCAAGGCACTGCGCGACCTGGGCCTGCTGAGTGTGGACGAGCCCTTCACCAACCTGCTGTGCCAGGGCATGGTCAAGGACGAGAACGGCGACACCATGTCCAAGTCCAAGGGCAACGTCGTGCCCCCGAGCTCGGTCATCGAGCCCTACGGCGCCGACACCATGCGTCTGGCGATCCTGTTTATCGCCCCGCCCGAGAAGGACTTCGACTGGGACCCCAAGGCCGTTGAGGGCGCCAACCGCTTCATCAAGCGCGCCTGGCGTATCGTTTGGCAGCTCGTCCAGTCCGGCGGCGCCAACGTGGCCTTCGACAAGTCCGCGCTCGACGAGGTCGCGATGAAGCTCTATCGCGAGCGTCACCGCACCATCGCCAAGTGCACCGAGGACTTCGATCGCGGCCAGTTCAACACCGCCATCTCGGCCGTCATGGAGCTCGTCAACGCGGCGAGCGCCTACCTCAACGCCACCGAGGGTGCCGCCCGCGACAAGGCGCTGTGCTACGGCGTGGCTAAGGATATCGTGAGCGTCCTTGCCCCCATTTGCCCGTTCTGGGCCGATGAACTGTGGCACGAGGCCCTCGGCTGCGAGGGCAACGCCTACACCGCCGCCTGGCCCGAGTTCGACCTGGCCGAGTCCATCGAGGATACGGTACAGATCGTCGTCCAGGTGCTCGGCAAGGTCCGCGGCCGCGTCGAGGTGGCCCGCAATGCCTCCAATGAGGATATGCAGGCTGCCGCCGAGGCCGCCGTCGCCAAGTGGCTCGAGGGCAAGACAGTCGTCAAGGCCATCTGCGTGCCCGGCAAGCTGGTCAACCTGGTGGTCAAGTAAGCACTGCGCGCTTAACTGACGCATAAAAGACGAGGGGCGATCCGGTTGGGTCGTCCCTCGTTTTGTGTTGTATGACCTGCTTAGTCAGTGCGTCGCACCGTCTTCTACGGGATGTGTACCAGGTCCCTAAAGTAAACGTTGCCCGTTGCCTCTTCGAACATCCAGATATTGAGGCAGATGTCGTTGAGGTCGTTGTTTACATCAAAGTCCGGGTCGTCGAAGGTGCCTACAAAGGTGAGCATGGCGCGCGTTTCCTCGCCCGCTGCGACCTGCTGGCGCATGCGCACATCGCGGACCACGCCGTTGACGTAGGCATAGGAGTCCGCATCGCCAAACATCATGTCGACACCGGTGTTGTTGGTTACCGTAAAGACGAGCGCGGCGTCGCCGTAGCCGTCGGTGTCCTTGCCCACGCAGGTAACATGGACGTTCTCGTCTGCCTCAAGGTCGATAGGGAACTGTTCTTGAGGGTCGGGACCTAAGCCCTGGGGATCGTCGATGTCTTCGTCTATTTTGTCGAAGCTTACCGGGGGTTCGGTTTTCTCGATGGCTTTGGTGCTGCCACGATCCGGTTCGCATGTTCCGGTTTTGCCATCGATGTTGTTGCAGCCCGTCAGAGCGAACGAGCAGGCAGCGACGACGAGCGCGGTCGCGCAGAGGGTGCCTAGGCGTTCCATGGATCCTCCTTGCCGTAGAGATACTGGAAGGTTGTGCGGTCAATGCGTGCGGCAGGCTTTCTCGCTACAGAATGCCTCTCAGCTCTAGTCTGGCCGATGTGCGCCCAGGGATGGAATGCCCATAGGGCCCGATTCGGTCGGCACGCTGGGACGCATGGCCCGTTTTGGGACTGTTGAGGTTGCTCCGCATGGGGCTCTTCGGTCAATTGTCCTCTTCTTGTGGAGAACCTGTGCGCACGCTGACCTGCAGATTCGTACTTTGCTTGCGCGTTTCCGCAGCTATTGGTATAGTTTGCTTGCAAATGAAGTTGTAATTGAAAGAAGTGGGGTTTCGGCCCCGCTTCTTTTTTGTATGGATGGAGGTGCCGCAATGGTCAAGACCAAGACCGAGCAGGCGATCATCGACGCGCTCGAGGCCGTCGCTCCCAAGCACGATGTCGACATCGTCGACGTCGAGCTCGTGGGTGCCACCAAGGCCCCCTGCGTGCGCGTGCGTATCGAGGGTGCCGAGGGTCAGAGCCTGTCGCTCAACGACGTCACGGCCAACACCAAGTGGGTCGGCGATGTGATTGAGGAGCTCGACCCCATCTCTTCGAGCTATACGCTTGAGGTGTCGAGCCCGGGCATGGCGCGCCCGCTGCGCCGCCCGTGCGACTTTGTCCGCTTTGTTGGCGAGAACTGTGAGCTCACCTCCACCGCCACTGAGGGCCGTCGCAAGTACGCCGGCAAGATTGCCGCCGCCACCGAGACGAACGTGACCCTCGAGCTCGAGGACGGCGAGTCCGTTACCCTCGATTTCTCTGATGTTAAAAAGTGCAAGTTGAAGCCCACCTATGACTTCAAGCCCGCGAAGGAAGGAAAGTAAGATGGCAGCATCCGACATGATGTCCGCCCTGATGGAGCTTTGCCAGGAGAAGCACATCGACCAGCTCTACCTGATCGACCGCCTGGAGCAGTCGCTTGCCAAGAGCTATGCCGAGATCCTGCATCTTGAGTGGGGCGCCAAGGTGACCATCGACCGCACCACCGGCAAGATCTACGTCTACCGCCTGGAGCCGATCGACGATTCCATGGACGAGGAGGGCAACTTCACCGAGTTCGAGGAGATCGACGTTACCCCCAAGAACACGAGCCGCATCGCCGCCCAGCACGCCAAGGCCGAGATCAACGCCATCGTGCGTAACTCCGCCCGCGAGCAGATCTACGAGGAATTCTCCGGCCGCATCGGTGACCTCATCAGCGGTACCGTGCTGCAGTCCACGCCCGACTTCACGATCGTCAAGATCCGCGAGGGCGTCGAGGCCGAGCTGCCGCACTTCGATCAGCGCCGTTACGAGAACGAGCGCAACGAGCGTCCGATGGGCGAGCGCTACCTGCACAACCAGCACATTAAGGCCGTGATCATCGACGTACGCGACCCCAACTCCAACCTGCAGCCGGTTCGCGGCGAGCACAGCCGTCCGCCGATTGTCATCTCCCGTACCCACCCCGAGCTCATGCGTCGTCTGTTTGAGCAGGAGGTGCCCGAGATCTATGAGGGCACCGTCCAGATCAAGTCAATCGCCCGCGAGCCCGGCCAGCGTTCCAAGGTCGCCGTCCACTCGCTTGACGACCGTCTGGATCCCGTGGGTGCCTGCGTCGGCCCCAAGGGCAGCCGTGTTCGCGCTGTCGTGGGCGAGCTCCGTGGCGAGCGCGTCGACGTCATCCTGTGGGATGCCGATCCTGCCGTCTACGTCGCCAACGCCCTTTCGCCCGCTAAGGTCACCCGCGTCCTCATCGACGAGGAGAAGGCCTACGCCGGCGTCATCGTGCCCGACGACCAGCTGTCCCTCGCCATCGGCAAGGAGGGCCAGAACGCCCGCCTCGCCGCGCGCCTGACCGGCTGGCACATCGACATCAAGTCGGAGACGCTTGCCGCCGACATCCTCAAGAACGTTCCCGTTCACGAGGAGCCCGCCGCCGACCTGATCGGTGACGAGGAGGACGAGGACGTCCGCCGCTGCGAGTACGTGTCCGAGGACGGCATCCAGTGCCGCAACCAGGCTCGTCCCGGCTCCCGTTTCTGCGGTGTCCACGACACCGACGCCTTCGATGATGCGGAGGACCTGATCTAGCGCGCGGTCGCGCCGGGCAGGTCCCAGCGCATCTCCCACGCTCGTTCAGTCTCTAGGCACCCAAGGTGCCAGAAAGGGTAGGTGAAGTCATATGGCAAAAGTCCGTGTGTCCACCCTGGCCAAAGAGTTCGGCATGACCTCCAAGGAACTGATGGGTCATCTCGCCGATATGAAGATTCCCGCTAAGTCCGCTTCCTCCACTCTGGAGGACGCCTATGTCGCCATGGTCCGCAAACAACTCGCCTCGGTGATCGAGGCCCGCGCTCAGGAAGTCGAGGCCGCCAAGAAGGCCGAGGAGCAGGCAGCTGCCGCCGAGGAGGCCGCACGCGCCGCCGAGGCCGAGCGCGAGCGCATCGCTGCCGAGAAGGCACGCGAGGAGGAGCGCCGCCAGTTTGCCGCAGCTCAGGCTGCCGAGGAGGCCGCCCGTGCCGAGGCTGAGGCCAAGAAGAAGGCCGAGCAGGAGCGCCTTGCCCGCGAGAAGGAGGAGGCTGCCCGCGAGGCTCAGCGCCGCGCCGTTCCCGCTTCCGACTCCGGTTCGCGCTTCCGTTCGCTGCTCGACCAGATCGCCGCACAGGAGACCGTGCTCAAGGAGAAGAAGGACGCCGAGGACAAGGCCAAGGCCGAGCGCGCCGCTGAGCGCGGTAACCGTCGTGGCGGCAACAACGACCGCCGCGGTGGCCGTCGTAACGATCGCAACGCCTCCGACAATAACTCCGATCGCAACGCCTCCGAGAGCCGTCCGCACAGCCATCGCACTAACGCCAGCAACAACGTCGCTGCCGGCATGGACTTCCCCAACCCCGATAAGCAGGGCAAGGGCAAGAAGCGCAAGGGCGGTCACAACAACGAAGAGGACCACTATAGCCGCATGGCTCGCGAGGCCGAGGAGTACAGCCGCGAGAAGGTGCTCGAGGAGGCTCGTGCTGCCGTCGAGGAGGCCTCTCGCGAGTCCACCGGTCGCCGCAAGAAGCGCAAGGAGAAGCGCGAGCGCGAGGCTGCCAAGGCTCAGGAGGAGCGCAAGATTGAGGAGGCATTGGCCCAGGGCGTGAACCCCGAGGAGCTCGATGCCATCAAGGTCTCCCAGGGTGTTACGGTCCAGGAGCTCGCCGAGGCCCTCGACGTTCCGGCCAACGACATCATCAAGCGCCTGTTCCTGCTGGGCACGCCGCTCACCATGACACAGTCCATGTCCGACGACCTCGTCGAGCTCGTTGCCGACGACCTGGGCCGTCAGATCAAGATCATCACCCCCGAGGAGGAGAACACCTTCTCGTTCTACGACGATCCCGCCGACCTTAAGCCGCGCGCCCCGGTCGTCACCGTCATGGGCCACGTCGACCATGGCAAGACGAGCCTCCTCGACGCCATCCGTCACACCGGTGTCGCTGCCGGCGAGGCGGGCGGCATTACCCAGGCAATCGGCGCCTCGCAGGTTATGATCAACGATCGCAAGATCACCTTCATCGATACCCCGGGCCATGCCACCTTTACGGCCATGCGTGCCCGTGGTGCCAAGGTGACCGATATCGTCATTCTGATCGTGGCTGCCGACGACGGCGTCATGCCCCAGACGGTCGAGTCGATCAACCACGCCAAGGCTGCCGGCGTTCCCATCGTCGTTGCCGTCAACAAGATCGATAAGCCCGGCGCCAACCCCGACCGCGTGCGTCAAGAGCTCACCGAGTACGGCGTCATCCCCGAGGAGTGGGGCGGACAGAACATGTTCGTCAACATCTCGGCCAAGCAGAAGATCGGTATCGATGACCTTCTGGAGACCGTGCTGCTCCAGGCCGACGTGCTCGAGCTCAAGGCCAACCCGGACACCTTTGCCTCCGGCAATGTCCTCGAGGCCAAGCTCGACAAGGGCCGTGGCTCGGTCGCTACCGTGCTCGTGACCCGCGGCACCCTGCACGTGGGCGATACGCTGGTCGCCGGCCTCACCTACGGCCGCGTCCGCGCCATGCTCGACCCCAAGGGCCGCGCTGTCACCGAGGCCGGTCCCTCTGACGCCGTCGAGATCCTGGGCCTGCAGTCCGTGCCCAACGCCGGTGACGAGTTCCGCGTGTTCGAGGACGAGCGCGAGGCTCGCGCGCTTGCTGACGAGCGTTCGCTCAAGGCCCGTATCGAGGAGCAGAGCCGCGTCAAGCACGTCACGCTCGAGAACCTCTTCGAGACCATTGCCGACGCCGAGGTCAAGGAGCTCAACCTGATCATCAAGGCCGACGTCCAGGGTTCCATCGAGGCCCTTCAGGATTCGCTCGACAAGATGGATCAGTCCGAGGTTCGCATCAACACGATCCACTCCGCCGTTGGTGCCATCAACGAGACCGACGTCGTCCTGGCCGACGCCTCCAACGCCATCATCATCGGCTTTGGCGTCCGTCCCGACGGTAAGGCCCGCTCCGCCGCCGAGCGTGAGGGCGTCGAGATCCGTTGCTACGACGTCATCTACAAGTGCCTCGAGGAACTCGACGCTGCCCGTATCGGCATGCTTAAGCCCACCGAGGTCGAGGTCTCCACGGGTACCGCGACCGTCCTGGACACCTTCAAGGTGCCCAAAGTCGGTATCGCCGCCGGTGTCCGCGTCGAAGAGGGCGAGATCGCCGCGACCGATTCCGTGCGTCTGGTGCGCGACGGCATCGTGGTCTTCAACGGCAAGATCGCCTCGATGCGTCACTACAAGGACGAGGCCAAGAGCCTCAAGAGCGGTTCCGAGGGCGGCATTGGCCTGGAGAACTTCCAGGACATCAAGCCCGGCGACCAGATCGAGGGTTACCGCATCGACCAGGTTGCCCGTACCGAGTAGGGGGTAGCGCTATGAAGCAAACGCAGGCAACCCGCCGTCTGGGCGAGCAGCTTCGCGAGAAGCTCGGTTATATCCTGCTCTTTGAGGTTTCCGATCCGCGTCTCGACCTGGTTACTTTGACCGCGGTCGAGGTCGCGGTGGACCGTTCGTTCGCGCGTGTGTTCGTGTCGTGCGATGCGAGCCGCTACGACGAGGTCATGGAGGCGCTCGCAAGCGCTAAGGGCCGTATTCGCAGCCTGTTGGCCCGCTCGCTCGATTGGCGCGTCACGCCTGAGCTCGATTTTCGCATCGATCGCTCGACCGACGAGGCCGAGCGCATCACGCGTGCGCTGGAAAACGTTCCTGCCACGCTCGCGATCGAAAAGGACGAGGACGGCTATCCAATTGCGGATGCCGCCCAGGAGGCAGCTTTAGATGACTAATTCCGCCGACCTCGCCTCGTGCGAGTCTGCAGATATTCAGCGACGCATCCTCGAACTTATCGAGGGTGCGTCCTCCATTGCGATTTCGGGACATACGTCTCCCGATGGCGACGCCTTGGGCTCCGTGTTGGGTCTGGGCCTTTCGCTCATGAAGTTTTTCCCCAACAAGGACATTGCGCTGCTGCTGGCAGACGATGACCCGGTTCCGCGCATCTACCGCTTTATGGAGGGCTCCGATCGCCTGGTGCCGGCATCTGCGTACACCGGTAACCCGGACCTGTTCATTTCGGTGGACGTGCCGGTTGTCGAGCGCCTGAACAACTCCGCCGAGGTGCTTCGCCGCTCGTCGCATGTGGTGTGCTTCGATCACCATCCGGCGCGCGAGGAGTTTGCCGAGCTGAGTCTGAGGTGCATCGATGCCGCGGCCTGCGCCATGATCATCGACCGCTTCTTGGACAATTGCGGCATTGTCGCCCGCGATAACATCGCGACCTGCCTGCTGTGCGGCCTGGTTACCGATACCGGCCGTTTTCAGTACCAGAATGCCGATGCTGCCGCGTTCCATGCCGCGTCGCGCCTGGTCGCTCACGGTGCCGATCCCGCACGCATCGCGCTCGAGGTCTACCAGAGCATGCGTGTCGAGTTTTTGCACCTCAAGTCCATCGTTATGGGCCGCATCAAGACGGTGGCCCACGGACGCGTCGCGTATAGCTATGCGTATCAGAGCGACCTCGAGGCCTGCGGCGTTACCTCGGATGAGTGCGACGGCCTGGTCGACGTGGTGCGCTCGGTGATGGGCGTGGAGGTCTGCCTGTTCCTGAAGGGCATTGAGGGCGATACCAAGGTGCGCGGCAATCTGCGCTCCAAGGGCGACCTCAACGTGTCCGAGATCGCTGCTGCTTTTGGCGGAGGCGGGCATCCCGCGGCCGCCGGTTTCTCCAACAACGGAACGATTCTCGAGACGCTCACCGTGGCGCTTCCCATGCTGGCCGAACTGGTAGGGGAGGATCCCGCTTCGGTGACCGTCGAGCTTTAACTTTTTGGATGGTACATGGCTCGTCGTACGCCTTCTCAATTGAATATGCTGCTCGCCGTCGATAAGCCGGTGGGCTGCACGTCCCACGACGTGGTCTCGCAGTGCCGGCGCGCCCTCCATGAGCGGCGCGTCGGCCATGCTGGCACGCTCGACCCCATGGCATCGGGTGTCATGGTGGTGGGCGTGGGCCAGGCCACTCGTCTGCTGGGCATGTTAACCCTCGATACCAAAAGCTACGTCGCCGACATCTCGTTTGGCGCCGAGACCAATACCGATGACGCGGAGGGCGAAGCCGTCCGCACGGTTGCCGTTGCTCCCGAGTTGCGCGATCCCGCCTATGCCCGCGAGCGCTTGGCTGCCATGCTTGGCCCACAGATGCAGGTGCCGCCGGCGTTTTCGGCCATCTCGGTCAACGGCGTTCGCGCGTACAAGTCTGCTCGCGAGGGCAATGCTGTTGAGTTGCCCGCGCGCCCCGTCGAGGTCTACGCCGCCGACCTGATCGCCGTGAGCGGCGAGGGCGACACGTGCGTATGGACCGTGGCCTTCTCGGTAAGCAAGGGCACCTATATCCGTGCGCTCGCTCGCGACTTGGGCCGCGCCTGCGAGAGCGCCGCGCACATTTCCGCGCTGCGCCGCACGGCCTCCGGTGTTGTTTCCATTGGCGCCTGTCATGCGGTCGAGGAGCTTTCTCCCGAGTCCGCGCCCGGCTTTGCCCTGGATCCCATTGCGGCCCTGGGCGCCACGCGTGTTGACTTGCCGGGCAATCTTGCCGAAGACCTGCTCTGCGGCCGACGCATTCCCGTTGAGCGTGCGCTTGCCGATTTCGATGCTTCGAAAGCGCCGTTTGCGCTGGTGCTCGATGGGGGACTCAAGGCGCTCGCCCGCATCGAAAGTGGCCGTTTTGTCATGGAGCACGTGTTTCCGCAGGCAATCGGCGGTGTTCGATGATGTTGTCCGCTCGCGAGCTCGCGCGTATCTTTTTTGAAGGCGAGTCGGACGAGGCTCGCATCGACACTGCCGATGCGTTTGATGAGTGCGAGCACTTGGGTGCTGCCTCGATCGCCATTGGCGTGTTCGATGGCGTTCACCGTGGACACCGGGAACTCATCGAAGCGCTTGTCCGTGATGCCCGTGCCCATGGCTGCAAGGCGGTCGTGGTCACTTTCGATCCCGATCCGGACGTTGTGGTGAGTCCTTCGCCCGCTCAAAAATTGATGACGACGGCCGACCGTCTACATGCCTTGGCTCAGACCGGGGTCGATGCAGTGGTGGCCGTTCCCTTTACGCCTGAGGTTGCGGCACTCGACCATGTCGGTTTTCTCACACTGTTGTCACGCGTGGTCGACATTCGTTCGATTCGCGTTGGCAGCGATTTTAGGCTGGGTCGTGGCGGTGCTTCTGGTGTTGCCGAGATGCGCGTCTGGGGTTCCGAGCACGGCGTTGACGTGTATGGTCACGATCTGCTTTGCGAGGGCGGTGAGGCCATTTGCGCCACCCGCATCCGTCATGAGCTGGGACAGGGCCATGTGGAGCTGGCTGCTGAGTTGCTCGGCCGCCCGTATATGCTGCGCGGCGGTGTTATTCGCGGCCGTCACGAGGGCTCTGGCATGGGCTTTCCCACGGCAAACCTGCAGGTTCCCGACGGCATTCAGGTGCCTGCCGATGGCGTGTATGAGGGCCTGGTGCTCGTCGATGACACCGTATGGCCTGCTGCCGTTAACGTCGGCCTGCCGCCGACGTATGCCGACGATGCCGCTTCATCGCATCTCGAGGCTAACTTAATTGGTTATACGGGCGACCTGTACGGCGCTTCCGTTTCGCTGGCGTTTACGCGCTGGCTGCGTCCCTCGCGTGTGTTCGAATCGCTGGATGAGTTGATCTCGACCGTCGAGGGTAATATCGAGGATATTCGTCACAACTTGGGCGAGCAGGGGGTGAGTATCCGTGATTAGCGATGAGGAAAAAGACCAGGTACGCGCTGCGTCCGACTTAGTTGCCATCGTGCAGGAAACGGTTGAGCTCAAGCCCCGCGGCCATGAGTTTTGGGGTTGCTGCCCCTTCCATGGCGAAAAGACGCCTTCTTTCCACATTATCCCCGCTACGCAGGTCTGGCACTGCTTTGGCTGCGGCGAAGGCGGCGACGTCTTCACCTATATCATGAAGCGCGAAAACCTGAGCTTTCCCGAGTCAATCCGCTATTTGGCCGATCGTGCGGGTATTGAGCTGCATGACACCGGAGATCGTCGCGAGCGCGGTACCAAGCGTGCCCGCATCTACGATCTGTGTGCCGAGACCGCCCAGTTCTACCACACCATGCTTATGCGCGGTAAGGACGGCCGTCCACGCGAGTACTTTGCCAGCCGTGGTATGGGTGGCGACGTCTGCCGCCGCTACTGCCTGGGCTTTGCACCGGGCCGCAACGCGCTGGTGTCGCACCTGTCCCAGGCGGGTTTTACCCCGCAGGAGATGATCGACGCCAACGTTGCCGTGAGCCGCGGGCGCGGGCAGCTTGCCGACCGCTTCTACGACCGCGTGATGTTTCCCATCTTTGACGAGCAGGGTCACAACATTGCCTTTGGCGGGCGCATCATGGGTGACGGCCAACCCAAGTACCTCAACACCGCCGAGACGAGCGTGTTCCATAAAAAGCGAAACCTCTATGGCTTTAACTGGGCCAAGGAGTTTATCGTCGCGCAGGATACGGCCATCGTGGTGGAGGGCTATACCGATTGCATCGCCTGCTGGGAGGCGGGGATCAAAAACGTTGTCGCCACGCTGGGCACCGCGCTCACGGAGCATCACGTCAAGACGCTCACCCGCTTTGCCAAGCGTATCGTGTATATGTTCGATGGCGATGCCGCGGGCCAGAAGGCCGCCCGTCGCGCGATTCAATTTATCGAGCAGGATTCGATGGACCTGCGCTGCGTGGTGCTGCCCGACGGCAACGACCCCATGGAGTTCATCACAGCGCATGGTGGACAGGAGCTTCAGGCGCGCATCGACGCTGCCGAGCCGCTCATGGACTTTGTCTACCGTTCGCTGCAGGAGTCGAGTGACATCACCACGCCGGGCGGTCGTGCCAAGGCGCTGGAAGATGCGCTGACGCTTATCTATCCGCTGCGCGATAGCTATATGATCGACACATACTTTATTCAGATTGCCGATCTGCTGGGTTTGGATCTGGAGACGGTTCGCGCGAGTTCGGGTCGCGTGTTTCGCGATGTCGCCAAGCGCGAAGATGCGGAACGACGTCGTGAGCAGAACTATGAACGCCAGCGGGCGCAAGCCGAGCGCTCTGGTAGCGCGGACGGTCGGACGTCTGGTTCGCAGGGGGCATCTCGCGGTGCTTGGGCATCGGGCGCGACGCCGCCGGTGTCCGCGCCGGTCGAAGAAGAGCCGTATGACTACGTCCCGCTCGATGCCTACGGTGCCGCGCCCGTGGAGGTCGTCGACGACCTGCCGCCGATCGATGTGCCTGATGGTATGGGTGCTGTGCCTGTGACTGATGGTTCGGGCGTTCCGGCTGCGGCGGCGCCGATGGTTCTTACTGATCTTGAGCGCAAGTCTTTGGCAGGGGAGCGCGAGCTGTTGACGATGCTCACGAGCTACCCCGACCTGTTCCGCACGTATGCCGACCGCATCTGCTCTATCGAGTGGGTTGACCCACGTCACGAGTCCATCGCATGGGCCGTTCTGGCAACGCCGCCGGGAACCGATCCTGCAGCCTGCATGGATGCGGCGCGCTCGGTGTGTCCCGAGGCGGCAACGCTTGTGAGTGCCGGGCGCATCTCGGCGACGAGCAAGCACCCCACCGAGACGAACATCGTGTTTATGCTTGATACGCTCGAGCTCTACACCATCAAGCGCCGCATGCGTGCCGCACAGGCCAAGCTGCGCCAGGACCGTTCGCTCGATGATGAGGCCCGTCGCGCGCTGACCGTGCAGGCCGCGCAGGATTCGCAGCGTCAACGCGAGCTGCAAAAGTCTATCGGCGGCGTGGCGGACCCGTTCCGTTTGATCGGCCTGGAGGCCGCGGGCACCGAGCAAGCCTAGATGTTGTGGTCAACCAGCGTATTCTCGCCTATATCCAGTCCTCTTTTTGGGTATAGACGTCAATGTGTGTGCTAAAGTATTGAGTCCTGTGGACTATGAAGGGAGAATCTGTGCCAAAAAAGACTGAGAGCACGGGTACTGGGCTGGAATCCTACGTTGCAAAGCTCATGGGCAACGGCTCAAACAGGACTTCGGTAACCGAGGACGAGATTCAGGTCGCCCTGAAGGATATCGACGTTTCTGACGAGCAGCTCACCGCGGTGTATTCCGCGCTGCGCAACAGCGGCATCCAGATTATCTCCGCGAGCGGTAACGACGACGCTCCCATGGACGATGACGATAACGATACCGATACCGACGATTTCGATGACGACGACGAGCACGATTCCGGCTCGCTCGACGATCATGAGCTCAAGATGGCCCGTCAGGCCGACGCCGAGATGGGTTCTTCCAAGAGCAAGAAGAAGCGCACCGTACGCACGTCCCGTTCACGCTCCCGCGTGCGTGGCATCGATGCCTCCACGGTGATGCTGACCGGCGATCCGGTTCGTATGTACCTCAAGGAGATCGGCAAGGTCGACCTGCTGACCGCCTCCGAAGAGGTCGATCTGGCCATGAAGATCGAGGCCGGTCTCGAGGCCACCGAGAAGCTCGAGGCTGCCGATGCCGGCGAGCTCGAGCTCACGCGTGCCGAGATGCGTCGTCTTACGCGCATTGAGAACGTGGGCCTCGAAGCTAAGCAGGCGCTCATCAGCGCAAACCTGCGTCTGGTCGTCTCCATCGCCAAGCGCTATGTCGGCCGCGGCATGCTGTTCCTTGACCTGATCCAGGAGGGCAACCTCGGTCTGATTCGCGCCGTCGAGAAGTTCGACTACCAGAAGGGGTTCAAGTTCTCCACGTACGCCACGTGGTGGATCCGTCAGGCCATTACGCGCGCCATTGCCGATCAGGCCCGTACCATCCGTATTCCCGTGCATATGGTCGAGACCATCAACAAGCTCGTCCGCGTGCAGCGCCAGCTCCTTCAGGACCTGGGTCGCGACCCGACCCCTGAGGAGATCGGTGCCGAGATGGACATGAGCGCCGACCGCGTCCGCGAGATCCAGAAGATTTCGCAGGAGCCCGTGTCGCTCGAGACCCCCATCGGCGAGGAAGAGGATTCCCAGCTGGGCGACTTCATCGAGGACTCCCAGGCTATCGTTCCGCCCGATGCCGCCAGCTTCTCCATGCTGCAGGAGCAGCTCACCCAGGTGCTTGACTCGCTTGCCGATCGTGAGCGCAAGGTTATCGAGCTGCGCTTTGGCCTTGTCGACGGGCATCCCCGCACGCTCGAGGAAGTCGGCCGCGAGTTTGGCGTCACGCGCGAGCGTATCCGCCAGATCGAGTCCAAGACCTTGGCCAAGCTCCGCCACCCGAGCCGCAGCAGCAAGCTCAAAGACTATATCGAAAGCTAGTCAAGCAAGAAGCGCCCTCAAGCACATCCGCTTGGGGGCGCTTTCATGTGGTCATTGGGGACGTCCCCAATGACTAGGTGGTTGATTTCCGATCTCAGCCGAACACATTGAGCGGATAGGCCGTTCCCGCAGTT
>URIA01000013.1 GCA_900547765.1 uncultured Collinsella sp. | reverse complement strand
CTCGCACGAAGAGCACATTAAGTGCTCTTCGGCTCGTGCGGAATCTACGAAAACCTTGCGCCTGGCCTTCGGCGGCGCGGCCTGCGATGACTTTAGGGCAGCCCGGTTTCCCGCTGGCCGGCGCCCCCACTCATAAGCCTTAAGTCGGTGGGCTGATATGTTGCGTCCCTGATGGCTACAAGGTTGAAAGGAAGGTGGACAGGCGGCGGAGGCCTTCGTCCAGGTCTTTATCGGAAACGCAATAGCTGAGGCGAACGTGGCCTTCGGTGCCGAAGCAGTCGCCCGGGACTAGGGCTACGTTTGCCTCTTCGATGGCTTTGATGCAGAAGTCTTCGCTGGTTAGGCCGAACTTTTTGATGCTCGGGAAAGTGTAGAAGGCTCCTGCGGGCTCTACTACGTCGAGGCCCATGGCGTTTAAGGCTGCGAGTACGCGTTCGCGGCGGGCTCGGTAGACTTTGAGCATGGGGGTTGGGTCGACGGTCAGGGCTCGGGCTGCGGCGTCCATCTCAAAGGAGACGGCGCTCGATACTAGGTATTGGTGGGCTTTTGCGATCTCGGCGATGACGGGGGCTGCGGCTGCAAGCCAGCCCAAGCGCCAGCCGGTCATGGCCCAAGGTTTGGAGAAGCTCTCAATGATCACCGTCTGCTCGCGCAGCTCCGGGTGGCGCTGGGCAAATCGCTCGTAGCCATCCACATAGACCAGACGGTTGTATACGTCGTCGCAGACTACGTAGATGCCCGCCTGCTCTGCCACGCGCGCCACGACGTCGAGCGATGCCGCGTTGAGAATGCAGCCCGTGGGATTGTTGGGCGAGCAGATAACGATGGCCTTGGTCGCCGGGGTCACACAGGCGCGAAGCGCATCCTCGTCAATCTGAAATTGCGCAGGCTCTGTATCCAAAAAGACCGCCTTGGCGTGATTGGCTACGACGATGCTCTCGTACAGGCCAAAAGCCGGCGTGGGGATAATGACCTCGTCGCCGGGGTTGAGCATGGCCATGAATGTTGCCGACAGGGCCTCGGTCGCGCCGTCGGTCAGGATGACCTCATCGGCGGAAAACTCCAGACCCGCGTCACCCATATATTCGGACAGTGCCTCGCGCAGGGCGGGGCGACCGTTGTTGGGCGGATAGTGCGTGTCGCCGCGGTCCAACGAAGCAGTCACCTCGGCGCTAACCACATCGGGCGTGGGAAAATCGGGCTCACCGAGCGCAAGCGCAATGCATCCCGGATGCTGCGCGGCGAGTGCGTTAATCCGACGGATGCCGGAGGGCTTGAGCGTGGCAAGCGAGGTGTTCATGGGCAGACGCATGACGTTCCTTTCGTAAGGGTTGCACTAGGATAGCGCGGCGGAACGCCGCCGGACGGTGTAACCTAAACGGAAACCAACCGGAAAGGAGGCGGCATGGAGACGACCGCACGCGGCGATGTACCAAAAACGCTGCAAACCATTGCGTATATCAGTATTCCCAAGAGCGCCGATCTTGAGTTTTTGCTCTGGGACCTGCAGGATGCCATCGCCGCCTATGCACAGATTTCCGGCACCGCACTCCCCCATCCAGTCGACTTGGAGGCGGATGATGCCGGCAGCGTTGCCGGTACCGCCGATGGCATTGTGTTCGCCGTTGAAGATGCACCCAATGATGAAGCGATGGCGCCCATTGAGCAGGTGCTCGACCGCTTTGGCGGCGCAGGGACGCGTGCCTACGTTGTTGTCCAGGCCGACATCGGCGGCCTGGAGCGAGCACACGGGCTCGTCGTGCGTCTGCGAGCGGCGTGCGACCTTCGTGGGCTGTCATGGTGCGGCGGCGTTGTCGCCTGTACCGGCAGCGGCTTCGCGGCGCTTCGTCACTCACCGCGCATGGGACTCTTGCGGCGACCGTTTTCGGAAGCGATGGACAAGCTCGTAGGCGCCGTTCGTATGGGCTGTTCGGTTGAGCATGCGCAGCGACTTGGTGGTGGTAATGCCGAGGACGTCGACGCCGACGGCATGGCTTGCGCCGAGCCAGCCGTGCCCGTGCCGATCTGGCGAGGCGTTCTGAAACACCTCGGCGCCCGCACTCAATCAATAATCTAAATTAATGAGCTGCCCAGTCAACGGCTTCACTCCAACGCTCGACAAGCCGCTCCAAACGCCACGCCGCGTTGGCAGGACTCGTCGACGGCAGCACGATGGCGGGTAGCCCCGTCCGCTCTTGTAGATAGCGTTTGTAGAGCCGTCCGGCCGTGCCGCCGTTGCAAACAACGATCTCGATCGGCGTGGCATCCACAATGCGTTCAATATGTGCCGGCACAACGTTTTTGATGCTAGCGTCACTCGAGCCCTTGATGTCACAGCTCTCGATCACGTCCCACAGGGCCACACCGCCGTTGAGCAGCATAGCCCGCTTGGCAGCAACCGAGGCGGCGAGCGTCGCGGGCTCGCCGCTCGCCAAAGAGTCTCCCTCGTTGGGCGGCACGGGCGCACCAAGGCACGCGGCCATCACACGCCAAAAGCGGTTCTGCGGATTGCCATAGTAGAAGGCATTGGCACGCGAGAGCACCGAGGGAAACGACCCCAGCACCAAAACGCGCGAGCGCCGGTCGAACACGGGCTCAAACCCATGCTCAATATGCTGATAGCCCTCGTCAGACACAGGCATGGGCTAGGCCCTCAGCAGATAGCGCACCTCATAGGGTGCAAGCTCGAGGGTACCCGTAAGCTCGACCGTGGGCGCATCGTCGGCAAGCAGGTCGACAAAGGAGCCGTTGAGCTCGCCGGCTCCAAAGGTATAGGGCTCGTTCACGGCATTGACCGCCACGAGCACCGTCGCGCCGTCACAGGCGCGCTCGAACAGCAGCTGCTTGTTCTTGATCACCACGTTGCGATAGGCACCGTAGTTGAGAGCACGGGCCGCCGCGTCGTCGGCCGAGCGAAGGTGCGCGAGCTGCTTGATGAAGGCCGTCAGCTCGTTGGGCGCAGGCTCATCGAGCGCAGGTCGCAGCGCCCAGTCGCCATCGGGGCCACCCTTTTCACCGGCAATTCCCCACTCGCTGCCATAGTAGACGCACGGGATGCCCGGCATGCCAAAGAGCATGCCATAGGCGGGACGCAGGCACGACTTGTCGGTGAGGATACTTGCCAGGCGCGGCACGTCGTGGTTGTCGACAAACGACAGCAGGTGCTTGCCGCGGTAGATGCACCAGGGGTCGCCGCCAAACTGGCGATGCAGCGAATGGGCAATCTCGAACATGTTGACCGTGTTAAAGCTGGAGTACAGGCCCTTGTAACATTCGTAGTTGGTGCAGGAGTCGAGCATCTCGTCGTTGACGATCTGGTTGTAGTCGCCGTGGAGCGTCTCGCCGATCAGCACGAAGTCGGGCTTGAGCTCACGGGCAAAGGCGTGCAGGCGGCGCATGAAATCGCGGTCGAGCATGTAGGCGACGTCCAGGCGCAGACCGTCGACGCCAAAGACCTCGGCCCAGCGGCGCACGGACTCGAGCAGGTAATCGACCACGGCGGGATTTTGCAAGTTGAGCTTCACAAGCTCAACATGGCCTTCCCAGCCCTCGTACCAAAAGCCGTCGCCATAGCAGGAGTCGCCGTCAAAGCTAATGTGGAACCAATCCTTGTAGGGCGAGTCCCACTTGTGCTCCTGCACATCGCGGAAGGCCCAAAAGCCACGGCCCACATGGTTGAAGACGGCATCAAGCACCACACGGATGCCGTGGGCGTGCAGCGTCTCGCATACGGCGGCAAAATCGGCATCCCCACCCAGGCGGCGATCGATATGGCGCAAGCTGCGCGTATCGTAGCCGTGGCTGTCGGATTCGAGCGGCGGGTTAATGAGCACGGCGCCAACGCCGAGCTTCTGCAGGTAGTCGGCCCATTGGGCGACCTTCATGATGGGCGCATCGGGGTTGGGCGCGGCGTTGGCAGCCTGGGCGAGCTCACCCTCGGCAACGGGCGCGGCGTTTTTGCGCGGAGCTCCACAAAAGCCCAGCGGATAGATCTGGTAGAACGTCGTCTCGTATGCCCACATAGCAACCTCCCGGTAAGCCCAACACAACGACATCCATTGTATGCCCAGCAGGGTAGCTATTTTGGGACGGGGCTCTTTTAGCTGCACCAGCCCCTTTCTAAGTTGCGGTGAAATACGGACTGTTTGCCGGGTTTATTGGGCCCAACAGTCCGTATTCCACCGCAACTGATGAGGGGACGTGATTAGGCGACGGGCTTTGCACGGCGTATGGCCGGGAACAGCACGGTGATGGCGAGGATGACGCCCACGACGGTAATCGCCCCGCCCACGAAGCCGATCCAAGCGATACCGGGACCCGAAACCACGGCGCCGCCGATTGCGGTGCCCGTGCCGATGCCCAGATTGAACAGGCCCGAGAAGATCGACATGGCGACGGCCGACGAATCCGCCGGCGTGTACTTGATGAGCTCGGCCTGAAACGCCACGTTAAAGGCCGTGGCGCAGCAACCCCACAGCGCGCAGACGGCAAGCACTGCCACGAGCGACGATGCGACCGGACCCATGAGCAGCAGGGCCACCGGAACGCCGGAGAGCGTGATAGCCAAGAACGGGAAGCGGTGCCCGTCGAACAGGCGGCCAAACAGCCAGCTGCCCACCAGACCGGAGAAGCCAAACGCCGTCAGCGTCATGGTGATGGCGCCCGCGTCGACGTGTGCGACCTGCGCCAGGAAAGGCTCAATGTAGCTGTAGCTTGCGTAATAGCCGGTCGCCATAAAAACCGTGACCGCGTAGAGCGCGACCAGGAACGGGTTCTTGAGCAGCTCGGGCAGCTGTTTGACGGTAAAGCGCTCGCCCGCCGGCATGGCCGGGAACACCGCGGCCTGGTAGACGACCGCGATGGCTGAGAGGGCCCCGACCACGGCAAACGTCATGCGCCAGCCCACGGCCAGCCCGATGGCGCGGCCGATCGGCAGGCCAAAGATCTGCGCGATAGACGAGCCCGTGGCGATCATGCTGATGGCGAGCGCCCCGTGGCGACTGTCGACCAGGCGCGAGGCCATAATCGAGGCGACCGACCAGAACACGGCATGCGCGCAGGCGACCACCAGACGTGCGCAAACCAAAATAGGATAGGTAGGCGCCACGGCGGACAGGAACTGGCCCAGCGAGAACACGGCGAGCACGCCGAGCAGCATCCGCTTGAACTCAAAGCGCGAGGCAAACACCATAAGCGGCAACGACAGCAGCATGACGCCCCAGGCGTAGACCGAGATCATGATGCCGGCCTGGGCCTCGGTGAGCGAGAACGACGCGGCAATATCAGTCAGAAGGCCAATGGGCATGAACTCCGACGTGTTGAATACGAATGCGCAACAGGCGAGCCCGATAAGCGGGAGCCACTGCTTGAGTGAGATGCCATCTTGTCTTGCCTGAGCCATATAGGAAAACCTCTCCGATTGTCTTGAGCGGTGGGCGATTATATAGCAACGGTCCCGCATCCGTCAGTACAGATGCGGGGCCGCAATCAACTCAATACACAGAGGTTGCGCCGTCAATAAAAAACTAAGCCAACCCCAGCAATATGCCCGCCGAATGCACGACAAACGCCACGATCCAGGCGACTGCCACCTGAAACGCGAACACGGCAACGGCGTAGCGCGCGCCCAGCTCGCTCTTGACGGCGCCGATGGCAGCCACGCAGGGCGGATACAGCAGCGTAAAGACCAGAAACACATAGGCAGTAAACGGCGAAAACATGGTCGACAGTGCCGCGGGCGAGGTCGCGCCCAAAAGCACCGTGAGCGTCGATATGACGCTCTCCTTGGCGATAAGTCCGGTGACGAGCGCCGTGGACGCACGCCAGTCGCCAAACCCAAGCGGCGCCAGCGCCGGCGCGATGATGCTGCCGAGGCCCGCAAGCAGGCTTTGCGACTGATCGGCGACCACATTAAAGCGAATGTCGAACGTCTGAAGGAACCAGATGACCACGGTAGCGGCAAAGATAATGGTAAAGGCCTTGGTAATAAAGTCCTTGGCCTTATCCCATGCCAGCATCACTGTCGTCTTGACGCTCGGCAGGCGGTAGTTGGGAAGCTCCATGATAAACGGCACCGGGTCGCCCTTAAATGCCGTGCGGTTGAGCACCAAAGCCGCGATGCAACCGACCGCAATGCCAATCAGATAGAGCGAGACCATGGCGGGAACCGTCGCCTGCGGGAAAAACGCCCCGCACAGCAAGCCGTAAACCGGCAGCTTGGCTGAGCAGCTCATAAACGGCGTGAGCATGACCGTCATCTTGCGGTCGTGCTCGGATGGGAGCGTACGGGTCGACATGATAGCCGGCACGGTGCAGCCAAAACCGACGAGCATGGGCACGAAACTGCGGCCCGACAGGCCAAAACGACGCAACACCTTATCCATGACAAAGGCCACGCGCGCCATGTATCCGGAGTCTTCCAGAATGGAGAGGAACAAAAAGAGCACGACGATAATCGGCAGGAAGGTCAGCACACTGCCCACGCCCGTAAGCACGCCGTCGACAGCCAGCGAGCGCACCACGTCGTTGGTACCGAACGCCTTGAGGCCCGCATCGGCCGAGGCGATGATGGCAGCGATACCGTCCTCCATGAGTCCCTGCAACGCCGCGCCGATCACGCCAAACGTCAGCCAAAAGACGAGGCCCATGATCACCAGAAACGCCGGAATGGCTGTGTAACGACCTGTCAGGATGCGGTCAATCTTGACGGAGCGCACGTGCTCGCGGCTCTCGTGCGGCTTGACGACGCAACGCCCGCACACGTCGCCGATAAAGCTAAAACGCATATCGGCCAGTGCAGATAGGCGGTCGGTGCCGGCCTCGCCCTCCATCTGGGTGATGATGTGCTCGATAGCGTCGAGCTCATTGCGATCCAGGTGAAGCGCCTCGGTTACCAGCTCATCGCCCTCGACCAGCTTGGTCGCCGCAAAGCGCACCGGGATGTGCGCCGTCACGGCATGGTCCTCGATCAGGTTAGCAATACCGTGGATGCAGCGATGCAGCGCACCGCCGTCCGGACCGTCGGGCGCGCAAAAGTCCAGGCGACCAGGGCGCTCGCGGAACCGCGCCACGTGCAGGGCGTGGTCCACCAGCTCGCCGATGCCCTCGTTGCGGGCAGCGCTAATGGGGACAACGGGCACGCCCAACAGGCTCTCGAGCAAGTTGACGTCTACGGCGCCGCCGTTGGCGGTCACCTCGTCCATCATGTTGAGCGCGATGACCATAGGACGGTCAAGCTCCATGAGCTGCAGTGTCAGGTACAGGTTGCGCTCGATGTTGGTGGCGTCAATGATGTCGATGATGGCGTCCGGACGCTCGTCGAGGATGAACTGACGGCTCACGACCTCCTCGCCTGTGTACGGCGACAGGGAGTAAATGCCGGGCAGGTCGGTAACGCTCGCCTCGGGATGGTTACGGATGGTGCCATCTTTGCGGTCGACCGTCACGCCGGGAAAGTTACCGACATGTTGGTTGGAGCCCGTAAGCTGGTTGAACAGCGTGGTCTTACCGCAGTTTTGGTTGCCGGCGAGGGCGAAATGCAGCGGCGCACCCTCGGGCACGGCCGTTTTTGCCGCACGGGGCGAATACGTCCCCTCGCCAAGTGCCGGGTGCTCCGTCGTGCCGATTGCGGCGTTAGTGCGCGGACCCGTGTCTGTGTCGTGAACACCCACGAGCTCGATGCGAGCAGCATCGTCCTTGCGCAGCGTCAACTCGTAGCCACGCAGGCGAATCTCGAGCGGGTCGCCCATAGGAGCGTACTTCATCATGGTGACTTCGGTGCCCGGCGTTAGGCCCATGTCCAAAATATGCTGTCGGAGTGCCTGATCGTCCGATGCCACCGATGCGACAACGGCGTCCTTTCCAATCTCGAGCGTATCGAGCTTCACGCGCTCATCCTTTCGTTAGACGCGGTTAACCGTTTACCGGGGCTAACCAACTCGTAACGACAAATGATAGCGCTCTGAACTATTTTATAAAGTCAAATACCGATGTTTACCTGCGCAAACTTTATGCGGTGCGCCCCGAAAGCTCTTTGCGCATACCGCTCAGCGAGATCGAAACGGAACCCGACCGCGCGGTAGCAGTGAGTCGATCACCCTCGACTGACCCCGTGCATGTAAAGGGCGCCTTGCCCATCAAGACGTGGGAGATAGTACCCGAGAGCTCAAAGAAATCGCCCTCAGCGCGGGCACTCGAGAGAGCGATATTGAGACCCCTGACGTTTAGTACTGCCCTGAGCACGCCGTTCACCCCATGTGAAAACGTCACCTCGCCGCGTTTACTCCCCACCAGCGTCTGGGCCGAAACCACATACGTACCCTCAAGCATGGCTCCTCCTCTAAGCAGACTTTTTGAAACGGGCAAGTAGTCTACTTTTACATATGGCGCTCCAGGAAACGGAAGGCCAGGCGGATCCAAGGACGGACCGCCACCTGCTTGTCCTCGTTATCGACCGCGGTGTTGGCGTTGCCGAGCGAAAGCCCGTGACCACCTTGGTCAAAGACGTGCATCTCGCAAGCGACGCCCTCCTCGGCCATGCGCTGCGCAAACGGATAGACCTGCGCGATCGGCGCCGTCTTGTCGTCGGACACGCCCCACACAAAGGTCGGCGGCATCTGACGCGAAACATGCGTGGTGGGGCAGATGTCGGCCAGGTGCTCGTCGGTCGCCTCACCGCCCGTCACCATCGACAGATAGTCGTTGAGCAAATCGCGCCCCGTCTTGCCACCCGTCTTGGGAACGCGCAGGTCGATGCGCGGGTCGCGCGTCTGCATGTCGCGCACATAGGCAAAGTCGAGCAGCGGATAGCCCAGCACCACGGCATCGGGACGAATGTCGTCCGGACGCGACCCGGCAAGCGCCGCGAAGGGACCAGTCTTCCATTGCGTTGCCAGCGAAGCGCAGATCATGCCGCCTGCCGAGAAGCCCACGACGCACACGCGCTTGGGATCGACATGCCACTCGTCGGCGTTGGCGCGAACCGTGGCGACCATCTTGGCAAGGTCTGCCTGCGGGTGAGGAAAGCTCACGTCGCCCGTGCCACTTGTCACATAGTTGAGCACAAAGGCCTGGTAGCCGCGGTCCAAAAACGCAAACGCCACGGGATCCTGCTCATGCGGAGCGATATGCGTAAACGCACCTCCGCCGCAGATAATCACGGCAGGGCGGCGGCCATTCGGCTTATCGGGCAGCGGCTCGGCACCCAAATACGTAAACGTCGCCGGATACTCCTCGGTCGGCTCCTCGCCCCACAGCGCATGGTTCTCGACAATCATATGTGCTCCCTTCGCGCAGATTATGCGCCCTTGTTTTTCGCGTCTAAGCGTACCCCACTTGAGCCCGTGGCGAAGAAACACTCCAGCAATAAGTTTCCCTTCAACTGATATATCACATAATCCCAGTTCAGAGGTATCGTTGAGCAGCGTAAAATAGGGGCGTTGACCAAGCCGCGAAACACATATGAAACGTTTCCGGCAAACCAAGCGCGCGATATGCGCCTATTTAAGTTGGAGGCAACTATGGGTCTGCTCGATTCGCTTAAGTCCACCTTCACCTCGACGGGCGAGGCATCCGTTCCGCCCGCAGCAAGCTTCGCCACCCGCGAAGGCGTCATCTACGCCCCCGTCAACGGCGTGCTCGTCAACCTCGATGAGGTTCCCGATGAGACCATCGCCTCGGGTATGCTCGGTCAGGGCTACGGCATCGAGCCCATTACCGGCACCATCTATGCGCCCGCCAACGGCCGCATCGGCGCCACCACCGTCACCAACCACTCCATCGGCATGATCACCGAGGACGGTCTTCGCGTGTTCATCCATGTTGGCCTGGGCACCGTGGAAATGAACGGCAAAGGTTTTGCCCGCTTTGTCGAGATGGGTGACACGGTCAAGGCAGGCCAGCCGCTCATCAGTTTCGACCGCGAGGCCATCAAGGCCGCCGGTCACGAGGACATCGTGACCGTCATCGTCTCCGAGCTCGATCGTCTTAAGAGCATCGACCATGTCGGCGAGTCCGGCACGCTTATCGGCGGCAACCCGCTCGTCAAGCTGGGCGACCCGCTGCTGGTAGCCAAGACCAAGTAGCCAGGCCCCGCGCCACACAGCCAAAAGGCACCTCGTCAAGCGCCCGCGACCATTTGGCCGCAGGCGCTTTTCGTTTGAAAAACCATCCCGCCAATGCCTTATCCGTATAGCCCAAATGAGCCGAGCTGCTAGAATATCGAACTGTATGGATAACTATCATTCAACCGTTATGGGAGGATACGTGAACCGCACCAAAATCGCGCAGCTTTACGCCGATGCCGAGTCGCTTGGCGGCCAGACCGTCACCGTCGCCGGCTGGGTCAAGTCCATCCGCGACATGAAGAACTTTGGCTTTGTTACGCTCAACGACGGCAGCTGCTTCCGCGACCTGCAGGTCGTCATGAACCGCGAGGCACTCGACAACTACGACGAGATCGCCCATCAAAACGTCTCGGCCGCACTCATTTGCACCGGCACCGTCAAGCTGACCCCCGATGCGCCCCAGCCTTTCGAGCTTTCTGCCACCTCCATTGAGGTCGAGGGCGTCAGCGCCCCGGATTACCCGCTGCAGAAGAAGCGCGCAACCGTCGAGTTCCTGCGCACCCAGCAGCACCTGCGCCCGCGCACCAACCTGTTCCGCGCCGTGTTCCGCATCCGTTCTGTCGCGGCTGCCGCCATCCACCGCTTCTTCCAGGAGCAGGGCTTTGTCTACGTCAACACCCCCATCATCACCACGAGTGACTGCGAGGGCGCCGGCGAGATGTTCCGCGTGACCACGCTCGACCCCAAAAATCCGCCCCTCACCGAGTCCGGCGAGGTCGACTGGAGTCAGGACTTCTTTGGCAAGCACGCGAGCCTTACCGTGTCCGGCCAGCTCAATGCCGAGAACTTTGCCATGGCCTTTGGCGACGTGTACACCTTTGGCCCCACCTTCCGCGCCGAAAACTCCAACACCACGCGCCACGCCGCCGAGTTTTGGATGATCGAGCCCGAGATGGCCTTTGCCGACCTTAACGACTACATGGATAACGCCGAGGCCATGCTCAAGTACGTCCTTAAGGACGTTATGGCCACCTGCCCCGACGAGCTCAATATGCTCAACAAGTTTGTGGACAAGGGTCTGCTCGAGCGTCTGGACCACGTGGCAAACTCCGACTTTGCCCGCGTCACCTATACCGAGGCCGTCGAAATCCTGGAGCAGGCCGTCGCCGCCGGTCACAAGTTTGACTATCCCGTGAGCTGGGGCATCGACCTGCAAACCGAGCACGAGCGTTTCCTGACCGAGGAGCACTTTAAGCGCCCGACCTTCGTAACCGACTACCCGGCCGAGATCAAGGCGTTCTACATGCGCATGAACGAGGACGGCAAGACCGTCGCCGCCGCCGACTGCCTGGTGCCGGGTATCGGCGAGATTATCGGCGGCTCCCAGCGCGAGGAGCGCCTGGATCTGCTCGAGGCCCGCATCAAGGACCTGGGCATGAATCCCGAGCAGTACAAGTACTACCTTGACCTGCGCCGCTACGGTTCCTGCAAGCACGCCGGCTACGGTCTGGGCTTCGAGCGCTTGGTCATGTATCTGACCGGCGTGGGCAACATCCGCGACGTCCTGCCGCACCCGCGCACCGTGGGCAACGCCGACTTCTAATCGCCACAGCGCCACCAAACACGTTCCAGCGCATCACGCCAGCGCCTCTCGGCAAGCCGAGGGGCGCTTTTTTCAACAGCATCCGTCAATCTTTTGGCAAGTTTTTGGTCAGTTGGGCAGGGCTGTTGAAAACTCGACCCGCCGCTTGCCGACGGCTACCGACCGCCCAGGGCGTCCTGCACCCCTGGGAAAGCCCCGCGTCCTAGGCTCCATACCGTCGCCACCCAAAACGGAAAGGACGTGGGCGCCATGACCGAAACCGCTGTTGAAACTTACGAGACCACGACGAGGGGCGCCGCCTCGATGGCAGCCTATCGCGCCGTTCGCATCCTGCAACTATTAAGCGAAAACACCGGCGAGGACAAGGCCATGCTTTCCGATGAGTTGATCCGGCGCCTCGCCCATCCCGACGACCCCGCCCGCATGCCCATCTCGGCGGCGCGGCGCAGCATCTACACCGCCATCTCCGCACTTCGCCATGCCGGATACGAAATTGAGTACAAGCGCGGCGTGGGCTATCGACTCTTGACCCGTCCGCTCACCGACGAAGAGATCATCCGGCTCCACGGCATGGTCATGCGCAACCGCTCCACGCCCATCGCCATTCGAAAGAGCATGGCGCAGCACCTGGTCGCCATGGCGAGTGCCGACGTTCGCGGCTACCTCGATGCACCCGAGCCTGCTCCAAGCGCAGGCGACAAATCCACCAAGGCCACACGCACGCCCGTCAAGCGCATCGATGCCTGCGAGCTCATCGAGCAGGCCATCGACCACGGAACCACGGTGAGTTTTGATATTTCGAGTGTCACGGCACGCGGAGAGGTCGAAGTGGCACGGATGACACTCCGGCCCTTTGCCATCAAGCAACGAGACGGCATCTCGTATTTGCTGGGAACGGTCTATGACGCGCGAGGCGCCGATGACACGTTGCGTACCGTAGAGATCGGCCGAATGAGAAACGTCACCACACGTCTCCTCGACGGCAAGAAGCTCTTCGCCGCCCTGGACGAGGACGATGCCTCCTCCGCCGCATAAGACCCTCCGCCGCCCATTCGACTACCCGTACCGCCCATCCGATTCTGTATTAAAAAACCCGCCAGACTGTTGTAAAAATGGACATCAGCGCTACTATAGTCCCACTTGCACTTTGTCCCAGTGCAGTGTTTCCAGCCATTTTTATACTGGGGGTAATGATATGAAGGACATCACCATCAGCCGCAGGAGCCTTCTGGTCTCCGCTGGCCTGCTCGCGCTCGCCCCGCTCGCCGGATGCGGCGGCAACTCTGGTTCCGGCTCTGCTGCCGCCGGTTCCGACTACACCATCGGCGTTCTGCAGCTCACCGAGCACTCCGCACTCGACGCCGCCAACGATGGCTTTGTCAAGGCCATCAAGGAGAGCGGCCTTAAGGTCAAGATCGACCAGAAGAACGCCCAGAACGACCAGTCCACGTGTAAGTCCATTGCCGACAAGTTTGTGGGCGACAACGTCAGCCTGATTTATGCCATCGCCACGCCCGCCGCGCAGGCTGCCGCCGGCGCCACGGCCGATATCCCCATCGTGGGCTGTGCCATCACCGACTACGCCGCCTCCGGCCTGGTCCAGGACAACGACAAGCCCGGCACCAACGTCACGGGCGCTTCCGACCTCACCCCGGTCGCCGAGCAGCTCGAGATGATGCAGAAGGTCCTGCCCGACGTTAAAAAGGTCGGCCTGCTCTACTGCACCGCCGAGTCCAACTCCGACGTCCAGATCAAGGCCGCCAAGAAGGAGCTCGACAAGCTGGGGCTCGAGTACACTGACTTCACCGTCTCGAGCTCCAACGAGATTCAGTCCGTCGTCGAGTCTGCCGTGGGCAAGGTCGACGCGCTGTACTCCCCCACTGACAACACCATCGCCGCGGGCGCTTCGCAGGTCGGCCAGATCTGCAAGGAGAATAAGCTCCCCTTCGTGACCGGCGAGGAGGGTATGTGCATGGCCGGCGGCCTGTTCACCCTCTCCATCAACTATAAGGACCTGGGCTACGCCGCGGGCGAGATGGCCGTTAAGATCCTGAAGGGCGAGGCCAAGCCCGAGGATATGCCAATCAAGCACCTCTCGAGCAAGGACCTGGTCGTCGTCAAGAACGACGAGATGGCCGAGGCCCTAGGCATCGACCTTTCCGCTCTGGACGAGTAGCGCCATGCGCGGTAACGCGTCTAGGGCCCGCACGCGCGCCACAGCCGCGTTATTCAATATCTGAGTCCTTGGGGCGAACGCTAAAGACCGGCGTTCGCCCTGCTTGTTTCGGATGAGACAAAACATCCGTCCGCAGCTCTTTTATGCATTGGTACCGCTATTATGGAAAATCACGTGTCCACCCTATCCTAGGAGGTATGAAGCATGCTCATTGCATTGCAGGGCGCCGTTTCGCAGGGCGTCCTCTGGGGCATTATGGTGCTTGGCGTGTTTATCACGTTCCGCCTGCTCGACATCCCCGATATGACCTGCGACGGCAGCTTTGCCCTCGGCGGCTGTGTCTGCGCCGTACTCATCGTCAACAATAACGTCGACCCCTTGCTCGCCGTGCTGGCCGGCATGTGCGCCGGCGCCATCGCGGGCGCCGTCACGGGCATCTTGACCACCGTCTTTGAGATTCCCGCAATCCTCGCCGGAATCCTTACGCAGATCAGTCTGTGGTCCATCAACCTGCGCATCATGGGCAAGTCCAACACGCCCATCCTTGCCAAGGGCACTATCTTCTCGTCTGTCAGCAACATGACGGGCCTGCCGCAGTCCACTGTTGCCATTATCCTAGGCATTGTGCTGGCCGTGGCCATCGTCGCCATCCTGTACTGGTTCTTTGGCACCGAGATCGGCTCGGCGCTGCGTGCCACCGGCAACAACGAGTACATGATCCGCGCCCTGGGCGTTAACACCAACACCACCAAAATGATCGCCCTCGTGCTCTCCAACGCCCTCATTGGCCTTTCGGGTGCGCTCATCTGCCAGAGCCAGAAGTATGCCGACATTGGCATGGGCACCGGCGCCATCGTTATCGGTCTTGCCGCCATCGTCATCGGCGAAGTGCTCGGTCGCCTGCTGCCCGGCGGTCTGACGCAGTTTAGCGTCCGTCTTGCCTCCGCCGTCTTTGGCTCCGTGGTGTACTTCCTTATCCGCGCCATCGTGCTGCAGCTGGGCATGGACGCCAACGACATGAAGCTGCTCTCTGCCGCGATCGTCGCCGTGGCCCTGTGCGTGCCCGTGATTTGGGAGCGCTATAAGCTCCGCAGCTCCTACACGAAGGGAGATGAGGCAGATGCTTAAGCTCTCGCACGTCAAGAAGACCTTTAACAAGGGCACCGTCACCGAGAAGCGCGCGCTCACCGGCGTCGACCTCACCCTCAACGATGGCGACTTTGTAACCGTGATTGGCGGCAACGGCGCCGGCAAGTCCACGCTGCTCAATATGATCGCCGGCGTGTATCCGCTCGATTCTGGTGTTATTGAGCTCGACGGCACCGACATCTCGCGTCTGAGCGAGTCGCAGCGCGCCAAGTACCTGGGCCGTGTGTTCCAGGACCCCATGCGCGGCACCGCAGCCGACATGCAAATTGCCGAAAACCTGGCCCTCGCCAAGCGCCGCGGCCAGCGTCGCGGTCTTTCGTGGGGCGTCACCAAGGCCGAGAAGGACGAGTACGTTGAACTGCTCAAGCGCCTGGACCTCGGTCTGGACACGCGTCTCAACGCCAAGGTCGGCCTGCTCTCGGGCGGCCAGCGCCAGGCACTCACCCTGCTGATGGCCACGCTCACCAAGCCGCGCCTGCTGCTGCTCGACGAGCACACGGCGGCCCTCGACCCCAAGACGGCCTCTAAGGTGCTCAACCTGACCGAGGAGATTGTCGACGAAAACCATCTGACCACGCTCATGGTTACGCACAACATGAATGACGCCATCCGTCTGGGCAACCGTCTGATCATGATGCACGAGGGCCATGTGATCTACGACGTGGCCGGCGACGAGAAGAAGTCGCTCACCGTAGCCGACCTGCTGCAGAAGTTCGAGGAGGTCTCGGGCGGCGAGCTCGCCAACGACCGCATGCTGCTGAGCTAAAACCTGCCAATAAGGGACAGGTTTATTTTGGCAGGTTTTATCTGCGCAAACGTCAAAACCGCCGCAAAGGAACAGATACCTTTGCGACGGTTTTCGCATATCATGTCGATAATCCAGCG
The DNA here is from genome assembly GCA_900547765.1 of uncultured Collinsella sp. Taxonomy (GTDB): domain Bacteria; phylum Actinomycetota; class Coriobacteriia; order Coriobacteriales; family Coriobacteriaceae; genus Collinsella. Next base: position 27,024 of record URIA01000013.1, on the reverse strand, counting down.
TCAGCAGGAACCACTGGTTAAGAACTAAGGAAACTGCCATGAGAAGACTCCTTCCCCGTCTTGCTTGACCGCCGCACTCCTTGCCGGCGTGCTCGCCGGCGGCCCAGCTTACGCCACCGCGGCCACCCCATCTCAAGTTATCGGCCCGTCCGATGTGATCGGACGGGCTTTTTGGTGGGTATCATGGTTGAATGATCATTAGGAGGTTTTCCCTACATGGAATTGTTTGAACCGATTCTTCATTTCTTTGAGCAGCGCTGGGTCCACAACATCATCTGGGCCGTCATCTTGGTAATAGTCACCGCCATCGCCGCCAAGGTGGCATCCAAGACCCTGCGCCACCTACTCAACCGAGACGACAACCCGCTTCCCGCATCGAGCATCTTCATCAACATCGCGCGTGCCGTCATTTGGATGATCGGCGGCAGCTTTATCCTCGACAACTGCTTTGGCATTAACGCAAACGCGCTCGTCGCCGCTCTTGGCGTCGGCGGCATCGCCATCTCGCTCGGCTTTCAGGACACGCTATCAAACCTTATCGGCGGCATGCAAGTGACCTTTATGGGCATCATCAAGCCCGGCGACAATATCGAGGTCGGCGGCGTGTCGGGCGTGGTCCAGGACATCACTTGGCGCCACACGACCATCGAGGACGCCTGCGGACAGACCATCATCGTCCCCAACTCCAACATCTCCAAGAACACACTCGTGCACCTCATGCCCTTTGGACGCGTTGTCGTTCCCGTCGCGGTGAAGGACACGTCAAAATGGGACTCGCTCGATGCGCTGGCAGACGAGCTCGCCTGTGCCACCAAGGTCGCCGTTTCACCCATCTCGGGCTTTGACAAGGAACCCTACGTGCTCTTTAGCGAGATCGGCGACTTTGGCATTAAGGGTAAGATCATCTTTATCGTCAGTGACGACAGCACCACCTTTACGGCAGCCGACGCCTGCATCCGCGCCATCGCCCCCATCATCGCCTAAAACCACCGCAAAGGGGACAGGCACCTTTTGTGGTGGTTTCGCATCGTGGTACCATGGTTCATATCGTTGTTTAAACGACTAAGGGAGTAGACACCATGGAAGAGGCCTATCGTCAAGCGCGCAAGCGCGGCGAACAGGGACGCCGTCGCGCCATCAGCCAAAGCGAGCATCCATATCTTACGGACCTCGACAGCTTGGTCGCCCAGCTTCCCTGCGGGCAGCGCGAGAACATCGGCCTGCGGGACATTCCGCTCGAAATGGTCGTCGGCACGGTTACCAAAGGTCGCCAGTCCGCCTTTTCGTGTAACTTTATGCCGCTGCTCCCCTGGAATACCGAATTCGCCCGCAAATGGTCCAACCTCTACGATATCCAAATCTCCGAGGGCTACCGCGACCCCATCATCGTCACCGAGTTCATGCACCGCTTTTACGTCCAAGAGGGCAACAAGCGTGTCAGCGTCCTCAAATTCCTTGACGCTCCGACGGTTTCGGCCAAGGTGACGCGTCTGTACCCCGGTAAGTGGGATTCCGTCGAGAGCCGCCTGTACGGTGAGTTTTGCGCCTTTTGGTACGTATGCCCCCTGTACGAGATTGAGTTTTCGCGCGAGGGCAGCTACGAGATGCTTGCCAAAATGCTCGGCCAAGATCTTGTCGAAAAATGGCCTCAAAAGAAGGTCGACTACCTACGTCACACCTTCCTGCTCTTTAAGCGCGCCTATCTTCGCGCGGGCGGCGACCACTTGGACATTACGCCCGCCGATGCCATGCTCGTCTACCTCAACGTCTACAACCAGGACCGTCTGCTGGATACGCCGACGGATATCGTCGTCAACCGTCTGTGCAAGATTTGGCGCGAGCTTGTCATTGCCGGCAAAAGCGACGAGGACAAAGTCGATCTTGTCGAAGCGCCGCAGCCCAACGAGAAAGAGGGCGCACCGACAAAAGCTACCTCGGGCGTGCTCAACTTCTTTATGAGCAAGACCGTCTACTCCACTGCCAATCCCATGCGAATCGCCTTTATCCACGAGTTTCCCTGTGCCACGTCGAGCTGGGACAGCCTACACGACCAGGGCCGCCGGTATCTTGATGAGCACTTTGGCGGCATCGTGCGCACCGAGGCGTTCGAGGACTGCCACGATTCGGACGTGTTCTACGCCGCCGTCGAGACAGCCGTAAAGCACGGGGCGAACGTCATCTTCTCGACCTCACACCGGCTCATGGAATACACGCTCAGGGCGTCAGTCGAGTATCCCCAGGTGCGGTTCCTTAACTGCTCAATCGGCCTTCCCCACCAAAGCGTCCGCTCGTACTTTGGAAAGATGTACGAGGCCAAGTTCCTACTGGGCGCCCTTGCCGCCAGCATGGCCGACAACCACCGTATTGGCTACCATGCGTCGGTCTTCGCCTCGGGCGCGCTGAGCGAAATCAACGCCTTCGCTATCGGTGCCTCGCTGCTCGACCCTCGTGCGCAGATTATCCTCACTTGGGGAGATGTTCCCGCCGGCGGTCTTGCCGAAGCCATGTGTCGCGAGGGCGTGAGCGTCATGACCGGCGCCGATATGTCCAAGTCTCTCGAGGACCCCACCGCCTACGGGCTTCACCGTCTGGTAAACGGCAAGGAAGTTACCGGTATTGCTATGCCGGTATGGAACTGGGGCCGTTACTACGAACTCATCGTACGCAGCCTACTGCACGGCACATGGGACGAGACCGCCGATGACCAGCAGGTGCGCGCCGTCAACTACTGGTACGGTATGAGCTCCGGCGTCATCGATATTCGCTACGCTCCGGGCCTACCCTATCAGACGCGTAAACTTGTGCAGCTGCTTCGCAACGGCATTGTCGAGGGCTCCATCAACCCATTTGGCGGCGAGCTCCACAGCCAGGACGGCGTGGTTCAGATTGAGGGCTTCCCTCCCCTGCCGAGTACGCAGATTGTCGAGATGAACTGGCTGGCTGACAACGTTATAGGCTCGATTCCGCAGCTCGATAACGAGCCGGAGGTCCGTGCCCTATGAATATCCTAGCCATTGCCGATGTAGAGGAGCGCTGCCTGTGGGAATGTTTTCGCAAGGAGCGCTTTGAGGACGTTGACCTGATTCTATCCGCAGGCGACCTGGATCCGGACTATCTTGAGTTTTTGGTCACTGTCATCAACAAACCGCTTGTGTACGTTCGTGGCAACCACGACGACCGCTACGCGCGCCATGCACCGGGCGGGTGCATTTGTGTTGAGGACAGCGTATATGTGTACCGAGGTATTCGCATTGCGGGTCTGGGCGGTTCCATGCGCTACCGCGACGGCGCGAACATGTATACCGAGCGCGAGATGGCAAAACGCATGCGCAAGCTATCGCGAAAAATCGCACTGGTAGACGGATGCGATATTCTACTTACCCATGCACCCGTCGCAGGCATGGGCGACCTGGACGACCTGCCGCATCGAGGATTCGAGTGCTTTAATGCGGCTCTTGAGTCTTGGGGTCCCGACTATATGATTCACGGGCATGTGCACCAAAGCTACGGCCCCAACTTTCAACGCGAGCGCCAACACCCATGCGGAACGAAGATTGTCAACGCCTGCGGCTATACCAAGATCGAAATTGACGAGGCGCGCTACCCCACGCGCGGTTGGAAGGCCGCTTGGCTCAACTCGCAAACCATGCGCCGCGAGCTCAAACGCCACGAAGCAATCGAGTCTTCAACCGCCAGAACCCCCTGGTAACTGCCAACAACCACCACGAAGGGGATAGGCACCTTTATGGTGGTTTTGCTGACTCGTCCGACCTGTCCATCACGGTGCTTGTGTAATTAACGAGAACACTCATTGTTTTGTAAGGACGGCGCTCACGTGCCGTCTTTTTTTGTCAACTTATGCAGTCTCGACCGTGTTGTATGTAGAGGGACCTCGCGAGACGCCTTCCCTATATCCACCACGACCAATTGGAGGTGACACTATGCCTGCACGCCGTAACCGCAATAGCACGCTCCGATGCGATGCCGATCAGATCGAGCGGGAAGCAAAGCGCTTGGTCGACACGTATTCCGACCTCATCCTTCGATTGTGCTATTCGGCCCTTGGATCCGCTGACGACGCTCAAGACATCTGCCAGGACACGCTGATCAAGATTCTCCAACGCACTCAACCGTTCGACTCGCTCGAACACGAACGTGCTTGGGTGATCCGAGTCGCACTGAACGCATGTCGCGATATCGGCCGTACGCACGCGAATCACCCGGTTGTCGACCTCGATTCGCTCCCCGATTTCTGCGCACCCGTAACACATACCGAGCAAGAATTCGCGCAACGCGACTGCGCCATTCTTTCCGCTGTCACGGCCCTGCCTCAAGCACAGCGCATCGCCATCTTTTTGCACTACTACGCAGGCATGAGCATCAGGGAAATCGCAGACGCCGTTCACGCGACGCCAGCTGCAACCGCCCAGCACCTTAGCCGCGGACGTGCGTCACTTCGGCTTTCCTTGAAAGGAGACCACAATGACTACGAATTCGAATGACTATCGCCACGCCCTGGAGCACATTTCGTTTACCGATAATGCGAAGCAGCACATGGCAAACTCGATTGCTCAGTCCGTCGCCTCAAGCGATGCGGCGACCGCTCAAAGCAACTTTAATGGTACGCGACGCAAGCCGCGCATCGCCCGCCATCCCGTAAGAACAGTCGCTCGCATTGCCGCTGTAACGGCAGTCCTCGCTATCGTCATTGGAGGCGCTGGCACGGCTATGGCAACAGGCGTCCTGCCGCTTCCTTCTGACATGCTTTCCGACATCTTTGACGGACCTGCTTCTCAAACCGAGATCATCGACCGTATTGGCCGGCCCGTCGGTGCTAGCTGCTCCAACAACGGAGTCACCGTGACCGCCGACGCCATCATGGGCGACAAGGATATGGTTACCATCGCCTATACGCTTACGTTCGACGATCCCGCTGCCCTGAAAAAGCTTTCCGAGCCGGGCGAGAACGGAACTATCGCCGGAAGTGTCGATGGAAACGTATACGTTGATGGCGAGCATGGCGGCCAAGGCCAATCATGGCTCATTGACAAGAACCCCAATGACTCCAGCATTCAATACTTTGCACAGTTCAGCGTTGAATCACCCGGCCTTATGGGCAGGACCGTCCGCACGCATATCAACTCTCTCGTTGTGCCACGTGCTGGCAAAGAGCTTCCCGAGTATAAGAAAATACTTACGGGCCCATGGGATCTTAAGTTCCAGCTGAATTACGAAGATACATCCGTTACGATTCCCGCGCCCAAATCGGTCAACTTTAACGGCACCAAGGCGACGATTCAAGAGGCCACCGTATCCTGCGTTGGCGTTTCAGTCCGCTACAACATAGATCGTTCCATCGAACACGACAACAACAGCGGCAAGATGTCTCAAAACATGGAGGAGTCTATGGATGCCGTTGGCAACATACCCCTCATCGTGACGTTCAAAGACGGTCATGTTGAGGACGCAACCAGCCACAGCGGCTATTTCGCAAATAAACTGGATAACGGCACCACTGATGTCCACAAGACCTGGCCGTTCTCGCAAGTTTGTGACACAGACAAGATTGCAAGCGTACAAATTGGCGATACGGTCATTCCCATGAATTCGTAACGCTACGCGGCTCGTATATGCACCCGGTTCCGCACTTCGCGTCTAAAGATGCGCTGTCATCGAGCAGCGTGAGCGCAAGGCCGCCCGTATGGTCGGCTGGGAACACCTCGTTGCGCTAAAAACCACCACGAAGGGGACCGGCACCTTTGTGGTGGTTTTGCTGACTCGTCCGACCTGTCCCAACGGTTTGTCTCAATCTGTAACAGGTAGGGCCCAAATAATCGGTTAGCTGTTACAGATCGAGACAGACCACGGATGCTCAGCCGAAAATCTCAATCTGTAACAGGTAGGAACGATTTTGCCCCTTAGATGTTACAGATTGAGATATTTGACAGCTTGAATCGGCATCGCCTACAGCGCGGCGACGACCTTGTCGCCCATCGTCGTGGTGCCGAGGATCTTATCTGCCGGGGTGTTGACATCGGCGATGTCACGGGTGCGCCAGCCCTCGTCGAGCACGCGCGCCACGGCGCTCTCGATCCACGCGGCTTGCTCGCCCATGTCGAGCGCGTAGGTCAGCAGCATCGCCACCGACAAGATTTGAGCCAGCGGATTGGCCACGCCGAGCCCCGCGATGTCAGGAGCGCTGCCAGCGCTCGGCCCAAACAGCGATACGCCATCATCCAGCGAGGCAGAGGCAAGCATACCGAGCGATCCGGTAATCTGAGCCGCCTCATCGGACAGGATGTCGCCGAACATGTTCTCCGTCACCACGACGTCAAAGTCTGCCGGTCGACTGATGAGCTGCATGGCGGCGTTGTCGACGAGCAGGTCCTCAAGCTCCACGTCGGAGTACTCCTCGTCTTGCACGCGATGCACGATCTCGCGCCACATGCGGCTCGTCTCCAGCACGTTGCGCTTATCAACGCTCGTCACCTTGCCGCGACGTTTGCGCGCCGCCTCAAATGCCTGGCGCGCAATGCGCTCAATCTCGTACTCGCGATACTCCATCACGTCGACCGCACGCTGACCGGCCGCACCCGCAGCGCCCGCGCAGGTCACGGATGCGGGCGCCAAAGTCCCACGGCATGTTGTAGCCCATCGTATCGGGGATGTTCACGACCGTGGCACCGGCCTTTACGGCCGCCTCGATAATGCGCACCAGAAACTCCTGATCGGAGCGGCCGGCATCCTCGGCATAAAACTCAACATCGTCAACGAACTTGCGAGCATGTTTGACGGCATGGATCGCTCACTCAATTGCCCTTTCCTCAGTCATATGGAGCTTGTCGCGCAGGTGACTGGTGCTCACACCCAGCCCTGTATGGATACGGGGCCTCTGGGCCGTTTTGAGCGCCTCTGCATCCACTTCGATATCCCTGTCGACAGCGCGCGTCAGGCCGCATACCGTGCATCGGTCGCCCGCAATCTTGCCAATCTCCTGTACGGAGCGAAAGTCACCAGGACTCGAGATGGGAAAGCCCGCCTCGATAACGTCCACGTTCATGCGCACCAGCTGGCGGGCGATGAAGAGCTTTTCCTCGGTATTCATGCTGGCGCCCGGCGACTGCTCACCGTCGCACAGGGTGGCGTCAAAGATTGTGATTTTGCGGCTTATATGTTCCTCCTGATTGACCGTTTTATGACAGATGGCTTTCAGGAGAGAGAGAAGGCCTAGAGATAGAAAAATACCCGTGTCGCTCATCACGCCTGAAAGCGGCAGACGATAGCGCACCCGGGTACAACAAATCGTTATAGCGAGATTACAACCCTAGCGCGCTATCCAATCTAGTAGCGCTAGGCCTAGGAGCTGTTGCGTGTTCTTAAACATGTTGGGCTCCCTTCGGCCTCGGGTAGTACTACATCGCGCTAAAGTACAACACAAGTAAAACCACCACAAGGGTGCCTGTCCCCTTCGTGGTGGTTTCGTTGACTCAAAAGCAAGAGACCCGGTCCTGCACGAGGCAGAACCGGGTCTCTTTAGCAATGCTTGCTTTGCTCAGGCAGTAACTGTTAGTTACTCAGCCAGGAAGTCGCGCTGGATAGCGGGATCGACCTTGACGCCAGGGCCCATGGTGGAAGACACGGAGATGGACTTGACGTACTTGCCCTTAGCAGAAGAGGGCTTGACGCGCAGGATCTCGGTGTACAGGGCAGCGTAGTTCTCGACGAGCTGCTGCTCAGAGAAGGACTTCTTGCCCAGGGGCACGTGGCAGATGCCGTAGCGGTCGGCGCGGTACTCAACGCGGCCAGCCTTGAGCTCGGAGACCATCTTGGCGACGTCCATGGTCACGGTGCCGAGCTTGGGGTTCGGCATGAGGCCACGGGGACCAAGGATCTTACCGATGCGGCCAACCTTGGCCATCATGTTCGGCGTAGCGATAGCGGCGTCGAAGTTGATCTCGCCCTTCTGAATCTGGGCGACAAGCTCATCGGAACCGATGATGTCGGCGCCGGCAGCCTCAGCCTCGCGGGCCTTCTCGCCCTCGGCGAAGACGGCAACACGAACGGTCTTGCCGGTGCCGTGGGGCAGGGAGATGGAACCACGGATGTTCTGGTCAGCCTTACGAGTATCGATGCCCAGACGGAAGTGGGCCTCGACGGTCTCGTCGAACTTGGCGGTGTCGAGCTCCTTAATGAGCTTGGCAGCCTGAAGGGGGGTGTAGAGCGTGGCGCGATCGATCTTCTCGGCAGCGGCGTTATAGCTCTTACCATGCTTAGCCATGTGCATTACCTCCTGTGGTTAAACGGGCGTGAGCCCTCCCACATCGTATCGTGTGCCCTATTGCACACATTTAACGGGCGCCCAGGTCGGAGCACCCGTCGTTACCATAAGAAATCGCTACTCAGCGATGGTGACGCCCATGGAACGGGCGGTACCGGCGATGATCTTCTTGGCGGCGTCAATGTCGTTGGCATTGAGGTCCGGCATCTTGATCTCGGCGATCTTGGTGAGCTGCTCCTGGGAGAGCTGACCAACCTTGTCGGCCTGGGGCTTAGCAGAACCAGACTTGAGGTTCAGCTCCTTCTTGATGAGGTGAGCCGCCGGCGGGGTCTTGGTGATGAAGGAGAAGGACTTGTCCTCGTAGACAGAGATCTCAACGGGGATGATGTCGCCCTTCTTGTCCTGCGTCTCGGCGTTAAAGGCCTGGCAGAACTGCATGATGTTGACGCCAGCAGCGCCCAGGGCGGGGCCGACGGGAGGAGCGGGGTTAGCTGCACCAGCAGGAATCTGGAGCTTAATGACGTTGGCAACCTTCTTCTCAGCCATGGTCATTCCTTTCGAATCACGAGTGTGAAGTACTTGCTATATCGTAAGCACGCACGTGTTAGAAGCACTCCTGAGATGAGCAGTCACAGAAGAAGCACGCTCGCGCGAACGGACGAAAACTTAAGCGATGACAGCGACCTGGTTAAAGTCGAGCTCGACCGGCGTCTCGCGGCCAAAGATCATCAGCGTGACCTTGAGCTTGCCAGCCTCGGTGTTAACCTCGGAGACCTTGCCATCAAAGTCGGTAAGCGGGCCATCGGTGACGCGGACGGACGTGCCGACCTCAATATCAACCGAGGTGCGCTTGGGCGAATCGCCCTTACCGGGACGACGAGTCATCTTGTTGTACTCGTCGCGGGAAAGCGGAGCGGGCTTACCGTTACCGCCCAGGAAACCGGTGACGCCAGGCGTGTTACGAACGCACGTCCAAGCATCATCATCCATCTCCATGCGGACCAGGACATAACCCGGGAAAATCTTGGAATCCTTGGTCTCACGCTTGCCACCCTCTTTAATCTCGGTGACACGCTCCATAGGAATCTCGATATCAAAGATACGGTCCTGCATGCCCATAGTCTCGATGCGATGCTCGAGATCGGACTTAACGCGGTTCTCGTATCCAGAGTAAGTGTGAACGACGTACCAACGCTTAGACATGGTTTAGCCCCTCAATCCAGAGAACAGAGCAAGAGCCTCGCCAAAGCCAGCATCGAGCAGAGCGATGACGACGCCGACGACGATCAGAGAAGCGCAAACGACGACCGAGTAGTTCACGAGCTCCTTCTTATCGGGCCACGTGACACGCTTCATCTCGGACTTGACCGAAGCGAAATACTTCTTGGTGCGGGCGAAGAAACCAGGCTTCTCGTTCTTCTTGGACTTCGCAGCCTTCTCGTTCTTCTTGGCAACGGCCTTCTTGGCCTCAACCTTGGAGTTGGCGGCAGCGTTGTTGGCAGGCGCCTGCTGCTGAGCCTTCTTCTTGTTCTTCTTGTTGGCCATTTGGGTTACCTCCGCGCAATGCGCTTATACATGAGTAAACCGTAAGCCCCCAATTGGGAGCTTACGGAATAATGACTGGCACGCCAGGAAGGACTCGAACCCTCAACACTCGGTTTTGGAGACCGATGCTCTACCAATTGAACTACTGGCGTATGTGATTAGAGACTAGCGAGTCTCTTTGTGCAGCGTGTGGTGACGGCACCAGGGGCAATACTTCTTGATCTCCATACGATCAGGCATGGTCGACTTGTTCTTGGTGGTCGTATAGTTGCGGCGCTTGCACTCAGTGCACGCAAGAGTAACTAGAGTACGCATGTATCCTGAACCTTTCATTTCCGCCCCGTACGGGCACGAGTTAATACTTTATCAGCTCTACGTAAGTGCTGTCAACGAAAACCTCGAATCAATTGGTTCTCGGTGAACCCATTCATATTTGGAACACATCAATGGAGCCAACGAGATCTAATCGACGGTGGACCCAGGACCATAATCGATCCTCTCGACACCAGCAACGGCTCAATATCCATTGCAGAAAAGAACCCGGCACCCATATAAGTGCCGGGTTCTCTAAGTCAGCTATATCAAAGAGCTAATTTACTCAATGATCGTGGAGACGATGCCCGAACCGACGGTGTGGCCACCCTCGCGGATAGCGAAGCGCAGGCCCTCCTCCATGGCGATCGGGTGGATGAGGTCGCCCTCGATGGTGATGTGGTCACCAGGCATAGCCATCTCGGTGCCCTCGGGGAGCTTGACCGTACCAGTAACGTCGGTGGTACGGAAGTAGAACTGAGGACGATAACCATCGAAGAACGGGGTGTGACGGCCGCCCTCCTCCTTGGTCAGAACGTAGATCTCGCCGGTGAACTTGGTGTGCGGGGTAACCGAACCGGGCTTGCAGAGAACCTGGCCGCGCTCGATGTCCTCGCGCTTGATGCCACGGAGCAGCAGACCGACGTTGTCGCCAGCCTCGCAGAAGTCCATGGACTTACGGAACATCTCGATACCGGTAACGACGGTGTTCTGGGTATCCTTGATGCCGACGATCTCGACGGGCTCGTTGAGCTTGAGCTCACCGCGCTCGACACGGCCGGTAGCAACGGTACCACGGCCGGAGATGGTCATAACGTCCTCAACGGCCATCAGAAAGGGGAGGTCGTTGTTACGAGCAGGCGTCGGGATGTACTCGTCGACGGCCTTCATGAGCTCGCGAATGGCGTCCATCCACTTGGCGTCGCCCTCGAGAGCGCCCAGAGCGGAACCACGGATGACGGGGATGTCGTCGCCGGGGAAATCGTACTCGGAGAGGAGCTCACGGGTCTCCATCTCGACGAGGTCGATGAGCTCGTCATCGTCGACCATGTCGCACTTGTTCAGGAAGACGACGATGTAGGGAACGCCGACCTGACGGGCGAGCAGGATGTGCTCGCGGGTCTGAGCCATGGGGCCGTCGGTAGCGGCGATGACCAGGATAGCGCCGTCCATCTGAGCAGCACCGGAGATCATGTTCTTGACGTAGTCAGCGTGGCCCGGGCAGTCAACGTGAGCGTAGTGACGGGCAGCGGTTTCGTACTCGACGTGGGAGACGGAAATCGTAATGCCGCGCTCGCGCTCCTCGGGAGCCTTGTCGATGTTCTCGAACGCAGTGAAGTCAGCCTTGCAGCCCTCGGTCTCGGAGAGAACCTTGGTGATGGCAGCGGTCAGCGTGGTCTTGCCGTGGTCGACGTGACCAATGGTGCCGATGTTAACATGCGGCTTAGTGCGCTCAAACTTCTCTTTGGCCATAAAGCCCTCCTCTTAACAGGTCGTCCCCGGACGGGACTTTGCCTTTATACCATAGTGGCCTCTCAACATACTATTGAGAAGCCACCGTGTTACCTATGGTAGCGGTGACTGGATTCGAACCAGTGACGCCACGGGTATGAACCGTGTGCTCTAACCAACTGAGCTACACCGCCGGATGGAGCCTGCAACCAGACTTGAACTGGTGACCTCTTCGTTACCAACGAAGTGCTCTACCGACTGAGCTATACAGGCACTTGACGGGTGGGAGCTATAGGATTCGAACCTATGTAGGCAGAGCCAACGGGTTTACAGCCCGTCCCCATTAACCACTCGGGCAAACTCCCAATCGTTCAAGTATCCGCAGGTCCTTTGGTCTTTTGGACCGCCGCCCCCGCGAACGAAGAAGATAATACGATGCCACCTTGGGGGCTGTCAACGAAAACCTCTAGATACACGGTGCCGGGCGTATCTATATATCCTTGACCTGCGTTTTTGTTGAGTTTGGATATGGAGAACGGTGGATTTGGCTGCGCTGGCGACATTTCCCGAGGGAACACTTTGGCACGGTGGAGTACGCCTACAGCATCGACCTTCGATAACGGCCCTCTTGCACTATTACATAGGTCGCGATCGGGCTTCCCCGGCACGATCGAGCGTGGATTTTCTTCCGTTTGAAATCGAGCGTGGATAATCTCCCACTTTTGACGTGCCACTGGGCCCAAAGTGGCAGATTATCCACGCTCATTCTCCAGGCGGGAGATTTTCCACTCTCGTGTGTCCGAAAATCCTCGCTCGATGACGATGACCAGCCTCGCCCTGGCTTCTGTCTCGATCTGTAACAGTAAGAGGGTTATTCCTCCTCTATCTGTTACAGATCGAGATGTTTCCCTGGCGGCTTGTCTGTTTATCTAAATCTATAACAGCAAGAACGGCTTTCAGCCTCTTCGTGTTACAGATCGAGATGTTATCGACCATCCCTTGGCATTGTCTCGATCTGTAACTATAAGGAGGGTTTTCAGCCCGCCCGTGTTACAGATCAAGACAAACCTGAAGCCTGGTGGAAGTCAAACCCGCTGACATGTCAACATAAATAGAAACGGGCCCTGTCCCATATAGAGACAGAGCCCGAAACTCTCATGGAGCCAGTGACAGGAATCGAACCTGCAACCCACTGATTACAAATCAGTTGCGCTACCGTTGCGCCACACTGGCACACTTGGCGCTTTCGCGCGAAGCCAGTTAAGAATAAAGGAATTGCGGACGAGGCGCAACAGGCCCTTCACCCGACCACATCTCAAAACTATTCGCCAGAACGAATAGTTTTATCCGTTCGCCAAAACCAAAAACTATTCGTTTTGGCGACGGCAACCCACAGTCCATTGATTACAAATCAACGGGCCGGCCAATTGGGAAACAGGTCTCTATGGATAATCCCTTACCGTCCGCGCAGGGCCTTGAGCTTGGCCAGGGCATCGGGGCTCAGGCGACTGCCCAGAGTCATCTTGATCTGCGGAGCTTCCTCTGCCTCGTGAACGTCGTTATCGATCTGTTTGATCTCGTCCACCAGCATGCGGCTCGAGATGCGCGTGACGCCCTTGCCCATGACGACAGCCTGGATCGTGCCGTCGCTCGATACCACGGAGCACGCGCGGCCTTCCTCACGTGCCTCGATGCAGAGCTTCTGCACCACGGTATCGGCCGAAACACCCGTCGGCGAAAACTCAATGCGCACGCCGCGGGCCGGTAGGTTGGGGCGCTCGCTGGAGATATTGCCCGCGCCGTCAAATACGATCACAGCCTCGTAGCGGCCCTGGGCAAACGCGGCTACGTCATTAATGAGCGCCGTGCGCGCCATATCGTGAACGTCGCTGGAATACGGATCGTCAGAATGGTCGTACACGAGCTTTTCGTAGCGCGGCGTACAGTGGATCACGTTGTAGCCGTCGACCACCAGCAGCTCGGGCTTATTGGAGTGCACCGTCGAGACCGGGTCGGCGATGGCCTGCGCAAACGCATTGCCGCCCACGCCATAGGTCGCGGCCGAAACAATCGGCTTGGCCGAACCCTCGCCAAAGCGCTTGGCCTTGGACTTGGCACGGTTCTTTTTGGACATGCGCTACTCCTCCCCCATGAGCTCGCCAGCGTTGCGGCGCAGCCACTCAAAGCACAGCGCCGTGGTCGCCTGGGCAACATTGAGGCTCTCGGTCATGCCGCGCTGGGGAAGCTTGGTCAAAAAGTCGCATTTCTCGAGCACCAGGCGCGAGATGCCGTCGCCCTCGGAGCCCATGACGAGCGCCACGCGGCCCTCGAAGGGAGCATCCCAGCAACTGCCTTCGGCGTGCTCGGAGGCACCGCCCACCCAAAAGCCAGCGGCCTTAAGATCGTCGAGCGCACGGGCGATGTTGGGCACCTGCGCGATAGGCAGATGCATGACGGCGCCGGCTGAAGTCTTGTAGCTGCCCACGGTCACGCCGGCGGCGCGCTTGTTGGCAATGATGACGCCGGCCGCGCCCACAACCTCGGCGGAACGCACGATAGCACCAAAGTTGCCGTCGTCAGTCACATGGTCGAGCACGACGACGAGCGCCGGTCCGTCACCCGCGCGGTCGAGGATGTCGGCGACATCGGCGTAAGGGAAGTTGCCAACCTCGAGCGCGATGCCCTGGTGAGCGCCATGGCTCGACAGTGCGTCGAGCTGCGCGCGCGGCACATACTTAATGCGGACGCCCGCAGCGTTGAGGTCGTCGACCAGGCGCGACAAGGCGGCATCGCGCTCCCCGCCCTCGGCAATGAGCGCGCACTTAACGGGAAAGCCGGTGCGCAGCGCCTCGGCGGCAGCACGGCGGCCTTCGATAAACTCGCCCTTGGGGGCCTGAACATTGTCGCGGTTGCGATCGCGCTGCGGACGTGTAGCCTGAGCCTGGGAGCGATCGCGCTGGCCCTTGGGAGCGGCAGCACGGTCATTGCGGCGAATCGGACGCGAGCCAGAAGCAGCCTGCTTGCCGCCACGAGGTGCACGCTTGCGATTGTCGGCCATAAAGCGACCTCCTAAATACAAATATCAAACGAAACAAAATAAACGACCGCCCTTGAATATTAATTCGGGCGGTCGGTACGGGTTTTCCAAGTGCCCGAGATTGCCGTGAAAGAGGAGCGACGCGTACTTGAGTACGCGAGCGACGGTTTGAACGGCAAGGTCGGGTGCTTGGGAAACCCGCGGGGATTAGAGAGATTTGATACGGGTGCCGGCGGCAGTATCCTCAATGGTGAGGCCCAAGTCCTTGAGCTGGTCGCGGATGGCGTCGGCCAGATCCCAGTTCTTGGCGGCACGGGCCTCGGCGCGGGCCTCGAGAATCTTGGCAGCGGCCTCGTCCACATCGTCGCCCGTGTAGGCGACCAGACCGGCGGCAACACCAAGCAGGCCCAGCGGCAGCTCGACCTTGGGCTCGGGAAGCTCAACACCAAAGGTGTCGAGTAGCTCGGCCAGCGTGTCGGCGGCGGCCAGGGCAGCGGCCTTGTCGGCAGCGTCGCCGGCCTGCTCCAGGTACTGGTTGCACTCGGTCACGAAGCCAAAGACGGCACCCATGGCACCGGCGGTGTTAAAGTCGTCGTCCATGCACTCCTTAAAGGCGGCACGGGTCTCGGCGGCCTTGGCGGCAAATGCCTCGGCAGCAGCCTCATCGGCAGCGGCCGTCGCGTGGTTCGCGGCCCAGCGCAGGTTCTCGACCGTGCCGGCAATGCGCGTGAGCGAGTTCTCGGCACCCTCCAGGCGCTCCCAGGAAAAGTCGAGCGGCGAGCGATAGCTCGTCTGCAGCATCAGCAGGCGCAGGGCGGCAGCGGAGTGCTGCTCGAGCACCTCGGCCAGCGTAAAGAAGTTGCCGAGCGACTTGGACATCTTCTCGCCGTCTACCAGCAGCATGCCCGTGTGCATCCAGGTGTTGGAGAAGCCCTGATGCCAGGCGCAGGTGGCCTGGGCGCACTCGTTCTCGTGATGCGGGAAGGCAAGGTCGGAGCCACCGCCGTGGATGTCGATCGGAGTGCCCAGGTAGCGATGCACCATGGCGGCGCACTCGGTGTGCCAACCGGGACGGCCCTCGCCCCAGGGGCTCGGCCAGCTGGGCTCGCCGGGCTTGGCGGCCTTCCACAGGGCAAAGTCGAGCGGGTCGTTCTTGTCCTCGTTCTCCTCGATGCGTGCGCCAACCATAAGGTCGTCGATGTTGCGGCCCGAGACCTGACCATAGTTGGGATCGCTGCGCACAGCAAAGTACACATCGCCGTTATCGGCTGCGTAAGCGTGGCCCTGCTCGATAAGCGTCTTGATCATGGCGATCATGGGGCCGATCTCCTTGGTGGCGCGGGGGCGCACATCGGGATCGAGCACGTTGGCGGCGCGCATGACGCCGATGAACTTGTCCGAGAACTTCGTCGCGACCTCGGCGGCAGTGCGGCCCTGCTCGTTGGCGCGCTTGATGATCTTGTCATCGACATCGGTGAGGTTCTGGGCAAACGTGACCTCGTAGCCGCTCGCGATGAGCCAACGGCGAATCACATCGAAGCTGATGAACGTGCGGGCGTTGCCGATGTGGATGTTGTCGTAGACCGTGGGGCCGCACACGTACATGCGGACCTTGCCGGACTCGATGGGCTGGAACTCTTCCTTTTTATGGGTAGCGCTGTTGTAGATACGCATTCGTTACTCCTTAACGGTTTTCTGTAGCAGGCAGACGGCCCAGGCGCCAATTCCCTCGCCTTGGCCTTCCCAGCCGAGCTTTTCGGTCGTAGTGGCGGCAACGCCCACGTTTTCGACGTCAACGCCCAGGGCATGGGCAAGGTTGGCGCGCATGGCATCGCGGTGCGGGGTGATCTTAGGCTGCTGGCAGGCAATGGTGCAGTCGGCATCGACAAACTCAAAGCCCAGCTCGCGCGCATAGTCCATCACGCGAGCGAGCAGCACCATCGAATCGGCACCCTCGTAGGCAGGGTCGGTATCGGGGAATAGCTTGCCGATATCTCCCCCGCGGCAGGCGCCCAGAATGGCGTCGGCCAAGGCGTGCGCGAGCACATCGGCATCCGAGTGGCCCAGCAGGCCGCGCTCGTAGGGAATGTCGACACCGCCGATGATACATCGACGCCCCTCCACCAGACGGTGAACGTCGTAGCCATGGCCAATGCGCAGGTTACTGAACATGGGGAAGGTCCTCTCCCTCGGCCATGCGGCCAAGCAGAATCGCGGTTACGGGACGAAGGTCCTCGGGCACCGTCACCTTTAGGTTGTCGCGTGGGCTCTGGACGCAGCGGACGCGCCCACCCATGCGCTCGACCAGCGATGAATCGTCGGTACCGATAAAGCCCTCGGCAATCGCCGCGGCGTGAGCGCGCTTCATGGCGTCGACGCTAAAGATCTGCGGCGTCTGCGCGGCCCAATAGAGCTCGCGCGGCGGCGTCTCGACGATGTTGTCGCCATCGACGATCTTGAGCGTATCGATCGCGGGCTGACCGCACACGACACCGTCGAGCGAGCGGTCGCCCACAAGCACGTCGATCGCATGATCGATGGCCTCGGTCGTGATGAGCGGACGAGCGCCATCGTGAATGGCGACGTATTCAAAGCCCGCCGGCACCGCGTGCACGCCGGCACGGGTGGAGTCCTGGCGGGTATCGCCGGCATCGGCAAAACTGATGGGCGTGTCATAGTCAAACGGGTCGATGGCCAGGCGGCGCATCTCGGCACGACGCTCGGCAGGGCAAACCACGACGATGTGGCCGACCTTATTGCTACGGTCAAATGCGCGGATGGACCAGCTCATAAGCGGACGACCCGCTACATTGACGAGCTGCTTGCCACCGGGGTTACCAAAGCGCTGGCCGCTGCCACCGGCAACGACCACGGCGCATACGGGCGCCATTATGCGTTCCCCTGTTTGGTGCCCTTCATGCGGTACAGGGAGTCCGCAAGAATGGCAGGGTTGTTAACGCCAAAGTCGCCCAGGCGCTCCGGATCCTCGCTGATGTCGTCCATGAGCTCCTGCAGCGAGCCGTACTCGTCGACGATCTTCTCGGCCACGCCGTCGCGCACGACGGACACGCGAGAAAGCGTGCGCAGGCCCAGCGGCGTCATGACGGAGTCCTCGTCCAGGTCGTCATAGCCCAGAACTGCCGCCACGTGCTGCGGGTCGGACAGGTCCTTAGGCGTCATGCGGCTCAGCTCGGCGCGGATCTTCTCGGCGTTGGCCTCAGAGGAATCGCTTGCGTAGTCGCGGATCATCAAGTCGTATTCGGTATCCATGCTGGAGCCCGCGAGCTGCTCGAGCTGCATCTGCACGAGCTTGCCCTGGTTGCCCAGCTTGACAATGCAATCCTTAAGCTCGGTCTTTGCCTGTTGCATGATCTCAAAGCTCGAGAAAATGCCGGTGATGTCGGCGAGCGTAACGTAGTCATCGAGCTCGAGGGCCGTCAGACGCAGCAGGGAGCGGTCGAGCGACTGACGGGTGGTCTGAAGCGTGGCGACGAGCTGGTTGACCGAGCTCATGATGGTGGTGACGGGCTGGATCTCGTAACTCTTGCCGTGGACGTACACGTTAACGACGGCGCGACGGGCCGAGACCGAGATCACGATGGCGTCGGTGAGCACCGACATGCGAGCGGCAGTACGGTGACGCATGCCCGTCTCACTCGTGGCGAGCGAGGGATCGGGATTGAGGTGGAAGTTGGCGCGCAGGATCTGGGTGAGGTCGCCATCGATGACGATGGCACCGTCCATCTTGGAAAGCTCGAACAGGCGGTTCGAGGTAAACGAAATGTTGAGCGGGAAGCCGTCGTTACCGGCAGCGAGCACGTTTTCAGTGTCGCCGACGCAGATAAGGGCACCCAGGTGACCGGCAATGATCATGTCGAGGGCGGTGCGGATCGGCTGACCAGGTGCCGTCAGGCGAATGGCCTGTTCCATACGCTTTTGCAGCTCGTTCTTATCCAAGGCATCGCTCCCATCGTATACGCTCCATAAACGTCAATAAGTTTCTCACGGTTTGCCCCTGTGACGCCCGCAAAATCCGATGCTTACAGAATGAGCGAACACAGCTGAGAGCCCCAATCCAAATGAGCTGCTTATGTGGTAGCATCGGGATTCGCATAAATGAGGGAGTAGTCGCGTGATCGGGTTCGCCTCCGGTGGCGCGGCAAGTCAACACACTGGCCGATGCGGCCTGGCTTGCCTTAATGAACGAGACTCGTGGCTGTGCGCGCAACGCGTACGCCACGGGTCTTTTTTGTTACTCCCCCAAGAGGTACACGCGGGCCCGCCCGCAGAGAGGGAGCCAGACTATGGGACTCGCAGAGCTCGTGTTGCTCGCCGTTGGCCTTTCGATGGACGCCTTTGCCGTTTCCATCTGCAAGGGCCTCGGCATGAAGAAGATCAACTTTAAAGTCGCCGTGGTGCTCGGCCTGTTCTTTGGCGGCTTTCAGGCCGGCATGCCCGTAATCGGATGGGCGCTCGGCAGTCAATTCACGGGCATCATCGGACCCATCGACCATTGGATCGCCTTTATCCTTTTGGCCTTCATCGGCGGCAAAATGCTGTGGGAGGCTTTTACCGAGGACGAGGATGAAAGCGACGGCAAGGATGCCGAAAAGATTGAACTGGGAGAGTATCTGATCCTCGCCATCGCCACCTCAATCGACGCCCTGGCCGTGGGCATCTCGTTCGCCGCGCTTTCGGTCGACATCGTTCCCGCTGTATCGCTTATCGGCATCACAACGTTTATCTTCTCCGTCGCCGGCGTAGCGATCGGCCACACCTTTGGCGCGCGCTACGAAAAACCCGCCACCATCGTGGGCGGCGTCGTACTCGTCCTCATCGGACTCAAGATCTTGCTTGAGCATCTGGGGATCCTCGCACTGTAACGAATAACGGCCGCCCGACATTACGCCAGGCGGCCGTTTTCATAGCCAGCCGTAATAGAGCGGCTTAACCAAGGCGACCTTTACGCGGCAAGGCGCTTGAGAACGTCGATGAGTAGCTCGTAGAAGCGCTCGGCAGAAGCGAGCTCCATGCTCTCGTCCGGGGTGTGGACATCGGAGAGCGTCGGGCCCACGGCGATGGCGTCCAGGCCGTGCAGGGCCTCGGCAAACAGGCCGCACTCAAGGCCGGCGTGAATGGACTCGATGCGCAGCTCGGAGCCAAAGAGCTCGCGATAGCTCTCGACAAAGACCTCGCGGACCGGCGAATGCTCGGCATAGCTCCAGCCGGGATACTCGAACTCAAACTTGGCGTCGAAGCCCAGGACATCGGCCAGCGTCTGCAGGCGGTCCTTGAACTCGTTCTGCAGCGAGGTGATCGAAGAGCGCGGGGACAGCATGATCTTGACCTCGTCGTCAGAAGTGGCAACCACACCGATGTTGGAGGAAACCTCGACGGAGCCGTCGGTGGCGACGTTGCGGCGGACGACGCCGTTGGGGGCAAGACGCAGGGCGCGGATGAGGGCGAGCGCGGACTTCTGGTCCATGGCCTCGACCTCGGCGTCGTCGGTAATCTCGACGGTGCAGGTAAAGCCGGGCTCGAAGACCTCGAGCTCGGCAGTGACGTCGGCGATGATGCCCTTTGCAATCTGGGCCGCGGCCTCGGCGGCAGCGTGGTCGGCGTAGACCAGAACAGCCTTGCACTCACGGTTGATGGCGTTGTCCTTGGTGCCGCCGTTGAAGCTGACGATGGCGGGCTCGCCGGCAACCATCAGGCGGTCGATGATGCGGGCCATGATGAGGTTGCCGTTGCCGCGCTCCAGGTGGATATCGCTGCCGGAGTGACCGCCCAGCAGGCCGGAGATGTCGAGCGTGAGGGTGCTACCGGTCTTGTGCTCGCGCGCGATCGGGCAGGTGTAGGTAACGACGACACCGCCGGCGCAGCTGACGGTGGCAACGCCCTCTTCCTCGGAGTCAAGGTTAATCATGGTGCGGGCGCTAATCTGGGACTTGTCGAGCGTCTCGGCGCCGACCAGGCCAGTCTCCTCGTCGGTGGTGAATACGCACTCGAGGGCAGGGTGAACGATCGAATCGTCATCGAGAACAGTGAGCATCAGAGCGACGGCGATACCGTTGTCGGCGCCCAGAGTGGTGCCGTTAGCGGTGAGGACGCCGTCCTTGACGACCAAATCGATACCGTCGGTCGTAAAGTCGTGCTCAACGGAGCCCAACTTGTCGCACACCATATCGATGTGGCCCTGCAGCATGACGGTCGGGGCATTCTCGGCGCCGGCAGATGCGGGCTTGCGAATGATGACGTTGTAGACCTCGTCCTGATACACATCGAGACCGCGCTCCTTGGCAAACGCGACCAGGAAATCGCTGATGCCCTTCTCGTTGCCAGACCCACGGGGGATCGCGCTGACCTCCTCAAAGAAATGGAACAGCTGGGCGGGCTCGTAGCCGGTAATCTTGTAGTCCATGGTGCCTCCTTGGCGCAACTGGTTAGACAGTAAGACATGCGACTTGTATATTCCCAGACTTTGCGTGCATAAACCAGTCGAAAACGCCGAGCGCTCTCGCATCATCGGCTAACGGTGAGGAAACGCCACTTTATCAAGGTAAAGCAAGCTAGACGGACCGTGCGGAGGGAACGTTGGACCCCCCAACCAACCTCAACGCCTGTTGAACATTAATGCATACACCATTGGTATGTTTAATAAGATTCTTGTCCTCCGTCACGACGTAATCGGCATCAATGCGATTGGCGACGCCCAGCATCAGGTCGTCCTCAAAGTCATTGTGGTGGTACTTGAACACAAAGGAGTCGAAGACCTCGTCTGCACCGACCGGGGCGATGAGGGCTAGCTCGCGCATCTGTCGAACGCATGCCCAGGCCGTTTCGTCTGCCGCCGCAATGGCGTTATCGCTCAGTGAGCCAGTCTTTCTTCGGCACTCCTGCTTGATTGCCGCCGAGACAAGATATGAAACGTCTTTGACCGAAAGCGACGAGGCAAACAGAGCAATCCGCTCCGAGGCGTCGGCAATCTCGATCAGATGGACGACATTTGCCGTACGGTCGGACCTGCCGGAAAAATAATCCATCCATACGTTGGTATCGATTAACAGCTTGAGGACGCCTTCTGTGCTCATAGTTCCACCCACTCGGGATAGCGCTCCGCCATGGCCTCCTCATAGAGGTCGTCATAGTCTCCCGAGAACTCAGGGATGGGGATGCCGTATTTGAGGCACGAATCGCGAACGATATGGCTGCCTTGCGCGGCCCTTGACTCCATGCGCCGGGGCTCCACTCCGTCAGAAACCGGAGCCGCCGCGTCTCCCTTCGAGGGCATGCGTCCGTTAACGACCAGATACTCCCAAAGTGTCCGAACGGCTTGTGACGGCGTCATGCCAATATGAGTCAGGACGGCGTCTCCCGCCTCTTTGAGCTGGCGATCTATACGCACGTTCATCTGAACTGGCCGCGTGTCGAGTATTGACGTAGGCATATCAGCTCCTTTGCTATACTATATCTCGATTTTAGTATAGCACGGCAGATTGAAGCGCATTTCAATAGAAATGAGGGCGCTTCCTTATCGGAAACGCCCCCGTTATACAAGGTATGTTTAATCCCTACAGCGCACCAGAGCCGGCTTGCATTATGCCGCCGGGGCCCGAGCTCACGCCACTGCTCACAGGCGCGGCGTTTCCGGTGTGCGGCGCCGCCGGAGCGGTATCGCCCCCGAGTGCACCCGCCGGACGCGGCGCCGGAATCTCACCCGTGCCGTGGCTAAAGACAAACTTGCCGTCGACCACGTCGCACAGGACGGTATCGCCCTCGCCCCATTCGCCGGCCAGAAGCTCCTCGGACAGCGGGTCCTCGATAAGCTTTTGGATAGCACGGCGCAGCGGACGCGCGCCATTGGTAAGGTCGGTACCCTCGGCCACGATCTTGTCATAGGCCGCATCGGTGAGCTTGATGTTCATGCCGTTGGCAATCAGGCGCTGACGCAGGTCGTCCACCAGCAGGTGCGCGATCTTGGTCAGGTTCTCGCCCGAGAGCTTCTGGAACACCACAATATCGTCGATACGGTTGAGCAGCTCGGGACGGAACAGGCGCTTGAGCTCGCCCATCGCACGACCCTTGATCTCGCTCGACGTGAGACCCTGCTCACCGGTGGTGCCAAAACCGACGCTCGCATCCTGCGCGATCTCGCGGGCGCCCACGTTGGACGTCATGATGATCACGGTATTGCGGAAGTCGACCGTCTTGCCCTGGCTATCGGTCAGGCGGCCCTCCTCCAGCACCTGCAACAAAATGTTGAAGATGTCGGGGTGCGCCTTCTCGATCTCGTCGAACAGCACGACCGAGTACGGATGACGGCGAACGGCCTTGGTGAGCTGACCGCCCTCGTCGTGGCCCACGTAACCCGGAGGGCTACCGATGAGCTTGGAGACCTCGAACTCGCTGCCGAACTCGGACATGTCGAAGCTGATGAGCGCGTCTTTGCTGCCAAAGAGATACTCGGCGAGCGTCTTGGCGAGCTCGGTCTTGCCCGTGCCGGTGGGACCCAGGAAGATAAAGCTGCCGCCGGGACGACGCGGGTCCTTGAGCGGCGAGCGGCTGCGGCGCACGGCCTTGGCGACGGCCTCGACGGCCTCGTCCTGGCCGATAATGCGGGTCTTGAGCATGCTTTCGGTCTGCAGCAGGCGACGGCTCTCGCTCTCGGTGAGCGAGGAAACCGGCACGCCAGAGGTCACGGACACGATGTCGGCAATCTGACTCACGTCGATGGTGAGCGGGCTGGCGTCGAGCTCGGCGGTCCAGGCAGCCTTGGCCTCGGCGAGTTCAATCTCGGCAGCCTTCTGCTGCTCGGTGATCTCGGCGGCCTTGTTCATGTCGTCGCTCTCGGTGGCCTCCTGCGCGGCGGCCTTGAGCTCCTCTATGCGATGCTCGGCCTCGCGCACCGGCTCGGGCGCGCGGTTGGCGGCGATGCGGGCGCGGGCACCGGCCTCGTCAATGAGGTCGATGGCCTTATCGGGCAGGAAGCGATCCTGAATGTAGCGGTTGGAAAGGTTCGCGGCGGCCTCGATAGCACCCTGCGTATAGCGCACATGGTGGTGCTCCTCGTAGCGCGGCTTGAGCGCGGTCAGGATCTTGACCGTGTCCTCGACGCTCGGCTCCTCGACATCGATGGTCTGGAAGCGACGCTCGAAGGCCGGGTCCTTGGTGAGGTACTTGCGGAATTCCTCGGCCGTGGTGGCGCCGATAATCTGGAAGGCACCGCGCGCGAGCACGGGCTTGAGCATGGAGCTCGCGTCGATGGAGCCTTCGGCGGAACCGGCACCGATGATGGTGTGCATCTCATCGATAAACAGGATGACGTCGTCGGCCTCGGTTGCCTCCTGGATCACGTTCTTGAGGCGCTCCTCGAACTCACCGCGATACTTGGCGCCCGCAACGAGACCCGGCAGGTCGAGCGTCCAGATATTCTGGTTCATGAGGTTCTCGGGCACGTTGCCGGCGGCGATCTGCTGAGCCAGGCCCTCGACGATGGCCGTCTTGCCCACGCCGGGATCGCCCAGGATAAGAGGGTTGTTCTTGGTGCGGCGCGAAAGGATCTCCATCATACGCTGGACTTCCTTTTCGCGGCCGATCACCGGATCGAGTTCGCCGTCGCGCGCCTTCTGCGTAAGGTTGGTCGCGAACTGCTTAAGTGTATCGGTGCCGCTCCCCTTTTGCTGGGAGGCATCCGAGCCGCTAAAGAACGGCAGGCCCGTACCGGGACGACCAGCACCGGCGCCAGCGAGCGGGCGCTTCTTATCCTGGTCCTTGGCGGTGAGTTTCTCGATAGCCTTTTTGATGGAGGCGGACGACACACCCAGGCGCATGAGGATGTCCATGGCCATGCCGTTGCCTTCTTCGACGATGCCGATCAGCAAGTGCTCGGTCGACACGTAGGTCTGGTTGTTCTCGCGTGCCACGCGGAAGGAACGCTCCATCACGCTAATAACGAGCGGCGTAAAGGCGAGCTTGGCAGCCTCGGTCTCCTCACTGGGCTCGGGAACCGTGGTCTGGACCTCTTTGAGAGTATCCATGATGTCATCGTAGGAGATGTCGAGCGAACGCAGTGCCTCGGCGGCAATGCCCTCGTCCTCCTTAGCGAGTGCGAGCAGCAGGTGCTCGGTACCCACCTTATTTGAGTGTAGATCGAGCGCCTCTTGCTTGGCCATGGACATGACCTTGCGCGCGCGATCGGTAAAACGGTCTAACATGCTAGTTCCTCTTAGACGAGCTAGTTTTTTTCAAACGCAAAGCGCCGCCCCGCGGCAGCGCTTTGGTCTCTTTACCCATATGGAGTATATGTTAACCGTTGGGACCTTTCCCGCCCGCAGCCGCACGACAACGTCTACAAAAAAGGAATTGCCAGGTGCGTCTGCATCGGCCCAACGAGCGTGGATTTTCGGACACCCATTCCACGAGCGTGGATAATCTCCCGTTTTGAGCCCGTAAACAGGCCAAAAACGGGAGATTATCCACGTTCATGTTTTGCGGATCAGTTTCATTTGCACCAATTAGCTGGTGTGGCGCCAGCGAGAGTCGGTGAGGGTTCTCGCCACGCCCAGGCCAACGGGCAGAAACGCCACAATGAGCACTGCACGCACAAACCAGCCGAGCATATTGACCGTGTCGAAGGTGCACATGTAATACATCGAGCGATACAGATACAAGCCCGGCACCATAATGACAATCGATGGCACCGTGAGGGCGATACGTGGGTAGGTGAGCTTGATTTCGGCTAAGCTCGCGAGCAGGCCCGATACCAGCGCGCCGATAAACGCTGCCGCCTCGGGAGGCATTCCCGCGCTGAGGCCCAGGAAGGGAAGCATCGTCGGCGCATCGACGAGCGTAAGGCGCAAGGTATTGGACACGGCGCCGATCAGCCCAGCTGCCGCGGCCATCTTTACCGGGCTGTTGAACATCACCGAGAAGCCGAATACGCCAACGAAGCTCATCACCACGCGCAGGAGCGTAAGGGCAAGCGGCGAAAGGCCGAGCGGGGCAAAATCATCCGGTGCCAGCCCCACACACTCGGCAACCATCCAGCCCACAAGGGTCGCCATCACAATAATCGACACGGCATACGAAAGACGCTCAATGCCGCTTCGCATATCGAGCTTAGCGATGTCGAGGCCTGCCGTAATAAGGGGAAAGCCGGGAATCACAAAGAGCATGGCGCCGATATAGCCTTCTTGGTGCGACATTGCCCCCGGTACGACCTGGCCAAGGCCGAGCAATGCCAGCAGATACGAAACGCAAGCGAGCGCAACGCCAATCGTCAGCGCGCTAAACTGGCCAAGACCCTGCTTGAGAATATGAGAGCGAGCAAAGTTGCCCACACCAGCGCCTACGAATGCGCAGGCCATCTCGATAGGGCCGCCGCCGAGCAAAAAGACGAAGGCGCCGCAAGCACAAGCTGCCGCAAGGCCCTGTTGCCAGGGAAAGTAATCGGGTTTTGAACTCTCAACGGTCTTGAGCATCTCGTGGTATTCGTGCACGGTAAACCGGCGCCCATACGTCTCGATTTCCTTTAGGAAGCTCTCCATCATCCAAATGCGATGGGTATTGACTCCCGTTGTGGGCAGGCTGACAACCTCGTTAAAGCAGTGGCCATCTTCGATGCAGGTGCACTCAAACGACAGAAGACTTAAGTCAACGTGGACGGTGACACCGAGTACGGCGGCGACGCGATTCATGGTATCGCGTACACGCCAGGCACCCGTTCCGCTCGCGAGCATAAGCATACCGGTGCGGCAGATGATGGATGACTTATCGGTGAGCGGCGCATCGACGGCAAGCTCATCGCCTGCCGTCACGATCTGGTGCCAGTCAGTTTTCATATGGAGTGCGCCGGCACGAACACCGTGGTGCATGGGAGCTCTCGAAAGCAGCGAGTCAAGGCGCGAAGACTGTGGGGGCTCCGTTGATTCGTCCTCAACCTCATCAGTCTCTTCATCGACCAGATCAAATGAGTCAAGCGATGCCGGCTCGCGACGATCGATTAGCTCCTCATCCTCATCGTCAAAGTAATTGAACTGATCGAGCATGTCCTCTTCGATTGCACGCTCGCTCGCGTCGTCCATATAGACGCTCCCTTCCTACCGACTAACCCCCATCCTAGGCAGCAACGGCTAAAGGAAACATAAAAGAGACGGCTGCCATGCGAGCCATGTGCTCAATAGCCGTTGGGTAGTCGTTTAAGAACGTCCCCAATGACTATTGACGGCCAAGGCAACGCCGATGTATTGGCAACGACAGCGAAAGCCCGCCAGAGCGAGCAAGGTCCTTTTGGGGCGAGATGACACCATAGGTTGAGCATAAGTCAGACACTATGACCCAATCCAGGGGCACGGAAACGACAGGAGCCCCCGCTCGTGACCGCGGGTCGGGGCTGCGACAA
>URIA01000012.1 GCA_900547765.1 uncultured Collinsella sp. | reverse complement strand
TGGCGAGCATTCGGCGCATTGCCTACGATACGGGCAAGCCCCGAGGGGCCGCCGATCGGGCGCCTCCGGATGGCCGTCTGCCCCTGCCCCGTAGAGGGCCCGGGGGGTGTTGCCACCGGGGGCGCTCGCCGCTCCGGACGACTGATAGGAAACTGCCGGGCGCAAGCGCCACGGCCAGGTAATGTGGGTGTCGCAGGGAGGGGTTCCGATCGGCCTACCGATTGGAGGATAACACCGTGGCACCACCTAGAATGCCGGAAGCCGTCATCGGGCTCGATGTCGGGAAATTGTCCCATTGGGCATGCGTCGCGACCCGGGACGGCGAGATACTGCTGAGCGCCCCCGTCGCGAACAGGGAGGGCGATCTGGACTCGCTGTTCGGCCGCTTCCCCGACGCGCTCGTGGTCGTCGACCAGTCGCGCAACATAGGCGCCCTCGCGCTCGCCCGCGCCAAGGCGGCCGGGATGTCGGCGGCGTACCTGCCGGGACTCGCGGCACACGGGGCCGCCAGGCTCTTCGCCGGCGACGCCAAGACCGACGAGCGGGACGCAATGGTCATCGCGAAGACGGCGCTGGGCATCCCCGACGCACTCCTGCCGGTCGGGGATCCGGGCCCGACGGTCGCGGCGGCGAGGGCGCTGGCCGCCCAGAGAAACTTCCTGACCTGCGAAAACACCAGGAGCAAGAACCGGCTGCGCAGTATCCTGCTGGAATCGTGCCCCGCCTTCGAGGCGTTGGTCGACCTGTCCGACGGTCCCCAGCTGAGGCTCATGGCATCCCTCGGCGGGGCCTGGTCGGTGGCCGACGCCGGGCCCCGCAGGGCGGCGGCGCTCACGCGCGGGGCGGCGCGCGGCAAGATCGAGGCCCTCGTCCGCTCGACGGCCTCCTCGACAAGGCCGGACGCGGCGGCCATCGCCGCCGAGGACCGGGCGGTGAGGCTGCTCGCGCGCAGGATCTCCGAGAACTCGGCGGAGATCGATGTGATCACGGCGGAGATATCCGCCCTCCTCGAGGGCGACGATACCTACCGATGCCTCCTGACGGTGCCGGGGATCGGCCCCAAAACCGCTTCCGAGCTCGCGATCTCCATAGATATCGAAGACTTCCCAAGCCACGACAGGCTCGCGTCGTACTGCGGCCTGGCGCCGCGCAACCGCCAGTCGGGGACCTCGATCTCCTCGGTGACGGCATCGCGCCAAGGCAACAAGAGGCTGAAGAACCTGCTCATATTCTCGTGCAACTGCCTTACCCGGACAGAGGGAAGATGGGGCGATTACTACGCTAGGTGCCGAGAGCGGGGCATGCCGCACGGCAAGGCGCTCAAGGCGCTGGCACGAAAGAGGCTGAAGGTCATCTACGCGATCATGCGGGACAGGGTGCCCTACGCCGCCTAGTCGAAGCGCTCCGAACAGATTGGAGCCCATCGGCCGAAAGGCCTGGCGTTAGCATGTCGCGATTCAATCTCGAAAACAGCATTGCCCAGTTGACAAAACTATAGGAACACCCCCCTGGCTTAGGAGGCTTTAACTTGTGTAGCTTGCGAGCTAACGGGCCTGCTTAACCTTTGCCGCCGCCTCGACAAACGACTTCCACAGGTTAAAGTCGGTCTCGAGCGTCTTCCACGTGTACTCGGGATGCCATTGCACGCCTAGACAGAATGGTTGGCCTTCGACCTCGATGCACTCGGGAACACCGTCGGTTGCCTTGGCGACCAAGCGCGTGCTTTTACCCAGACGATCGACGCAGCAGTGGTGTGCGGAGTTGGTTTGGATCAGCCTGTGTCCGTCAACCGCGCGGTCGAGCAGCGAGCCCGGCACGACCTCGACGGGATGCACGGGGTCGTTGAGCACGTGGGTATGGCGCCACTGCGTGCGGCCCTCGCGAGCGCCCAGGCTCGGCACGTCCATGCACAGGGTGCCGCCAGTGGCGACGTTGAGCAACTGCGTGCCACGGCAGGTGGTAAAGAGCGGCTTCTTGGCGCGGAGCACCTCGCCGACCAGCTTAAACTCAAAGCTATCGCGGATCTCGCAGCAGAGGGTGGGGTCGTAGGGTCGATCATCGCCCCAGCGTTTGGGGTTGACATCCGGGCCGCCGGGAATAGCGATACCGTCGGCGATATCGACGTAATGGCGGATGACCTCAATGTCCTCGGTGATGGACATCTGCAGCGGCAGGCCGCCGGCGGCAAGGATGGCATCGACAAAGACACTTGCGATTTCCTCGTTGGGGGAGAGCGTCTCGCTTAAAAACGGCTTCGCCTCTTCCCAGCGCGGCGCGACGAGGATGAGCGGGCGGTCGGCGGGATCGACGTCGACGTGCGGGGTGTATGACGATGAAGTGCGAGTTCCGATCATAGGTGTTGCTTTCGAGTTTGGATGGTCATGGCGAGCAGATATGGCAATTGGGCTAGTGGCCCTTGATGGAGTTGAGGAAGTCTTGGGCGCGCTTGGTCTGGGGGTGGTCGAAGAACCCGTCGGGCGTGCCGGTTTCCACGATCTGGCCGTCGGCCATAAACACGACACGGTCGGCCACGCGACGGGCAAAGTTCATCTCGTGCGTAATCACGATCATCGTCATGCCCTGCTGGGCCAGACGGACCATGACCTCGAGCACCTCGTTAATCATCTCGGGGTCAAGGGCGCTTGTGGGCTCGTCGAAGAGCATGGCCTTGGGCTGCATGGCGAGTGAACGGGCGATGGCCACGCGCTGCTGCTGGCCGCCCGAAAGCTGTGCGGGTACCTTGTTGGCCTGCTCGGCCACGCCCACGCGGCTCAGCAGGTCCATGGCGCGCTCACGAGCCTCCTCCTTGGAGACGCCCAGCACATCGACCGGTCCCAGCATAACGTTCTGCAACACGGTCATATGCGCGAACAGGTTGAACTGCTGAAACACCATGCCCAGCTCGGCACGCATGCGGGCAAGATCCTTGCCTTCCTGCGGCAGGGGCTCGCCCTCGATGAGGATCTCGCCCGAGTCGATGGTTTCCAGGCGGTTGATGGTGCGGCACATGGTCGACTTGCCCGAGCCCGAGGGGCCGATCACGACGACGACCTCGCCACGGTCGACCGAGAGATTGATGTCGTTGAGGACGTGCAGATCGCCGTAGTGCTTATCGACGTGTCTGAGCTCGATCAGCGGCTGATTGCCGGTGGAAGAGGTGCTCTGTGCCATGGTGCTCGGCTCCTTATGACTCGAAATGGTAAAGCGTTAGCGGATGATGGTCGCGCCGGTCTTGTGCGAAACGTAGACTGCAGCCTTGTTGATCGCGACGTTGATGAGGATATAGATGACCGCGATCACCAGGTAGACCGACACGAGCGCGTCGTAGTTGGTGATGAGCACGCGGGCATTTTGCATGAGGTCGGGGTAGCTCACCACATAGGCGACGGTGGTGTCTTTGACTACGACCACGAGCTGCGAAATCAACGACGGAATGATAAACCGAATCGCCTGCGGCAACACGATTTTAAAGGTGATTTTAGCCTTGGAAAGACCGAGTGCCTGGGCGGCCTCGACCTGGCCGCGCGGCACGGCGTTGACGCCGGCGCGGAAAATCTCGGCCAGCACGCCGGCCGCAGCGAGCGCGACAGGCAGTGTGAGCATCCAAAACGACGGCAGCGAGATCTTGTACTGGGGCAGCACCAAAAAGAAGAAGTAGATAAACAGCAGGCTCGGCACGCCGCGGAAGAAATCGGTGAGCACGCGGCAGACCAGCTGCAGCGGCTTGATGCCGCTGGTGCGGCCGAGCATAAGGGCTAAGCCCAGTACCAGCGCAATGACGCCGGCGGTGAGTGCGACTTTAACGGTGCCCTCAAAGCCGGCAAGCAGGAACTTCCAGGTGGTGAGGTGCGTAAAGAAATACCAGTAGTGGACTGAAAGCTGACCGGTCACATAAAAGCGCTGCAGGACCAGAGCGATGAGCGCGGCCACGGCAACGAGCGAAATGGCGGTGCCGATGCGGATCTTGGCGCGCATCTTGGGGCCGGGAGCCTCGTAGAGCGCATCGCGCATGGTAAGTGCAGGGGAGGAATGCTTGCTCATCGGAGGATCCTCACCTTCTTATCGATGTAGTTGCCAATGTGGCTCACCACAAAGGCCGTGCCCAGGTAGCCGAGCGCCGAGATAAAGAACGCGGCGACGCCGCCAAGTGAGCGCGTGTTGATATAGCTCACCACGCCGGTGAGCTCCTGCGGTTTAAGCGGTACCTGGCTGCCGAGCGCGGTGGTGAGCATGACGGCGATAAAGAGGTTCGTCATGGGCAGCACGCTTGAGCGCAGTGCCTGCGGAATCACGATCTTGGCGAGGATGCGATTGAAGCTCATGCCCAGCGAGCGGGCGGCTTCGACCTGACCGACGCCGACGGTGTTGATGCCACTCATGAAGTTCTCGGAGCCAAAGGCCGAGCCCAAAAGGACCGTAGCGACGATAACGCAGGTGCGGTAGGGCAGAACGACCTTGAGCGGCGGCAGCGCGTAGACGACGATGATGAGCAGCGCGATGCCGGGGATGTTACGGAAGACCTGGACATACAGGTCGCCAAAGACGCGCAGCGGCTTGAGCGGCGACACGCGCATCACAGTGACGGCGACGGCCAGCACCATGGCGATGGCAAACGACTCAAGCGTCATGCCCCAGGTTGCTAGCAGCGCGTCGATATAGTTCTGGCCATAGAGCGACCAGAGCTCGGAGAGACTCATGCGGACCTCCCGCCGATAAGGAAAGGGGCTCCCGTGTGTACGGAAGCCCCGACAACTCAGTGAGGAAACAGTTTAGCGCAATAAAGCGAATCGTGCGTTTCCGTATGGTTTCGCAGCGGCTGATGCCCAGCTTGCGAGCTTAGGCGCCGACCTCGGGGAGCTGGGGAACATTGGTGTCGCCCGTACGGTCGCCAATGCAGATCTGCCACAGCTCGGTCCAGGTGCCATCGTCCTCGATCTTCTTAAGGAAGTCGTTGACAAAGGCGACACCGTCGGAATCGAGCGGCAGGCCGATGCCGTAGGGCTCCTTGCTGCCGAAGGGCTTGCCGGCGATCTTGTACTTGCCCGGCTCGCGGACCAGGGCGCTCTGCTGCATGTTGTTGTCGATGACGTAGGCATCGACGCGGCCCTGCTGGAGTGCCTGACGTGCCTCCTCGTCGGTCTTGAACTCCTGCTGGCTGGCCTTGGGGGCAAACTCCTCCAGGATAGCGGGGCCGTTGGAGCCGGACTGGACGGCAACGTTCTTGTCGGCCAGGTCGTCGACGCTCTTGATGTCGTCGTTATCGGCGAGTACTAGGATGGCCTGCTGGGTGTAGTAATAGGGGCCGGCGAAGGAGACGAGCTTCTTGCGCTCATCGGTGATGGTGTAGGTGGCAAAGACGGCGTCGACCTGGCCGTTCTGCAGGACGGACTCGCGCGTGTCCGAGGTCACCTGCGTGATCTCGACCTTGTTCTCGCCCAGAATGTAGTTGGACAGGAGCTGCGCGATGCCGGCGTCGAAGCCGCGGGTCTGACCGTCCTTCTCGTTAAGGAGGGAGAAGAGCGTGGAGGTCTGAACGCCACCGATCTTAAAGACACCGGCGTCCTTGACGGCGGTAGCCCAAGCGCTGGCGGCGATGGCGTCGTCATCGGCCTTGGGGCCGTCGTTGACGAGCTTGTCGAATGCCTTGGCGTCGAGCGTGGTGGAAGCCTCGGTATCCTCGGAGCTCTTGGAGGAGCCGGCGGCGGAACCCTTGTCAGCCTCGGCGCTGGTGTCGGAGCAGCCGGCAAGACCAAGGCCGGCGACGGTTGCGAAGGTGGCGGCGACAAAGCCGCGGCGGTCGAGAACGACCTGCTGGGAGAGGTTCTTGCTCATGGTAGAACACCTTTCTCAATAAAATCCCTAGCGGTTGAGTAGAGTTATACCCCATCCCGCTCAAATGGGTCAACACGAAATAACTCAGAAACATACTTACCTTATGGGTTATTGTACCTACCAAAAAGGGACAGGTTTATTTTGGCAGGTTTTATCTGGGCAAACGCCGATTATTACAGCTGAGATAGCGCTTTGTCGACGGCATGATCGCTCGCAGCGGTCGCTATAATGGCGGCAGCGCGACACATATATAAGTAAGGAGATCGCGTATGAACGGTTATTCGTTTATCGCACCGACCAAGGTGCTGTTTGGCGCGGGCAAGTTGGGCGAGCTGGGCGCGCAGAAGCTGCCCGGCATCAAAGCGCTTATCGTTACCACCGGCGGCAACTCGGTCAAGCGTTTTGGATATCTGGGACGTTTGGAGGCCGAGCTCGATCGCGCCGGCGTGGCGCATGAGCTGTTCGATCGCATTGAGCCCAATCCGCTGCGCGAGACCGTCAACGCAGGCGGCTGGATGGCGCACACCCATGGATGCGACTTTGTGCTGGCGCTCGGCGGAGGTTCGGTCATGGACGGCAGCAAGGGCATCTGCGCGGTGGCGGCCAACCCGCATACCGATGCCGAGGGCAACGAATGTCCCGGTGACATTTGGGATTTTGTGAATGGCGGCACCGCACTCGGGCTGCCTATCCCTAACGATCCGCTGCCGCTGGTGTGCGTGACCACCACGGCGGGTACCGGCTCCGAGGTCGATGCGGGCGGTGTCCTGTCCTGCGAGGACAATGACGAGAAGCTTCGCCTGGGCGATCCGCGCCTGTTTCCGGTGCTTTCGGTCGTCGATCCCGAGCTCATGGTGAGCGTCCCGGCGCGTCTGACCTCCTATCAGGGATTCGACGCCCTGTTCCATTGCGTTGAGTGCTACATCTCAAATACCAACACGCCCATGGGTGACATGGTTTGCCGCGAGGGTATCCGCCGTGCTGCAGCCGCGTTGCCTACGTGCGTCAATAATGGCGATGACCTGGAGGCGCGCTCGAGTCTTGCGTTTGCCAACACGCTCGGCGGCTATGCCATGGATGCCTCGGGCACCACGGGCTCGCACGGCCTTGAACATGGCATGAGCGCGCATCATCACGACCTGCCGCACGGCGCCGGACTCATCATGATTGCCCGTGCCTACCACACGTGGATGATCGATCACGGCGCCGCGCCCGAGCGCTATATCGACATGGCGCGCCTGATGGGTAATGCCGCCGCGAACGATCCGCACGATTTTGTGGTTGAGCTTACTCGCCTGATGGAGGCTTGCCATGTGGCAGACCTCGCCATGAGCGAGTGGGGGATTACGGTCGAAGAGCTGCCGGCCATCGCACACAACGCTCTGACGACCAACGGCGTCCTGTTTAGCCACGACCCCGTGACGCTGACCGTCCCCGACGTCGTCGAAATCCTCAAGCAAAGCTACCGCTAGTTGCCTTGCTACTTTGTCTCAATCTGTAACATCTGCAGCCATTTTTGCCGAGTAACTGTTACAGATTGAGATTTTCTCTTCAGGGGAATTCGAATGTCTCAATCTGTAACATCTGGACGGACAAAAGGTCTCTATCTGTTACAGATTGAGACAAAGGTCAGGGGCAAAGACGGTTTGTCTAGATCTGTAACAGTTAGACGGGAATTCGGGCCATAGATGTTACAGATTGAGATAATCGCGCCGCGAAAATAAAAACCTCCGCAGGGGTGCTTCCCTTGCGGAGGTTTTTTACTCGTTCAGTAGCCTTACGGCTTCAGCGGCCATGTTCTCGACCGTCATGCCGTTCTGAGCGAGCAGCTCGTTGGGGTCGTAGCGGTCGGGAAAGCCCTTGGCGATGCCGAAGGTGCGCGTGCGCAACGGCGTGCATGCCAGATAGCACGCGGCGCGTTCGCCCCAGCCGCCGTCCAAGATGCCGTCCTCGAGGGTCACGACAACACGATGCTCGACAGCAAGGTTATCGAGGAACTCGCGGTCGAGCTCGGTTGCAAAGCGCGGGTTGACGAGCGTGGCCTCGATGCCGTACTCGGCAGCCAAGCGATTTGCCACGCGCTCGCCCAGCTCAAAGAAGTCGCCAAGCGCGAGCACGGCCACGTCGCGACCCTGGCGCACCACGTTGTAACGAACGGCGCCGTAATCGGCGTCCTCGGCAGGCGCCAAGTCGGGGCGGCTTACCAAGCCGATGCCCGGCACGCGAATCGCCACGGGATGCTCGCGGTGATCGAGCGACCAGCTCAGCATGGACAGGTATTCCTCCATGCAGGCCGGCGCCAAGTAGTGCATGTTGGGAAGACCGCCCAGCATGGAAATATCAAAGAATGAAAGGTGCGTCTCGGACGTGGTGCCAAAGATCGACGCGCCAAACACCAAGATGGTTGCGGGGGCGTCGTTGAGGCATAGGTCGTGCCACAGCTCGTCGTAGGCGCGCTGCAAAAACGTGCCGTACACACCAAAGACTGGCTTGGCGCCCGAGCGCGCAAGCGCGGTGGCAAAGGTCACGGCGTGCTCCTCGGCAATGCCCACGTCAACAAACTGCTTGCCTGCCGCGGCGCGAAGCTCGGGCGTAAAGCCCATGATGTAGGGCGTGGCGGCCGTGATGCCAACGACCTGCGGATCGCGCTCGATGGCGGCGCTGAGCGCCTCGCCCGTAATGTCGGCATAGGTGCGCGGCGCAGGCTCGCTCGGATGGCCCGGGCAAAGTTTGCGGCCGGTTGCCATATCGAAGGGTCCCACGTGATGCCAGCGTTCGGGATCGCTCTGGGCTGGCTCAAAGCCCTTGCCCTTGGCGGTGGAAACGTGCAGCACGATGGGATGATCGATATTGCGCAGTTCCTGCAACGCGTCGACGAGGGCCAACACGTCGTTACCGGCGTCCAGGCAGCGGTAGTCGAGCCCCATCGCGCGGAAAACGTTGCGCTCACAGGTGCCGTTGCTGGCGCGCAGCTCGGCCAGATTGCGATAGAGGCCGCCATGGTTCTCGGCAATGGACTGGTCGTTATCGTTGACGATGATGATCAGGTTGCTATCGAGTTCGGCGGCATTGTTAAAGCCCTCAAACGCCAGGCCGCCCGAAAGCGAGCCGTCGCCAATAACGGTAATGACGTTGTACGCATCGCCCGCCAGGTCGCGCGCGTGGGCAAGGCCGCAGCCCAAGCTCACCGAGGTCGAGGTGTGACCCATGGCGAACAGGTCGTGCTCGGACTCGTCGGGATTGGCAAAGCCAGAAGCCTCACCATAACGCTCCGGATCGATATAAGTGTACGCGCGCCCCGTCAGCGCCTTGTGGGCGTAGGTCTGGTGCGAAACGTCAAAGACAATCTTGTCGATGGGGGAGTTAAACACGCGATGAAGCGCAACCGTAAGCTCAACGACGCCCAAGTTGGGGGCAACGTGCCCGCCGACGGCGGCGGAGCTTTCGAGGATTGCCTGGCGGATCTCGCCGCAGAGCTGCGGGAGCTCGGCGCGATTAAGAGCCTTGACGTCCTCGGGCGTTGTCGTTTGCGTAAGCAGCATCGTTGTGGGTTACTCCATGCGAATCGTGCGCCGGCACTCCCTCGGCCGGCACAATTGCACAAGACAGTCTCGCACATTTTGGCGTTTGATATGTGACGGCGGCGCGGTAATTCGCCAACTGGCGGGGCAAAACGTTTTGTCCGATGCCATACTGATATGTTCCATGATGTTTTTATCGATTGTGCGCAGGCCGTGGCTTGCCGCCGTGAGCCGCTGGAAGGAGGCAGCATGTCCGATGCCGTTCGTGCCGAGAAAATCGCGCACGAGGTCGACTTTGCTGCCCGTCAGCTGGCCCAGGCGGGTCGCCTGGACTTGACGCGCGAGTTTATCCAGCATGGTGACGTGACGGTCTATGCACATGTGACTTCGGTAGCGCGGGCGAGCCTGTCCTTTGCCGAGCGCTTGGGCCGTGCTGGCATTTCGGTCGACCGTGCCTCGTTGCTGCGCGGAGCCTTGCTGCACGACTACTTTCTCTATGACTGGCACGACCCCGACCCGAGCCATCGACTGCACGGATTTCGGCATCCATTTTTTGCCCTGGCGCGTGCGGAGGAAGATTTTGATCTGACGTCTCGTGAGCGGAATATTATCGTGCGCCATATGTTTCCGCTGGTGCCGGTGCCGCCGACGTGTCGTGAGGCTTGGATTGTATGCCTGGCAGATAAATGGTGTGCTCTGCGCGAGACAGTCTCCGGTCGTCTGCGGCGCAAAGGCGGCGCGAACGATTCGAACGAGGACTCGAGTGACGGCTCGAGCAAAGATTCGAGCGAAAAGAGGAGAGGGTAGACGGTGGGGACCGCGATTGATATGGCGTTTGGCGGCGCGACGCTTGCCGCCTGCCCACTCTCGGCACTGGTGCTCTCGTTTGCCTTTTACGGGTTTTGCGGTTGGGCATGGGAGTCGACAGTATGTGCCATGCTCAATCACGGACGATTTGCCAACAGTGGCTTTTTGCTGGGGCCGTGCTGCCCCATCTATGGCGCGGGCGGCATTGCCTGCTGGCTGCTGTTGCGTGGGATTCCGGATGCCTCGAGCCAGTTTGTCGCTGCAGCGCTCGTATGCAGCGTGATTGAGTACAGCGTAGGCGTGCTGTTGGAAAAAACAACGGGCGCTCGCTTTTGGGACTATTCGCACCTGCCGTTTAACCTGCACGGACGCATCTGCCTGTACTGGGCATGCGCGTTTGGCTTGGGTGCGTTGTGCATTTGCCGCGTAGTGGAACCGGCGGTGTTGGGCTTGCTCGACCATTTGCCGGTGCTGATTGTGCGGCTGTCCGCCTTTATCGTCGCGGTCGCGATGATGGTCGACGCGATGTGTTCTTTGGCCAGTTGGCGCCGCCTGTCCGATCAGCTGGAGCGCGTCCGGGCCGACCTTGCCGACCGCATCAACGAGTCGCTTGCCGATGCGTCTGATTCCATGCTTGAACGTATTCCCGATTCGGCGATCGACTCGGTGGCGCAGACGCATATCCGCAGCCGTGCCGTTAACGCGTGGCTGGCCGAGCTGGGTGACGCCGCGCTCGATGCCCTGCGCGAGAAGGCTTCGATGCCGACGTTTATCGCGGATGGTGCTCGCGGCCTGGCACTTGCTGCCCGCCGCGTGGCCGATGCCGCGCCGAGCATGCCGCGTCCGTCGCTCAGTCGTCGCCTTGCCAGCAAGGGCATAAGCCGTCCGGTGCCGAGCGTGTCACTCAGCCGCCGCGACCTACGCTTCTTTAACGCCTTCCCGCGCCTTCGCATCAATCGCTACGAAGGTGTCATTCGAGCAACTAATCTCCGCGACCGAGCCCGCGAGCTGTTCCGCCGCTAGCCGGGACGGGCGCGCTCACGGCTTCCTTGCTCGCGTATTTCCCGTTCGTTTCGCGCCCGTTGCTGCGCCGTTTCCAAGATTGCGGCACCGTTTCCATTCGACAACGCAGCGTTTAACAACGCCGTATCTGGTCTACACCAGTTGCCCCTCGGCCCCATTATGGGCGCCGACAACGTTCATGCGACCAAGGGGGAGCGAATGTACGATACGGGATCGACAACGTTTATGCTCATCTGTACCATGCTCGTGTTTTTAATGACACCGGGTCTGGCGTTTTTCTATGGCGGCCTGTCCAGGCGCAAAAATGTCATCAACACCATGCTCATGTGCTTTGGCGCCATTGGCCTGGTTGGTGTGCTGTGGATTGTTGTCGGCTGGTCGCTGGCCTACGGCGGTGACGGTTCCAGCCCGTTTATTGGAGGCCTTGACCAGCTGCTGTGCCTGCCGGTGCTCGGTCAGGTGCTGCAGGCGGCCGAGGGCAATGCCGCGGACGGTGCCGCCTACCCTCGGATTATCAACATCGCCTTCCAGATGGCATTTGCCATGATCACGGCTGCTATCGTCACGGGCAGCCTGGCCGGCCGCGTTAAGTTTGGTGCCATGACGGCCTTCCTGGGCATTTGGCTGCTTGTGGTCTATGCGCCGCTTGCCCACATGGTTTGGGGCGGCGATGGCTCCTTTATCGGTGACATTATCGGCGCACTCGACTTTGCCGGCGGCGACGTGGTGCACATTTCGTCCGGTCTTACGGGCCTGATCCTCTGCTTAATGCTCGGCCGTCGTCGCGGTTTTGGCATGGTGAGCTATCGCCCGCATAACGTGCCGTTTGTGGCGCTGGGCGCCGGGCTGCTTTGGTTTGGCTGGTTTGGCTTTAACGGCGGCAGTGAGTTTAAGGCCGACGCCGTGGCGGCACTCGCCATCCTCAACACCGTGACGGCCAGCGCGGCGGGCATGGTCTCGTGGCTTGCCGTCGAGCGCGTGCACACTGGTCGCCCCACGCTGGTGGGCGCTAGCACCGGTCTGGTCGCGGGCCTCGTGGTGGTCACGCCGGGCGCGGGCTTTGTCGAGCCGTGGGCAGCGCTGGTCATGGGCCTGATCGTATCGCCCGTCTGCTACCTGGCTATCAGCCATCTTAAGACCAAGTTTGGCTACGACGATGCACTCGATGCGTTTGGTTGCCACGGTATCGGCGGAATTTTGGGCGGCGTGCTCATAGGCCTGTTCTGCGTGCCGGAGCTCTCGTGGACCGGTAAGGGTGGCCTGTTCTACACGGGCGACGTGTCGCTGCTCGTCTCGCAGGTCCTGGGCATTGTGGTGACGGTCGTTATTGTGCTGGTGCTCGATTTGGTGATCGCCGCGGTGGTCAAGGCGCTGTTCCACGGCAGCCTGCGTGTGGACGAGGCCGACGAGGCGCTGGGCCTGGATGCAAGTCAGCACGGCGAGAGCGCCTATCCTTCTTTCTCCGGACTCGATTAGCAGCTTCCCCAAGCACCGCACCTTGCCGTTCAATCGTCGCTCACGTACTTAAGTACGCTTCGCTCCTCTTTCACGGCAATCTGCGGCACTTGGGAAACCTGCTAAGACCAGTCAGTTGAACTTATTGATCTCTGAGGTTGGTTTGCGGCACCTGGAAAACCCGTGCCATGTGAAGGACAATTCGTTTCTTTTATTGAAGAGAGGAATTCACTATGAAGAAAATTACGGCTATCGTGCGCCAGGAGAAGCTTGAGGTTCTTAAAGACGCGCTGTTTGCTGCTGATGTTCGCGGCATGACTATCAACCAGGTGCAGGGCTGCGGCGCACAGCATGGCTGGAAGGAATACGTGCGCGGCAACGAGTTGCTTGTCAACACGATCCCTAAGGTGCAGTTCACCCTCATTTGCGCCGATGAACATGTCGACGGAATTGTCGACATCATCTGCAACGCCGCCCGCACCGGCGCCGTCGGAGACGGCAAGATTTGGGTCGAGCCGGTCGAGGAAGTCATCCGCATCCGTACCGGCGAACACGGCCCCGCCGCGGTGTAGAATCGACCGCCTACCATCCGCAACGTTAAAATGCTGCAATGAGGCACAAGACTTGCGTTGCGGATGGACGGATTATGGGTCGTAATAAATATCCCGAGGAGACGGTTGCGAAGATTCTCGACGCGGCGCTGGAGCTATTCTGCGCACAGGGTTATGAGGGGACGAGCATTCAAGATATCGTCGACCGCCTCGTTGGCATGACCAAGGGTGCTGTCTATCATCACTTTAAGAGCAAAGAGGAGATTTTCAACGCCGCATTTGATCGGGCAATGGCTCCGATTGTTGAGCAACGTCGCTCAACGCTTGGTATCGGCAATATGACCGGAGCCCAAAAGCTCAAGCGACTGTACGCACCCGAGTCTGTCGTTCCGCAAATTGAGCTATGGGCACGCATGCATCCTGCGGCAGATCCGGTAAAAAGCTCGCGTCTACTGGCGATGCAGTACCAGGGCTCGTTCGACGAGTCGGTCGATGGCTGTCTCTTGCCAGTGATCGAGGAGGGCATCGCCGACGGTTCCATTGCGTGCGAATGCCCGCGCGAAGCGGCGGAGGCCGTATCGTTGTTGGCGAATCTTTGGCTGCTGCCATTGTTCCGTCCGCTCGAGCCCAAGGAGCGAATGCTCGCTCGCGCACAATGTTTGGCGCAGATGGCGGCCGCGGTGGGGCTCGATTTGGGTAATGAAGTGCTTCAGACAACGGCGCAGATTTGGGACGTATGGGACCGCGCCGGGTGGTAATATAGATACCGACGGTATGTAATAGATTTAAGAGGGTGGCTAAGGCCGCCCTTTTCAAGTCAATAATTACATACTAACGGTATGTATAGGGAGCGGACTTATGGCTGGACTGAGAGACGTCAGCGTCTTGTTGGAACCAAAAACAGTGCGGTCAATCAGGCTCGCGGAGCTTCTGGTTGCGCAACTGTGCACGTATTCGATGCTGTCGGCGCTGTGCTTTGCGTATCCACTTTACTTGTTCGATTGCAGTGGATCGTCAACGTTATATGGCGTCGTCGTGGCGATAGCGTTCATACCCGGCGTACTCGCAACTCCGGTTGGCGGAATCTTGGCGGATAGGGGAAGACATCGCGAGGTCCTCGTGTCCCTCGGCATTGCTCTGATGGCTGCATCACTGCTGTCTATCCCCATGAAGCACTCATTGCCTCTTGCGGGCGTCGTAGTAGCGATACTTTGTGTTCAATATGGTGTTCAATCGCTGCTAAAGCCAATGCTCCAAATTGAGACGGTGCGCATGGCGGGTGAAAAGAAGGTTGAGCGGGCCACTGCATTGGTTTCGCAGGTGACCATGGTGAGCAATATCTTGGGTCCTATGGTCGGGACGGCAGTCTATGGGTGCTTTGGCATCGATACTCTTTGCGCAACCGCGTCGGTGGCGTTTGCGATGTCAGCTCTGCTGTTTGGGGGCGCACTCAAGCAAAATGCCTCATCTGAAACGATGGGAGACGGCGCGACTCGCACGACATGCCGAAACGATTTTCGGGAGTCGATTCGGTATCTGTTGCAAAATGCATCATTGGTCGCCGTGATTTTGCTTGCGGCCGTTTTAAACCATGCGTTGGTTGGGCTAACGATTGGCGCTCCCATTATTGTTACAAAGCATCTCGGCATGCAATCGTCCTACGTTGGGATAGTTGAGGTGGCTATGGGTTTGGGTGGTCTTGCCGGCAGTGGCTTGGTCGGCATTTGGCCGCATCGTTTTTCTTTCAATGGCATATGTCGATATGTTGCGATGATCTGTTTTGGAGTCGCACCGATCATTGTCACGCTACTGTTCGGCGCAGATGCATACATGTTCATCGTGTTTGCGGTTGGTTCGGCATGGGTCATGGTGTGGGCAAGCATTGCGTCGGTTGAAATCATCGCGTTTGTTCAGCGGGCAGCGCCGACTGAGCTCTGCGGAAAAGTGCTTTCGGTCGTTTACATGGTCCTTTCCTGCGCAATACCTATCGGCCAATTGACGTACGGGGTTGCATATGATCGATGGACACCGGCGATTGTATTCGCAGGCATGTTGGCGGTGCTGACGTTGACGACTGCGCTGTTTTATCGGCTGAAAAGTCGCTCGTAACGATTGATTTAACGCACTGGGGCACTGTGGCTTTGCGGGAGCGAATGTCCCGGTGCGTTGGAGCGCCCTTGCATGGGCACGCCCGTTCTCGTCTACAATATCGTGCAGACGAAGGAGAGGCATGCCCATGATCAAGATGTTTGCGAGTGACTTAGACGGAACGCTGCTGAACGCCCTGCACGAGGCCGACGGAACCATCCGCCGTGCCATTCGCGAGCTGACCGAGG
This sequence comes from uncultured Collinsella sp., assembly GCA_900547765.1. Classification (GTDB taxonomy): domain Bacteria; phylum Actinomycetota; class Coriobacteriia; order Coriobacteriales; family Coriobacteriaceae; genus Collinsella. Next base: position 30,238 of record URIA01000012.1, on the reverse strand, counting down.
CTGGCCTGCATGTGGTTCCCGCGACCGGACGCTCGACGCTGCCGATCGGCGAGCATGGCTTTACGGGCCTGACGCTTGACGCCTGCTGCTCCAACGGATCCATCGTGCGCGACAGCCGTGGCGAGGTGCTCAAGACCTGGACCATCGACCCACAGATCACCGAGGAGCTGCTCAAGGAGTTTCCGGATATCTGTTTTGACTGCTCCACGCCCGACGGCATGTTTTCGAGCGGATCGTTCGAGATGCACCAGGCGGGCTTTAAAAAGGACAGCCCTATCAAGCGCATCGTGATGCGCGGCATGCGTGCGCGTGGCGGGTACCACGAGGAACAGTACTTCGACCAGTCGATCGGCGACATCCTGCGTCATGACGTGTGCAAGATCAACTGCCGTGTGACCTCGCCCGAGCTGGAGCGCGACCTTAAGGCGTATTTGGCCGAGCGTTCGGACCGTGTGGTCAACGCGCCGTTCGATCCGGTGATGTTCGAGATCACGGACGTGGCGTGCAACAAGGGCGAGAGCGTGGCCTGGCTGGCGGGCTACTACGGTATTGCCGAGGACGAGGTCGCGGTTTACGGCGACGGCGGCAACGACATCGCCATGCTCAAGCGCTTCCGTCACAGCTACGCGACCAAAAACGGCAGCGATGCCGCCAAGGCCGCCGCGAGCGCGATCATCGGCAGCTGTATGGTCCACGCCGTCCCCAAACACATGCTCGCTACCATGCACAAGCAAAACTCCCGCACCATCATCGAATAATGTGACAAAGGGACAGCCCCTTTGTCACAAGTACCCTGCACCCTTGGCATGCGAACATATATTCGTATATATAACTAAGTTTTGATAGAATCGGTATCGTTGACGGCAGTTCCATGTGCCGGGCAACGCCCTCCATCTGATGGGAGGTGATGCCCATGACCGATCTGATTGATTTTGTGAGACTTCTGACCGCTTTGGTCTCGTTCTTCACAGCGCTCGTCGGGCTTTCCGAGGCACTCAAGCAACGTTCGAAGCAACGTAAAAGGGGTCGCCGCCGCTAAGGCGTTGACCCCTTAATCCAAGCAACGGCGCTGCCCAGCTTTCCAGAACTTGGGCTGCCGTCGACACTATTCTACCCACGAATGACATTTTGGACAATCGGTAATGCCGCTCTAAAAGCCTGGCACAACCGGCACAACCTAGGCGGTCGCTGGATGTGACAAAGAGGCTGCCCCTTTGTCACGCCCAAAATATTGCCTTTACGTGTTGATGCACACGGTGTGCAATAATACTCGCACTGTGCAATAGCGCACAGGTTGAGTAACAAGGAGGACGCTTGTCCCAGCTCGAGAAATGCGATCGCCGGTCCCTTCGCTCGCAGCGTGCCCTTCGCCAGGCGCTTGCCAGCGAGCTTGCCGAAAGCGGCGACCTTTCGCGCATTAATGTCGCGTCGCTCACCGAGCGTGCCGGCCTTACGCGCCGCACGTTCTATTCGCACTACCGCGATATTCCCGACTTTATCAGCCAGATCGAGGACGGCCTGCTTGCCGAGATTCGCGAGCGGGTGGAGCTTATCACCGCAGCTCAATTACCCGATCTTTACCGCAACATCGACGAGCTCGAGCCGGCACCCGGTTCGGTTGAGCTGCTTCGCTATCTTGCGGCTAATCGCGACCTTATCGGGGCCCTGCTGGGCCCGGGCGGCGACCCCGCCTTTATTAAAAAGATCATCGATACCGCACGCGAGGCCGTGGTGCCGCGTGCACAGACGGGCATTTTGGGCTTGGCGCTGGGCACCTTCTTTGACTATTACGTCACCTATGTCGTAAGTGCCGAGGTCGGCATGATCCAACGTTGGTTTGAGCGTGACCTTTCCGAATCGCCCGAGACCATGGCGCGCATTATGACGGTCATCGCCTTTGTGCGCCCCGGCGACCTGTATGGCCAACCTATCGATATCAACGTGCCGGAATACGGCATGAAGCTATTGAACCTGCAGCTCGAGGACGCGGCCGACACCACCGCAGCCGTCGAGTCCAACAACTAAGAGGAGAGACAATGAGCAAACTCGTCGAGGGCATTAAGGACCGTATGGTCGCTGCCGCGCGTGAGGCTGCGCCCGCCGTGGTGGATGCCGCGCAGAAGGCCGCGACCGCAGCTGCCGAGAAAGTTGCCGAGGCAGTTGCCGATGCCAAGAACGCGGCAGGGGAGACGTCCGTCGCTAGCGAGCCCGCCACCGCCGCTGAGCCCGTAGCCGCCGCCCACGCCCCCGAGGGCGCGATCTTCAACCCCGAGGCCGCCCGCGGCAACCTGCACCTGGGCATCGACGTGGGCTCCACCACCGTCAAGCTCGCCGTGCTCAACGACGACAACCAGATCGTCTACGCCAAGTACCAGCGCCACCACACCGACGTCCGCGCTTGCGCCCGCGACCTGTTCGAGGGCGCTGCGACCGTGCTGCCGACGGCCCAGATGACCTGCGCCATTACCGGCTCGGGCGGCCTGCTGCTGTCCCAGTGGCTCGACCTGGAGTTTGTCCAGGAGGTCATCGCCAGCAAACGCGCCGTCGAGACCCTTATCCCGGCCACCGATGTTGCCATCGAGCTGGGTGGCGAGGACGCCAAGATCATCTACTTCGATAATGGCATCGAGCAGCGCATGAACGGCACCTGCGCCGGCGGTACGGGCGCGTTCATCGATCAGATGGCCACCCTGCTGCACACCGACGCGAGCGGCCTTAACGAGCTCGCGGCCAACGCCACCACCATCTATCCCATCGCCAGCCGCTGCGGCGTCTTTGCCAAGACCGACGTCCAGCCGCTGCTCAACGAGGGTGCCCGCCCCGAGGACGTGGCCGCTTCCATCTTCCAGGCCGTCGTGACCCAGACCATCTCGGGCCTGGCATGCGGCCGTCCCATTCGCGGCAACGTCGCCTTCCTGGGCGGCCCACTGCAGTACCTCTCCGAGCTGCGCCACCGCTTCTACCTCACGCTCAACCTGGACGAGGAACACCGTATCGTGCCCCAAAACGCTCACCTGTTTGTGGCGAGCGGCGCTGCCATGGCGCACGAGTCCAATAAGCTCAGCACGTTCCCGCAGCTCATCGAGGCCATCGATGCCCTGGGTGACACGCAGAGTGCCGAGGTCGAGCGTCTGGATCCGCTCTTTGCCACCGACGAGGACTTTGCCGAGTTCAAAACCCGCCACGACCAGGAAGTCGTCCCCAAGGGCAAGCTCGACGGCTACACCGGCCGCGTGTTCATCGGCATCGACGCCGGCTCCACCACCATGAAGGCCGCACTTGTGGGCGAGGACGGTCAGCTGCTGCACACCTGGTACGGCAACAACAACGGCGACATCCTGGGCACGGCCAAGGTCATCATGGCCGATTTCTACAACCACATTCCCGCGGGCTGCACCATCGGCCACGTGACCACTACGGGCTACGGCGAGGCGCTGCTCATCGAGGCCCTCAAGGCCGACTCCGGCGAGATCGAGACCGTCGCGCACCTGCGCGGCGCCAAGGCATTCCTGCCCGGCGTCGAGTTTATCTTGGACATCGGCGGCCAGGACATGAAGTGCCTGCGCGTCAAGGACGGCGTGATCGAGCACATCATGCTCAACGAGGCCTGTTCATCGGGTTGCGGTAGCTTTATCGAGAGCTTCGCCGTCTCTATGAACATGGACGTACGCGCGTTCGCCAACGCTGCCATCCATGCCAAGGCCCCGGTCGACCTGGGCAGCCGCTGCACGGTCTTTATGAACTCGCGTGTCAAGCAGGCGCAAAAGGAAGGCGCCACGGTGGGCGACATCGCGGCCGGCCTGTCCTATTCCGTCATCAAGAATGCCCTGTTTAAAGTCATTAAGCTGCGTGACCCCAAGGAGATCGGCAGCCAGGTGATCGTTCAGGGCGGCACCTTTATGTCCGATGCCACGCTGCGCGCGTTTGAGCAGCTCACCGGCGTTCATGCCGTGCGTCCTGATATCGCCGGCTGCATGGGCGCCTACGGTGCGGCCCTGCTCGCCCGCGATCGCGCCGGCGCCGACGGCACCTCGACCATCCTCTCGGCCGAGGACATCGCGCACCTCATCGTGACGCAAAAGCATGTCCGCTGCGGTCGTTGCTCCAACAACTGCCAGCTTACCGTCAACGATTTTGGCGGCGGTAGGCGCTTCATTACCGGCAACCGCTGCGAGAAGGGCGCCGGCCACAAAAAGCAGAAGACCGAGGCCCCCAACCTCTTCAAAAAGAAAAACGAGCTGCTCTTTAACCGTGAGGTGCTGAGTCCCGACGAGGCCCCGCGCGGCACCGTGGGTATCCCGCGCGCGCTCAACATGTACGAGAACTACCCCTTCTGGCACGCGTTCTTTACGCGCTTGGGCTTTAGCGTGCAGCTGTCCGACCAGTCGAGCAAAAAGACCTACCAGGCGGGCATCGAGTCCATGCCGTCCGAGAGCGTGTGCTACCCGGCAAAGATGAGCCACGGCCATGTGATGAACCTTATCGACCGCGATGTCGACTTCATCTGGATGCCGTGCGTGCGCTGGGAGCGCAAGGAGGACCCGACCGCCGGTAACTGCTACAACTGCCCCATCGTCATGAGCTACCCCACGGCGTTGGCGCTCAATATCGACGAGATTCGCGAACAGAACATCGAGTTCCTGTACCCGTTTGTGCCCTATCACGACAAGACCGAGCTCAAGCGCCGCCTGTACCAGGTACTCGCCGTCGACCGTGTGGTCGACGCCGAAGCCGGTCGCGGCCGTGTGCGCGGGCCCAAGATCACGCGCTCCGAGGTCGATGCTGCCGTCAACGCTGCCTTTGAGGCCGATGCGCGTTTCCACGAGGATATTCAGACCATGGGCGAGGAGGCTCTTAAGTGGGTCGAGGACCACGGCGGTCACGGCATCGTGCTCGCCGGTCGTCCCTACCATAACGACCCCGAGATCAACCACGCCCTTCCCGAGCTTATCTCGAGCTTTGGCTTTGCGGTCTTTACCGAGGACTCGCTTGCACATCTGGTAAAGCCCGAGCGTCCGATTCGCGTCGTCGATCAGTGGATGTACCACAGCCGCCTGTACGCCGTCGCCCGTTTTGTGACGATGCGCAACGACCTGGACCTGATCCAGCTCAACTCTTTCGGCTGCGGCCTGGACGCTCTGACCACCGACCAGGTGCAGGAGATTCTGGAAGCCAGCGGCAAGATCTACACCGTGCTCAAGATCGACGAGGTATCCAACCTGGGTGCCGCGCGCATCCGCATCCGCTCGCTCATGGCAGCGCTCAAGGACCAGGAGGCCGAGCGCCTGGCCGAGGCCACGGCCGCGGGCGAGGCCTACGAGCAGGGCGATGCCGCGCCGGTGGCGCCCTCCACGGATGCCCCCGCGTTCGCGAGCCGCAAGTACACGTTCGAGGCACAGCGTGAGAGCGCCTCGACCGCGTGGCCCAAGGTACCCTTTACCGAGCAGATGCGCGACGAGGGCTACACCATCCTGTGCCCGCAGATGGCGCCGATCCACTTTGATCTGGTCAAAGAGGTGTTCCGTGGTGCCGGCTACAACTTGGAGCTGCTGCCCTCGACCGATCACGATGCCGTCGAGGCCGGCCTGCGCTACGTGAACAACGACATCTGCTATCCGTCCATTTTGGTGACCGGCCAGATTATGGAGGCCATCGAGAGCGGTCGGTACGACCTGTCCAAGACGGCCGTGGTTATCAGCCAGACCGGCGGCGGTTGCCGTGCCACCAACTACATCGCACTCATCCGCAAGGCCCTGCGCGAGAGCGGCCACCCCGAGATTCCGGTGATCTCGCTTTCGGCCGTGGCGCTCGGCGAGGACAACCCTGGCTTTAAGATTACGCCGGCGCTGCTCAAGCAGGCCGTGTACGCGGTACTCTTTGGTGACGTGATGATGCAGATGCTCTACCGCTGCCGCCCGTACGAGGCAACGCCCGGTGCGGCGAACGCGCTCTACGATGAGTACATGGCGCGCGCCCGCAAGCTGGCGCCCAAGTTCAACAGGCATAACTACACCAAGCTGTGCCGCGAGGCCATCCGCGCGTTCGACACCATGCCGCTCGTGGGCGAGGGCACCAAGCCGCGCGTGGGCGTGGTCGGCGAGATTCTGGTCAAGTTCCATCCCACGGCCAACAACCACGTGGTCGATGTCATTGAGCGCGAGGGCTGCGAGGCTGTGGTACCGGGCCTGCTCGACTTCTTCCTATACTCCATGAGCAACGCCGAGCTGCAGAAGGATGAGCTGGGTAGCTCTGCTACCACGCGCGCTGGTATGCAGGCGCTCATCAAACTCGTGGACTGGATGCGTACGCCGGTGGAGGAGATGCTCGAAAAGTCTCGCCGCTTTGAGGCACCCGAGCGCATCGGCACCATGGCCGACAAGGCCCGTACGGTGCTTTCGGTGTGCAACAACATGGGCGAGGGCTGGTTGCTCACGGCCGAGATGCTCGACCTGATCGACCACGGCGCGCCCAACATTATCTGCACACAGCCCTTTGCGTGCTTGCCTAACCACGTGGTGGGCAAGGCCGTGATTAAGGAGCTGCGCCGTCAGCACCCCGAGAGCAACATCGTCGCGGTGGACTACGACCCCGGTGCGTCCGAGGTCAACCAGCTCAACCGCATTAAGCTCATGATCAGCGTGGCCAAGGAGAACATGCGCGCCGGTAAGGGCTTTAAGCTCGAGAAGGTGGCGCCGCTCGCGATGGACGAGGTCACCGGCCAGATGCGTGCCCATGACGGCTGCGTGAGCTGCGGACCTGCCAGCGAGGAGGCCGTGGCATCGGTCGCCAAGCGTCTGGGGCGCGGCATTAAGAAGTAACTGGCCTGCTATGGGCTAGATGTGAGACAAACGGGTGGTAGCCGTGCCGGCTACCACCCGTTTTTGCTGGACATATGTTGCGCAAATGATCTCGCTGCAGCCTTCCGTGGGCTCGCCCGATTTTTGGGCCGGTTCGGGCTTTGAGGACAAGCTGCTGCAAGCCCAGGGCGATTTTTCGCTCAACGCGGGACAGCACAGTGTGACCTATCTGCCAAACGACGAGACGATCGCTACGGTCTTCCCATCGCTACCTACGAGATGGAAGCCGAAAAGTACATCTACCGCGTGTACAAGTACGAGCTGTAGGGCCGCGCTTAGGTTTGACCAATGGAGTATGAAAACACGCCGTTCGCCGATGCCCCCTCCGCGAGTGGCAGCCATATGGTTTGATGTCAGAAACATATAGTTGTCGCCAGCCTGCTGGCGACGTTCCCCCTGATATCGGAGGTTCCAGGTATGTTTCGCGCTCCGTTAAACAACTATCGGTTGGGCTAACATGGGTCGCCGTGCTATTTCGATAGCCCTTGCAGTGGTCTGCCTGGCTGTGCTCCTGGGCGCTACAGGGCTGTTTGCTATAAGCCGAGAAACGTCCTATATGCAGGAATGCGCTTCCGAAGGGTTTGCCATTGATGGTTTCTATCGGGATGAGAAAACGAGTCGGGAAACCCTGGCTTTTCTTGAGGAGGACAACTGTCGATGGCAGCTGGTCGACCAAGACGGAAGCTGCACAAACGGGCAGTTTAAGCGTACGGACGATCCCAATATCCTGGTATTAAAGAAGGAAAACGGCGAAGAGTTCGGCACGGTTCACGTTGCATATATATCGCGCCGACGCAATCAGGGGCAGATTTACCTAATTAGAAATACTGAGGTGACCCGATTTTATCTTGTGAGCACCGATCCGGCGTTTACGGTGGAGTCTGGCGATGTCGATGCGGACGTCTGATTCACGGCAATAAAAAAGCGAGCGGGGCGCGGGTGTGAACTGCACCCCGCTATTTGCTCGTGTCCGTATCGCACCTGCGCCTCGTCGTAACTTGCGTCCGTGCGAGCATTCATCCCGCGCTCTGCATCACTTCACATCGAACTCCACGCGATCGAGTTCGGGCACGTTGAGGTCGATGAGCTTGCGGGCGACGTGACGGTCGTGTGCCCCGAGCGCCTCGCTTGTCGTCACGTGGGCGACTATCTCGCGCTCGACAATACCCTCCTCCTCTCCTTCGGTAGCCGAGGTCTCGACGGCGACGGTGTAATCCTTAAAGCCTGGCAGCACCGCCGCAAGCTCGCGCGTGGTTTCGGTGACGCCGTAGCCGTCCTGCACGCCGGCCTGCGCCGAGCCAATGGAACCCGCCGTCATAACAATGCAGGGGATGGCAAAAATCACCGTGCCCACAATGATGCGGCGGCGCACCTTGCGCGACAGCTCGTCGACCTCGGCGTCTTCCTCAGCGGTCACAATGCCGTCGCCGTTGAGGTCGCGCTTGAGCGGCACGCGCAAAAGAAGCAGCACGGCTTCGGCAGCCAGCGCGATAAAGACCACGTTGATGCCAAACTCGTAGAGCGCCGAGAGAAACAGCGACCCGCTTGCGATGGCGATGCCGTAGCCTGCTGCGCACAGGGGCGGCATCAGCGCGGTTGCCACGGCCACACCGGCGATGAGCGTTGCGGGCTCCTGGTCGCGTGAGTTGCCTAGGCCGCCCGCAAAGCCGCCGGCGAGCGCGACAGCGAGGTCCCACACGGTGGGCGTCGAGTTGTCGATAATGGCGGCTGTGGTGGCGCCAAGGGGCGAGAGCTTAAAGTACAACGTGGAGGTGACCAGGCAAAAGGCCATTTGCAGCGCAAGGCTGGCGATGGCTTCGACGGTAATCTCACGGTCGAGCGTGGCGATGCCATATGCCATGGCAAGGACCGATCCCATGAGCGGGCAGATGAGCATGGCACCCACGATGGCGATATCCGAGTCGATATCGAGGCCGATGCTCGCGATTAACATGGCAATGATGAGGATGCACAGGTGAGAGCCGGTCAGGCGTTCCCCGTTTACAAAACGCTTGCGGATCACGTGATAGGGCGCGCGTCCCTCGCGAATGTTGAACGCGCGCTTTAAAAAGCGACCAGCCTGTTCGGCAGCCTCACTATGGGCAGGGCGGATGCCATGGCGCCGGTGATGGCGTTCACGCAGTCGCTTAATCTGTTGTTTGTCGAGTTCCATGTCCACCTCGTTCCAGCGCGGTCCGCGCAACGCGCCCGTTGTCCTAACTCTACACCGTGGCGGGCGGGGTGTCTGTTGGATGCGGAATCCGATAGGGCGGATGACGCGGGAGCAAATGCAAATCACAGGCTCAATTCGATCCCGCAAGAATATGATGCGCCAGCTCCTACATATGTGACGAAATTGTGAAGCACGAGAGCGCGAATTTCAAAAAATCCGCCGGTGACCAATGTTGCGCAACAGAATTCAAAAATCAGCTCCTACATTTTGAAGCGTATGGATACATCCGTGTCAAAGGGAGAAAGCCATGGCAAACTACAGTCCACAACACTTTGGGCCTCGGGCCAAGACTGTCAACGTCAAGGGCGTTGCTAACCGCGCCGTCGCAACCGTTTTGACGGCGGGCCTCATCGCTCAGCCGCTCATGTCGCCGCTGGCGGCAATCGCCGCACCGTCAACCGATAACGGCGATTCTGTTCAGGGGGGGGGTAGTTCTGTAGAGAACACCGTTGCCGCCGGTAACCAAGCGGTCGTAAAGACGGCTGCCCAGCTGGCCGAGGAGTCGGCAAAGCAGCTCAAGGACGCTCAGGCCGCCTACGATGCCGCCCAGAAGAACGCCGATGCGGCGGGCCAGTCTCAAAAGCAGGCGCAGCAGCAAAAGAATCAGGCCTCGCAGGCTGTGAGCGACAACGAAATCGAGCAGAACGCAGCAGAAATCGCCGCGCTCCAGGAGAAGATTGACGAGCTCAAAGCCGCCGTCGAAAAGACCGAGCAGCAGCAGAAGAAGCTGGGCGACCTGAACGATCAGCTCGATCAAGCCAACAAGAGTGTCGAGGATAAGACCCAGGCGCTCAAGGACGCCAAGGCAAAGCAGGATGAGGCCAAGAAGGCCCTCGACGATGCCCAGGCCAAGCTCGAGGCCATGGGTATGGACGAGTACGAGGCCGCCAAGAAGGCCGTCGAGGACGCGCAGGCAAAGCTCGATGACGCCAATAAGGCCGTTACTACTGCACAGGACAATCTGGACCAGGCCAAGGCTGCCGAGGCCAGCGCCCAGCAGGAAAAGCAGAATACCGAGGCAGCTTTGACGACTGCCCAGGCCAAGAAGCAGGAGACTGCTGCTGCTCTCGCAGCCGCAACCACCGCGCGCGATAACGCCCAGCAGAAGTTCAACCAGGCGCAGGCCGCGCTCGATGCTGCCGTCTCGGGTACGGGTGTTGACCTGAGTGCGCTTGAGGCCGCCGAGAAGGCCGCCGCTGGTGAGCTTAAGACCGCGCAGGCGGAGCTCAATGCCGCGACGGATGCCGACGCTACCGCCCAGGCGAACCTGCAGGCGGCCCAGAATACCGCCACCGCCGCGCAGGAGAAGGCCAACGCCGCCAACGCTGCCGTGGCATCTGCCCAGTCTGCATACGATGCGGCAAACAAGGAGTACAAGGACGCCGCCAGCGAGCGCGACGCCGCCAAGGCCGCATACGAGAAGGCGCAGCAGACCGAAGCAGACAAGAAGACCGCGTACGATAAGCTTGTCGAAGTTCGCAAGCAGAAGCGCAGCGAGTGGGAGGCAGCCTGCGCCGCTTCGAACGCCGCGGAAAAGGCTTATGACGCTGCTAATGCCCAGGTTGAGGCTCTTGAGCAGCAGATTGCTGACCTCAAGTCCAACATGACCGTTGACCAGGAAGTCATCAATAAGGGCATGCTCGGCTTTATGGCCTACATCAGCAACAGCAGCGATTTCACAGCTATGCAGAAATCGAACGCCAAGGACGCAATGGCTACACTCACCGGCGCTGACGACAAAGCCGAGTGGTATGACAGCTACGTCGATCAGGACATGTCTCGCGACACCAATCCGCTTTCCCTGGAGCAGATGCGCAACGCCCTGACCTACCTCGACACCCAGAACAACCTCCGCAAGGCGAACGGTCAGTCGGAGCTTAGCGTCAGCCTCCGCATGACTGCGGCAGCCGCCCTTAATACATCATATTCATCGAACATCTGGGGACACTCGAACTGCTACTTCGACAACGGTGAAAACCTTGCCGGCGGAGGCGGCGCATATACCGGCGGCGAGACCGAGGATACTCTCGGCTGGCCATATACCGGTCTCTATACTCAGGAAAAGGAGATTTTCGACAAGTATGTAGAGCAGTATGGCGATAAACTCGGCAAATATCGATATGAGTCCTATTACATCTATCAGAACTACAACAGCATCTACCATGAGTGCGGGCACTATCTCAACATTATCGATGCCTCTACGAGGGCCATCGGCATCGCGACCGGTAGCGGCAAGAATACCGATTCCGAGGTAACCATCTTCGATTACAGCGATGATGACACTCAGGCTGATTTCACTGTCTCCGAGTTCAAGAAGCTCCTCAACGATTACATCGATTCCGCCTACAATGCAGGCGGCACGCAGGAGCAGAAGGAGCAGCTGAAGCAGCTCCAGAATAAGCTGGCGGAAGCGCAGAAGACCTTCGGTACTACTAAGGAAGCTTATTTCGCAGCAGTAAATAAGCAGGATGCGGCGCATGACGCCTATACCGCGGCAGACACGAACGTGAACACCGCCAAGGGCGAGTACGAGAAGTCCAAGTCAGGCACCGCCGCCGCGAAGACGGCATACGACGCCGCGAAGGACGCGCTCGGCGGAATCGACATCGAGTCCCTCAAGCAGAACCTCGATACCGCCAAGAGCAAGGCCGCTACTGCCCAGGCAGCTCTCGATAAGGCTAACGCCACGCTTGCTGACAACAAGACGAAGGCGGCCGATGCCGCTGCTCACAAGGCGAAGGCTCGCAGCGCCCGCGACGCCGCCAAGGTAAAGTCCGATCAGGCCAACGAGGCGTATGACAACGCTACCGCTTCGGTCAAGGACCTTGCCGCCAAGTGCGATGCCGCCAAGACGGATCTTGCGAACAAGCAGGGCACGCTTAACGATGCCAAGAAGGCCGACGACACTGCCCAGGCTGGCGTTGACAAGGCTCAGGCCGCAGATGTGCACGCCGCGACCGCTCTTTCGGGCGCCAAGCAGGCAGTTGCCGCCAAGACGCAGACCCTGTCCGACGCACAGGCGAAGGCCAAGGCCGCCGAGGACGAGCTGGCCGGCGCAAACAAGGCCTTCGAGCGCTTCGCCGGTGCCCAGAAGGCGGTCGACGACGCCAAGGCCGCCTATGACGCTGCCGTGGCCAGTGTCGCCGATGCCCAGAAGCAGCTCGAGGCCGCCAACGAAGCCGTCGTCGATGCGAACTTCGAGATCGTCAAGGCCAAGGCCGAGCTTGCCAACGACGAGGCACTCAAGGCCGATCTTGAGGCTGTCGACCACAAGGCATCCCTTGCCGCGGGCACGACGGGCAACGAGAAGCTGGTCAAGCTGAACGCCGCCTACGCTCGCTATAAGGCCGCCGTCGATGCCGCCGCTGGCCTCAAGGCTGCTCTGAGCGATGCCGATACCAAGCTGTCCGATGCCAACGACGCCTATGCCGCCGCGCTTGCCGAGCTTGGCGATGCCAAGGATGACCTGGCTGCCGCGCAGGCCGAGTACGACAAGTATCATCCCAAGGCTGAGCCGCAGGCCAAGCCTCAGGTTGCGCAGGCTGCTGCAAAGGCCCCCGTTGCCAAGAAACAGGCCGCGCCTGCCGCGCTCGCCCAGACCGGTGATGACTCTGCGCTTGCGGGCGAGGTCTTCGTTATCGGCGGTATTACGCTCGTGGCTGCGGGCGTGACGCTGAGCGATCGTCGTCGCAAGCAGATGTAGCGTTTCGAGCGTAGTTTCTGCAACGAACTTCAATTCATAGCGGGACCGTCTCGTTAGCCAAACGATAAGGCCGGCGCGCTGTTAAATGCAGCGCGCCGGCCTTTCTTTGCGTTGGTATCAAAAAGCCCGGTCGGTAGCCTGGAAAGCTACCGACCGGGCAAATCGTAGGCAATATGGTTGCTGTCGAGCAGCTGCTCGACTTAGCCCAGCAGGCTCAGACCCACGGAGACAAACGCCAGGATAACGCCGACGATGGACTCGCCGCCGAGAAGGCCGCTGGCAACGACCAGACCCTGTTCCTGGAAGGCGGCGTCCTTGGCAGCTCTCTCCTCGTCAGAAAGACCAGCGGTGGCGTCGCGGTGGGCGGACCACTTGTCGTAGGCGAGTTTGACGCAGGAGCCCAAGAAGGCCGTGAGTGACATGTAGAACGGCAGGTACACGCCCAGGCCGATCATCATGGCCGGAATGCCGAGCCAGTACATGACGATGCCGGCGATAAAGCCGCCTGCGAACCACGGTACGCTCGGGATGCCCGAGACCATGGTGGCGACCACACTTGCCTGCGCGGCCACAAAGCTCTTGTCGGGACCAAAGGCGTCCGGACCATAGGCGGTGACGAGCGCGACCATGACGGCGGCGGCGACCAGGGCGCCCACGATGCCGCCGATGGCCTGGCCGACCCACTGTGCGCGCGGGTTGGTGCCCAGCACGGCACCGGCCTTAAAGTCGTTCATGACGTCGCCCGCAAGGCCGCACGCTACGGCCACGATGCCGGCGATAAAGAACAGCTTGACCTGAGCGATCTGTGCGAAGGCAGCGACGATGAGCATAACGATGAGGCCAAAGATCTCCATGGGGTCGATGCCCGTCTGGCCGCAGCTCTGTGCACTCATGATGGTGGTGACAAAGGTGAACAGCGTCACGATGACGGCCGGAACGGGACCAAGGTCAAGCACGATGGCGATGATCACGGCGATGGCGGCAGCGCCCAGGCCGATGATGCCGGCGTCGAGCTTAAGGGAGCCCGAGATGAGCGACTGCTCGTCGGTGTCGGTGGAGCTGTCGGCGGCAAGGCCACGGACGATGCCGGCGACCTGCGGCAGGATGTCCTTAAGGACGACGGCGACGCCAAAGCCCATCATAAGGCCCATACCCAGGGACTTGACGATGCCCTGCGCAGTCACAACGTCGAACAGACCGGCAGCGGTGCCGCCTACGATGATGCCAAAGTTGCCCAGCAGGGCGCCGGCAAACCAGAAAGCGACCGGGGCGAAGCCCACGAGGAAGCCGACGGAGAGCAGCATGGGCGAGTTGTAGATGGCAAAGGTCACGCCGGGGATATTGAGCGTGCACAGCATGCTGGGCACCACGCCCAGGGCGTCGCGCAGCACGCTATAGATGCCTGCGATGGCCATGGAACCAAAGAGCTGCTTGCCGGTTTTGCCGCCAGCCTCGGTCGCGCGCAAGGTCTGAGCTGCGGCGTTGCCGGTGGGGAACTCAAGCGCGGCGTCCACGATAAAGTGACGGTGGATGAGTGCGGTGGCCAGCAGGCCCAGGATAGTGCCGGCGAGTGCCACGACAAACATGTCGAGCCAGCTAATCTGGTCGGCATAGCCCAGCATCCAGGCGCCCGGGATGGTAAACGCCAGACCGCCGGCGACCATGGCGCCCGCGGACATGATGGTGTGGGTGACGTTTGCCTCGTTGAGGCTGGCGTTGCCCATGAGTTTAAGGAAGAACAGCGAGATGACGGCAGCGAAGATGATCGGCCAGGGGAGTGCGCCCATCTTGAGCGCCGTGTAGGCCGAGCTTGCCGTGATAATCACGCAGCCAAGGACGCCGATGACGACGCCGCGCAGCGTGAGTTGCCCGCGCATCGAGGCGCGGTTCGAGGGATTGCTCATATAGAACTCCTTTGCGTATATCCGCTTCCCCCGCAAGCGCCGCTACGGATACGGCGCGGGAAGTCGGGTTACCAAGGGCCGCCGCGTGAGCTCGCGCACGACCGCGCACCAGTATAGCCGCAAGCTAGTCATTTTGGGATGACTGGTTTAGGTAGGCGATATACTGCTGGACAGACGAAAGGAGCGCCGACGATGCTTAATGGGTGTGCATATATATTGACGGTCGACGTGGGCAACACGTTCATTCGCTTTGGCCTGTTTGCCGAGGATTCGGCCGCGGCACGGGAATGCCCGCTCGCGACGTGCGAGATCACCACGCCGTCGAGCATCACAGCCGACGAGGCGCGCATGAGGCTCGCGCAGGTCATGGGTGCACTGGCAGCCGATGCGGGCATGCCGGGCGCGCTTGTGCCCACGGCTGCTGTGCTGAGCTGCGTGGTCCCGGCGCTCGAGCGCCCGTGGAAGGCGGCGCTTTCTCGTACTTGCACGGGGCGCGTGCTCACCGTGGGGCCGGGTCTCAAGACCGGTATGCCCGTGCGCTACGACGATCCAGCAGAGATCGGTCCCGACCGCATCGCCGACGCCGTGGCGGCACGCGCCGTCTACGGCTCTCCCTGCATCGTGATCGACTTGGGTACCACGACCAATATCGAGGTCATCGACGCGCGCGGTACCTTTGTCGGCGGCGTCATCGCGCCGGGTCTGGCGCTCGGCGCCCGCTCGCTCTCGGCTGCTGCGGCACGCCTGCCGCAGGTCGAGCCCTCGGCACCCACGCATGTAATCGGCCGTAACACGCGCGAGGCCATGCGTTCGGGCGTGGTTCTGGGCGAGGTGGCCCGCATCGACGGCATGCTCGACATGGTGCTCGCCGAGATGCGCGCGACCAAGGCCGCGGGGGAGGGCGACGTGCCCATCGTCATTACCGGCGACGATGCCGAGGCGCTCGCGTCGCTGGTCGGCCACAGCCTGACGGTAGACGACGCGCTGACGTTGCGAGGACTGGCCGAGCTCTACCGCATCAACCAAAAGCCCCGCCGCGTGTAAAAGTGAGGGCGCCGGTGGGACAAACGCCCCCACCTTTCACCTGCTACAATGGGTCAAACTATTGCGATTACGGAGGTGTCTGCCATGTCGGACGATCTTCATCAAACTTCGTCAGGCAAGCGCCTGGACGTCATTAGCTGGGACGAGTTCTTTATGAGCGTGGCCATCGCCGCACAGCGCCGCAGCAAGGACCCCAACACGCAGGTGGGTGCGTGCATCGCCAGCACCAACCACCGTATCCTTTCGGTGGGCTACAACGGTACACCTTCGGCGCTCAACGACGACTTTTTCCCGTGGGGCACGAGCGACGACCCGTTGCAGGACAAGCACAACTACGTGGTGCATGCCGAGGCCAACGCCGTGCTCAACTACCGTGGCTCGCTCAAAGATCTTGAGGGTTCCACGGTCTACGTCACGCTGTTCCCGTGCCACGACTGCGCCAAGATCCTGGCGCAGGTGGGCGTGGGCGAGGTTGTCTACCTGGACAACAAGTACGCCGACACCGATGACGGACGCATCAGCCGCCGCATCCTCGACTCCTGCGGCATTAGCTACCGCCAGGTTATCGTCGATGTTCACATCGGCACCGAGGGGCAGGCTCAGCAGTAGCGCGTGGCAACGCCAGCTGGCAACAAAAGGCAGCCAAAAGAGCCCCGTCCCAAATTGACTACTCGTGAAAGTCGCGTCTGCGCGCATGGACGGCTCGTGAGCGGGTACACGGCTGTAGTAACATAGCTTCTGTCCGCGGGCGCGCCCGCGTAATTGTGAGAAAGGAGCCCCTGTGGCTGTTAACGAAGAGCTGCTTAAGAAGGTTCTTGAAGAGATTCGCCCCAACCTGCAGGCCGACGGCGGCGATATGGAGTATGTGGGCGTTGACGACGAGGGCGTCGTCAAACTGGAGCTGCAGGGCGCTTGCGCCGGCTGCCCTATGAGCGCACTGACCCTGTCCATGGGTATCGAGCGTATCCTCAAGGAGCATGTGCCCGGCGTTACCCGTGTCGAGCAGGTCAATGCCTCCGGCGAGACCGACGACCTGTACGACGAGTACGCGCCGTTTTAAGATGCGAAAGCTGCGGACGGCATACTCCGCATAGACGTTACGCCCAAATATGCGGCTGCGAGCGCAAGGCCCGCGGCCGCATTTGTATGTAGGGAGTAGGAGGGTCGACATGCTCAACGACTTCTACCATATGCTTGATCCTGTCGCGATCTCGGCGGGCCCCATCACGATTTACTGGTATGGTCTGGCCTATGTGGTCGGAGCTCTGCTCACGGCGGTCGTCATGTATCGCACGCAGCGTCGCTGGGGCTTTAACATCACGATTGACGACCTGACGAGCGTCGTGGTCGGTGTGGTCTTTGGCCTCATTATCGGTGCGCGCCTGTTCTACGTCATCTTTTACGGCGACGGCTACTACTGGGCACATCCGCTCGAGATCTTTGCCACCAACGAAGGCGGCATGAGCTTCCACGGTGGCCTGGTCGGCGGCATTATCGGCGGCATCATCGTGTGCCGCATGTATAAGCTCGACGCATGGACTCTGGCAGACCTTGCCGTCATCGGCGCGCCGCTGGCCTTGTGTCTGGGCCGTTGTGCCAACTTTGTCAACGGCGAGCTGTGGGGCAAGCCGACCGATCTGCCATGGGGCGTGGTCTTTGGCGGGGCTGCGGGCGATATGCCGCGTCACCCCTCCCAACTCTACGAGGCATTTCTTGAGGGCATTGTGCTCTTCTGCATCCTGCAGGTGCTCAGCCGCAAAAAGCCGCTGCTGCCCCAGGGTACGTTTATGGGCGTGTTCGTGATGGGATACGGCGTCGTCCGCTTCCTCATTGAGTTTGCGCGCGTGCCCGATGCCCAGCTGGGCTATCTGCTGGGCGGCGTCATCACCATGGGTCAGCTGCTGAGTTTGCCGCTCGTGATCGCCGGTCTGGCGCTCATCATCTTCGCCCGACACCGCAATCGCCCCCAGCGCATCTACCTCGACGCCTAACCACCAAAACCACCACAAAGGGGACAGGCACCTTTGTGGTGGTTTGCTGGGCAACGATGACAGAACCGTAACGTTTCCCCAGATAAAACCTGCCAAAATAAACCTGTCCCTTTTTGGCAGGTTTCTAGAAAGGCTCTTTGGACTGTGAAGGATTCCGATCTCTCCACAACGGCTGCGCGCGACGCTGCCCGCATCGTCTGGTTTAAGCGCTACCCCGCCAAGCAGACGCTCATCGCATTTCTGCTCGCGCTGTTGGCGACCACGGCGTTTTCCATCGATCCCGCCCCGGTGTCGAGCAACGCAGTCTTGGCGATTGACCCCAAAGCCTCGGGCATGCTGTACGTGTGCTACGAGGTGCTCCTCTCGTTTGCCGGCCATACCGACGCGGTCATGCTGCTTGCGCTTGCCTGCCTGCTCACGCTGCCGTTTCGCTACGTGTTCTTTGGCCGTGGCGACACCTGGCGCCCATCGATTATTCTGCCGTCGCTGTTTTTCGCCATCTGCATGGTGTTCGGCCGCAGCTACGACCTCACCGACTCGGCCGAGATTGTTCTTGGCGACAAGGCCCGCATCATCTGCGCCTGGATTGGCGGCGCGGGCTGGATGCTCTTGGCGGTCGTTGCCTTCTACCTTGCCTTTGAGTGTCTAGATTGGCTGAGCTCCCGACGCATCCCGTTTTCCGAAGCGCACTTTGGCCGCGTATGGCGTGTGACTCACGCCGTGCTCTCGGTCCATCCCTTTGCCGGGCCCTTCCTGGTGCTCATGATCGCCTGGGCGCCCACGCTCATCGCTTCGCTGCCCGGCCTTTTTATGGGGGACACCGGCGCACAGATTCGCCAGTGGTTCAACTATCCCAACGGCACGAGCGACTACCTGCGCCTACTCAACCCCAACGTGCTGCTCAACGGGCATCATCCCGTAGTGCACACGGCCATTATCGGCTCGTGCGTTCAACTGGGGCTTTCGCTGTTCAACAGCGCTAACGCGGGCCTCATCATCTATACCTGCGTTCAATTTGTCATCACGGCTGCCTGCATGGCCTATTCCATCTCGTCGCTGCGCAAGCTGGGCGTGAGTCTGCCGGTCCGCGGTGCGATCCTGCTGTTCTTTGTGTTTATGCCCATGTTCTCCAACTACGCGGCCCTGCTTACCAAAGACGTGCTCTTTGCCGACGCGTTTTTGGTGCTGTTGGTACAGACCGTCAAGCTCGTGGCATGTGGCTTGCCCCGTCGTGATGCCAATGTCGAGCGAGCGGGCGAGAAAGCCCCCGTGCTCTTTGCGCGCCACGACTGGCTGTTGCTTGCGCTGGCTGCCATGGGTTCCACGTTTTTGCGCAATGGAGGCCTGGTCTTTCCGTTGGCGGCCTGCGTGATTGCGGCGGCGTTTTGCGCATGGGATGTACATGTCGCTCGTCGTGCGGCTAAGCAGACGGGCACCGCGGTCTCATGCGCCACGCCGCGCTTCCGCTGGGTTGGCGTCCTCGCGGTGCTCGCGCTCTGCCTTGCCTCTAATATGTACTTCACCAAGGTCTTTATGCCGGCGCACGACATCACGCCTGGTTCCAAGCGCGAAATCCTCTCGATTCCGTTCCAACAGACGGCTCGTTTCGTCCAAAAGCACGACGGCCTCAACTCGGGCGTCAACCCTACGGTTAAGGAGGACGGCACCATTGTGGAGGCACCCTGCGACGGTTTGGTGACCGATGAGGAGCGCGCCGTGATCGATCGCGTGCTCAAGTACGAGAACCTGGGCCGCCGCTACAACCCCGACAAGTCCGATGCCGTCAAGAACTGCTTTAACGAGTACGCCTCGCAGGAGGACATCAAGGCCTATTTTGAGGTGTGGGCCCAGATGTTCAAAAAGGATCCCGAGTGCTATATCTCGGCGCTCATCAATAACTACTACGGCTACTTTTATCCGAGTGCCCGCGATGCGTGGGTCTACAGCACGGCGCGCAGTGCCGAGATTATGGCGAAGCCCGATAACCTTAAGTACTTCGACTTCCATCCGGTCGATAGCAAGGTTGTGCGCTGGTGCGACCACCTGATCAACCTGTATCGCGTGGCAGTACAACGCGTCCCGTTTATCTCGCTCACCATGAGCTCGGCCACCTATGTGTGGATCATGATCGCCGTGGTGGTCTACCTGCTGCGTCGTCATTCATGGCGTGCGCTGGCGATCTGGGTGCCGCTGTTGGGCGTGCTCGCCGTGTGCCTGATTGGCCCGTGCAACGGCTCGACTTACATGCGCTACCTGTATCCGGTCATCGCCTGCATGCCCTTCGCCATCGGCGCCACCGTCACCCGCAGCGACTTCCTCTGGTCCTAACTTGGTGCATTGGGGTCAGGTTTCTTTGCACCAAAGGGGCCATCATCACGACGCCTTCATTTTGGGGTTTATCTCGCAGGCCAGTAGGTATATCATAACGACGTTTGTTTATATTGCCCGAGCATCTGCGCTGGGCTTTAGGTCGAAACCGATAGGAGACACGTATGTCCGGACACTCTAAGTGGGCCACAACCAAGCATCGTAAGGGCGCGCAGGACGCCAAGCGTTCCGCCCTCTTCTCCAAGCTCAGCCGCAACATCACCGTTGCTGCCCGTCTCGGCGGTGACCCGCTGCCCGAGAACAACGCCAGCCTCGCCGCTGCCGTTGCCAAGGCCAAGGCTCAGTCCATGCCTAAGGACAAGATCAAGTCCGCTATCGACAAGGCTTTTGGTTCGGGTGCTGACGCCGCCGTCTACGAGAACATCGTGTACGAGGGCTACGGTCCCGCCGGTGTCGCCGTCTACGTCGACTGCCTGACCGACAACCGCAACCGTACCGCCGCTGATGTCCGTTCCGCCTTCTCCCACGCTGGTGGCAACCTGGGCACCTCCGGCTCCGTCGCCTTCCAGTTTGAGCGTAAGGGCCAGATTGTCGTCGCCAAGGAGATCCTGGACGAGAACGCCAAGAAGGAGACCATGATCGCCAACGGTGCTGCCGGTGACGAGGATGAGTTCATGATGGCCATCGCCGAGGCCGGTGGCGAGGACTACGAGGACGCCGGCGAGGAGTGGATCGTCTGGACTACTGCCAACGAGGTCATGGCTGTCTCCAAGGCGCTCGAGGAGCAGGGCGTCCAGGTCAAGGGCTCCGAGACCACCATGGTCCCGACCACCCCGACCGAGGTCTCCGGCGCCGACGCCAAG
Source organism: uncultured Collinsella sp. (assembly GCA_900547765.1). Lineage (GTDB taxonomy): Bacteria > Actinomycetota > Coriobacteriia > Coriobacteriales > Coriobacteriaceae > Collinsella. The sequence goes on along the minus strand of URIA01000012.1, from coordinate 9,315 downwards.
AAGGTTCAGCGCCTCATCGACCGTCTTGAGGAGCTCGACGACGTCCAGGATGTTTACAGCACCATGGACATGACCGACGAGGTCATCGCTGCCCTCGAGGAGGAGTAGCGCCCGCACGGGTTAAGCCGTGCATATCTGGGCATAATGAAGCGAGCATGCAAGCCTCGTGGAATAGATGAGCCGGATCCGCGTGCGTAGAGCACCGGACCCGGCTCTTTTATAATGATGCGAACCGTTTTGCATTTCGAGAGCCGAGATTTGAAGGGAGCGCCACGTGCGCGTACTCAAACGAGCCCTAGCGATTGTGTATCTTGCCGCCGCCATCGTGGCGCTGGGTACGCTCGTCTGCCAGTTTTGGGGGCCGTATACGTATCGCTTTATGCTGCTGATGCGCGACCCCATGCCGCGCATTGTCGTGACGGCATGCGGCGGAGTTGTGGCGATCGGCGTGCTGGTAAGCTTCTTCCGCCTGATGTTTGCTCGTCGCGAGCCGTCCTGCGTGCATCCGGCGGGGGAGCGCAATATCGAGGTTACGCTCGCGGCGCTTTCTTCGTGCGCCAGGGCTGCTGCCGAGCGCGACGATCGCGTGATGATCGAGCATGTCGAGGCCCGCGTCCAAGGTTCCGACGATTCGCACGTCCGTTTTAAGGTCGAGGCTATCGCGCTTGACGATAAGGACGTGGCATCTCTGGCTACCGCGATGCAGCAGCGCATCGAGGAAGCTTGCGACACCATGCTCGGCACGCCGGGTACGACCACGCGCGTCCGTTTTTTGCCGTCCAAGACTACCGTCCAGACCGTGGAGGTTTCCGGTGAGTGATACCAATCAAGATAAGACCGCTCGTACGCCGCGCCTGACGATTGACCAGAGCGCCACACCGGCGAGCGAACCTTTTGATTCCAAAGCAGAGGCAACCGAGTTACAAGACGCGGCAGCCGTGGATTTTGACGAGGCTATGGGTCTCATCAAGGGTACGGGCGCTGCCATCTGGAGCTATGCTGTGCGTCATCCCAACACCACGCTCGGTGCCGTCGCTGGCTTTATCCTCGCCGTGTTGGTGCTCACACTCGGCCTGTGGGACACGCTCGTCATCGCATTCTTCGTGCTGATCGGCGCTGTGATCGGCCAAATTCGCGACGGCGAAAACGGGATCGTCAACTTCTTCGGCCGTCTGTTTAGCGGCCGCTAATATGTATTCGACTGTCGCATCTGCGGCAGGCATAAGGAGGAACCATGGCTTTTAATACGAAGGTCGATGTGGCCGATACCGAGCTCGAGGAGAACGAGGCGGTCGTCGCCGAGGCCGAGGACGTAACGCTCGAGGACGAGGCGCTCGTCGAGGCCGAGCCCGCCGATGATGCGGACGAGGATGATGAGGAAACGGACGAGTCCGAGGACTCGCTGACCTATTCCAACGGCGTGATCGAGAAGATCGTTGCCATGGCCACCCGCGAGGTTCCGCACGTTCTGGGCATGAAGGGTAACCTCATGCATTTTGTGCAGGAGCAGTTTGGTGCCGAGAATCTGACCAAGGGCGTGACGGTCGAGGTCACCGATGACAATCGCGTGGTCGTCAACATCTCCGTCATTATCGAGTACGGCGCCTATGCGCCCGCGATCTTTGACGATGTCAAGGCGCGTGTCACCGAGCGCCTTGCCGCGATGACCGGCCTTGAGGTGGCGGGCGTCAACCTGCGCATCGAGGACGTCATCACCCCCGAGGAGTACGAGCACCGCACCAGCCAGCACGAGTAACCTTCCAAAAAGGGACAGGTTTGTTTTGGCAGGTTTTATCTGCGAAAACGTTAAACGGCCGACCGCGCAAGCAAAAGCGTGGCCGGCCGTTATTTGTATGCCCCCCGATGTAGGCATACCGCTCGTCTAACTAGGGGTTGCAATCGTCGCGTTCCGCGTTACCCTAATGGGCGCATTGTTTCCAAATTGTTAACGAGGAGTTGCCGTAATGCCCGACGAGCACGAAACAGAAAGCAAGGCATGGGCGATTGAGGCCGCCGCGGCAGAGGCGGCATCGCGTGCTGCCGAGGAGATGCATCGTCCTCCCGTGGTGCCGATGGAGCGCGTGGTTGATCGCACCGATATCGAGCGCGGCGAGCGTGCCGGTCAAAAGCGCAGCCAGGAGCCGGGCTTTCCGCGCTTTTTTGCCGAGCTCAATATGGGCCTGATTCTTACGGCCTTCGCCATCGTTGCGTTTAAAACCCCTAATCACTTTGCTTTTGGCGGCACCTCGGGCGTGTCGGTCATTCTGTCCACGCTGTTCCCGACCCTGCCCGTCGGCGTCTTTATGTGGATTATTAACGCGGTTCTCGTCGTTTTGGGCTTTATCTTTTTGGAGCGCAAGGCAATCCTGTGGAGCGTCTTCGCCTCGTTTGCGCTGTCCGCCTATGTTTCGCTTTTTGAACTCTTTATTCCGACCGATGTCTCGATGACGGGCGATATGTGGCTCGACCTGTGCTTTGCCGTGATTCTGCCGGCGCTCGGCAGCGCCATCGTCTTTGATATTGGTGCCTCGACGGGCGGCACGGACATCCTCGCCATGATTCTCAAACGCCGCACCACGCTTGAGATCGGCCGTGCGCTGCTGTTGGTCGATATCGGCATCGTGACCATCGCGGCCTTCTTGTACGGTCCGCGCGTCGGTCTGTACTGCGTGCTCGGCCTGTTTGCCAAGACGCTTGTGGTCGACAAGGCCATCGAGAGCATTCACCTGCGCAAAGTCTGCACGGTCATTTGTTCCGAGCCCCTTAAGGTCGAGGAGTTTATCGTCAAGCATCTCAACCGTACGGCGACTATCAGCCGCGGCTACGGTGCTTTCTCGGGCAAGTGCGTGACGGTGATTATGAGCGTGCTGAGTCGTCGCGAGGCCGTGCAACTGCGTCGCTACGCGCGCGAGATCGATCCGGGTGCCTTTATCACGATTGTCGACAGCTCCGAGATCGTCGGCAAGGGTTTCCGCGGAACGAACTAACGCGGACGTATTCAACGAACCGCCTGCTGGCGCCGTGTACCTTGCAAATCGGTCATCTTTGAGTATTTGAACTCACATTGGGTGATAATGATGTCAAAGACATCGTTTGCGATCCAGGTGATTCGCTCAAGATACGAAGGGATGATTTCGATGTTCTGCTCGCAGTGTGGCGCCCCTATGGGCGATAACGACAAGTTCTGCGGCGTGTGTGGTGCTCCTAATGCCGGTGCCGCTGGCCCCGCTCCCCAGGGACAGCCTCAGCCCCAGCAGTTTGTTCCGCAACCGCCCGTGGCGAATGCGCCAAAGGGCTGTGTGGTTCAGGCGTTCCAGGATATGACCAAGACCCCGGGCGTGCTTCAGCGTGTATGCCAAATCGCGTTTTTGCCGGCGCTGATTTGCGTTGTGTCGGTGCTCGTGTTGTTTATTCCCGTTATTGGCGGCATTGCGGCTGCCATCGGCTTTTTGGCAGCTTGCATTGCGAGCGTGTGCGGTTCCGGCTTTGGCATCGAGTGGGGTCGCGATCTGTCGCTTAAGATCGATGACGGCATGGATCGTCCGCTGATGCGTTCCACGTCGTTTGGCCTCGGAGTCTTTTCGAGCGTTATCTCGGTCGTGCTCGAGGTTATCGCTGCCATTCCCGTTATCGGTGTAGTGCTTTCGCTGGTGGAGAGCGTGGTAATTGGCGCCGCGGGCTCGTATTCGTATTACGGCTCTTATGCACTCGAGGCAGCGCTGTTCGGCTCGCTTGGCCTGCTTGTCCTGGCTATGATTGCCACGGCGGTCTTGGGGGTCTTCTTTAAGATGTTCGCCGACATTGCCGTGATGCACTTTGCGGTGACCGGTCGTGTCGAGAGCGCGTTTTCGCTCGATAAGGTCTGGGCCGCCTTTAAGCACAACAAGACCAAACTGTTCTGCGCTTCGTTCCTTCCCGAGTTTTTGACGGGCCTGGTCGCCAACGTTGTCACCTGGATCCTGACGTTCGTCTTTGGCACCATTGCCTCTGTCGGTATGTATAGCTACTACTACCGTCCTACGGCTATTGAGGCGCTTGTTACCGGCGGTGGCATCACGCTCGTATTGTTCTTGGTGCTGACGGCGTTTGTCACGGTATTCCTCACGGTCTTTGGCAAGATGCTCAAGCACCGTGCCGTTGGCTATTGGGTTGCGCGCTACGCAAGCGAGTGGGCCGACGAGGACAAGGACGACGTCCTGACTTTTGTGCTGCCGTTTGAGAAGAAGTCTGCTCCGGCTGGTTTTAGCGCCGACGCAGCGCCCGTATCCGATTCCGCTGCGGCGCCGGCGCCTGCGCCCGAGCCCGAGCCCGAGCCCGTGCCTGAGCCTGAGCCCGAGCCCGCGCCCGTGCCTGAGCCCGAGCCCGCGCCCATGCCGGAACCGGAGCCCGAGCCTGCACCTGAGCCCGAGCCTGCGCCAAGCTCCGACGAGGACCCGCAGGACGAGTAACCCTGCCACCTGCCATTTGGGGACGGGGTAGAAACGGTAGAAATAGCGCTTGACAAATAAGCGGGGGCGGACGTGCCGAAGCGTCCGCCCCCGCTTTGATATCGCGATGCGGCTATGACTGCGAGATGGTCGTGGATCGACTACTCGTCGTGCTTCTCCTCGCGGCGGGCGGCGGCGCGAGCGTCGTGGATGCCCTTGATTGCGGCGTGTCGGGCGGTGCGGGCATCGTGCATGGCGTCGCGGGCCTCGGCGGCCGTGGCCTTGGCAGAGCGCAGTTTGGCTGCCAGGTCGGGATTGGTCTCGGCGACCGCGGCAATCGTGGGGCCGTCGAGCTCTTCTTGTGTGGGCTCGGCCAAAAAGTCGATGGCATATTGGGCGGCCACCATGGAGCCCTTGGCCAGTACCGACTCGTCAATCTTGTAGAAGCAAGAATGTTGGGCGTACGTGGCGCCAATCTGGGGGTTGCGCGTGCCAACAAAGGCGAGCACGCCCGGTACGCGGCGCAGGTACTCCGAAAAATCCTCACCCGAGAGTGTGCCGCGATAATGGCCTTGGCCGGTGGGGCCCAGGCATTTGATTACTGCCTGGCGGCAGCGCTCGCTCGAGGCGGCATCGTTTTCGACCTTGTAATTGGCGATGGTGTAGTCGGTGAGCTCTGCCTCGGCGCCCAAGGCGGCCGCGGTATGCTCCACGATGCGGCGCATGAGCTCCGGCATTTCCTCGTGGGTCGAATCTCCGTAGGTGCGCACCGTGCCGGCGAGGTAGGCCGTGCCGGCGATAACGTTGCGCGCGGTGCCGCCGTGCAGCTCGCCGACGGTAATGACGGCCGGCTCGTAGGGACTGATCTCGCGCGAAACGATGGTCTGCAGAGCGTTGACGATCTCGGCGGCAACCATAACGGCGTCGTGACCGCGCTGGGGCATGGCGCCGTGGCACGAGGTGCCGCGGACGTCGATGCGGAACCAGTCGGTATTGGCCATGCGCGGTCCGGGCTCGCAGCTCACGGTGCCGGCGTCGACCTCACTCCAGATGTGCGCGGCGTAGGCGCCATCGACGCCGTCGAGCACGCCCGTGCCGATCATGAGTTTGGCGCCCTGGCCGTTTTCCTCACTGGGCTGGAAGACGATGCGGACTTCGCCGTGGATGTCGTCGGTCATATGGCGCAGGATCTGCAGCGTGCCGAGCATCATGGCGATGTGGCAGTCGTGGCCGCAGGCGTGCATGCAGCCCTCGTTGACGCTGGCGAAATCCTCGCCGGTCTGCTCGGTGACGGGCAGGGCGTCGATATCCGCGCGCAGTAGGATGCGGCGGCGCGGCGTGCCGTCCTCGCGGTAGGCGTCGGGCGCGGTGCCGCGAAGGGTCGCCACCAGGCCCGTCTTAAGGGGACGCTCGTAGGGGATATTCATGGCGTCGAGCTGGTTGGCGATGTCGGAAGTCGTGCGCTCCTCGGCAAGGCTCAACTCCGGGTGCTTATGGAAGTGGCGGCGCTGCTTAATGATGTAGGGCTCAAACTCGGCGGCGATATCCTGGATAGCCGCGGTGACGTCGTCTGCCGCGCGAACCTCGGTTGCCGCCATAATCTGCTGTGCCTTGGTCTTCGTCATGGTCGATTTGCTCCTTGCTGGTTTTGCAAAATCGTACAAGCTCATTCCAGTATGCCACCTGCCACTTGGCCTGGCAAAGGTGCCGTTTGCCGCTTGGCGTTTTGTAGCTGGAGCGGGGGAGTACACTCGGGGGTGTTGAATTTCCTGCCAGAGATGGGGATGCCCATGCAACATATCGATCGGATTATCCGCTCCAAGAACGTCTTTACCACGCAAGACGGTATCGATACCGCCCGCGAGCTGGCGATTGCCATTGCAGGCGACCGTATCGTCGCAGTCGGTACGCTCGATGATGTGATTGCCGCCGCTCCTGCCGCCACGCCGGTTATCGACTACGGCGAGCAGTTTGTCTGCCCCGGTTTCCACGATGCGCACCTGCATTTCTTCCATACTTCGGTTGGCTCCTCGCCGTACATGCTCATGGATATGGGCACGTCCGAGGCAGCATTGGTGCAGCATGCGCTCGAGTTTTCCAAAGGCTTGCCAGATGACGCCTGGGTCGTGACCCAGGGTTGGCGCGATTACCGCTGGGATCCGCCCGAGCACCCTACCAAGGCCTCCCTCGATGCGGCATTTCCCGATCGTCCCTGCGTTATGTACTCGGGCGACGGGCACACGCTGTGGCTCAACAGCCGCGCACTCGAGGCGCTTGGCGTTACGCGCGACAGCGAGCCTCCGGCGGGTGGCAGTTACGACAAAGATGCAAATGGCGAGCTTACGGGTATCGCCCACGAGGCGGCTGCTATGCAGCTGCTGCCGCGCTGCCTGGAGTGGCTGGGCGAGGACCGCATCGCGAGCGCTTACGCCGACCAGATGAAGCGTATGGCCGAGCAAGGCATCACCTCAATCTGCGATATGTCGCTCATGCCCATGCCGGGCTGCGACTTTATTCGCGACGATGTTTACGACAAGCTGCAGGCCTCCGGCAAGCTGGGCATCCGCGCCCATCTGTTTCCCACGCTGCTGGATGACCAGTCGCGCTTGGAAGAACTCCAGACCCGCTACGCGAACAACGCGCTGCTCTCGGCGCCAGGCTTTAAACAGTTCTTCGACGGCGTGTCGAGCGAGCATACCGCATACCTCACTGAGCCCTATACCAACCCGCGCTTCCCGGGCGACCAGGGCCGCCTGACGGTCCCTGTCGAGCGTATGCGCAAGTTGGTTTTGGCGGCAGCCGAGCGTGACCATACCGTGCGCATCCACGTTATCGGCGACGGTGCCATCCATGCCGCACTCGATATCTTTGAGGAGGCGGCAGAGCTCTACGGCTTGCCCCAGCACGGCCACAATACGCTTGAGCACCTGGAGAATCTGCTGCCTCAGGACATCGATCGTCTGCGCAAGCTCAACGTCATTGCCTCGAGCCAGCCTTGCCACATCACGCTCGACCCGGGTGGCCCGGAGCGCGACCTGGGCCTGGAACGCAGCCGCATCATGTGGCCGTTCGCAACTTATCAGCAGCGCGGTATCCGTCAAGCTTTCGGTACCGACAGCCCCATCACGGCCGTTACCAGCATGAACGTGCTCTACACGGCTATCACACGCCAAGATCCCCGCAGCCACTGGCCCGAGGGCGGCTGGCTGCCGAGCGAGCGTATCGACGCGGCAACGGCCCTGCGCAGCTACACGCTTGGCAGCGCGTACGCAGCGGGCGACGAGCAAAACCTCGGCAGCCTAGAGCCCGGCAAATACGCCGACCTGGTAGTCCTGGACCAAAACCCGCTCACCATCGACCCCCAAGAACTCCAAGCCACCAAAGTCCAAGCCACCTACCTGGCAGGCAACTTAATCTACGAGCGCTAGCCCCATACCCCACCCATAAGGGGCGCGTTTCAGCAACGTGCCCCTTTCTTGTTCGCACCATCTGCATCGCCATTTTGCTGCACTGACTTTTCTGAATGCCGGGCCCGAATTAGTTAACCTGGCTCCCTGGGCGGACCGGAGGGCATGAAGTTTGTCGCGAGTTCCGCACGCAAAGGAAAGCACTTAATGTGCTTTCCGTCTTGCGCAGGACTGTAGAGCAGCAAACTACATGCCCTCCGGTCCGCCCCGGGAGCCACCGTTAGGTTATCCCCCGGCATTCAGAAAATCTAAGTGCCAAAAAATAAGATTTTTTGACTCCGTGTTGTATAACCCGCCATTCGTGGGTACCATTCAACGCGTACGCAAACAAAAAGGGTTAATTCGCGTGGCATAACCACGCGGCCCAAAAAGGAGGAGACAAGCATGTCGTCTTTGAAGCCGCTTGCAGATCGTGTTCTGGTCAAGCCCGACGAGGCCGAGCAGAAGACCGCTTCTGGTCTGTATATCGCCAGCAACGCCCAGGAGAAGCCGCAGCGCGGCACCATCGTTGCCGTTGGTGCCGGCAAGGTCAACGACAAGGGTGAGCGCATCCCCATGGACGTCAAGGTCGGTGACGTTGTCATCTACGGTAAGTTCGGTGGCAACGAGGTCAAGGTCGACGGCGAGAAGTATCTGCTGATGCGCGCCGACGACATCTACGCTGTCGTCGAGGCCTAGTCTCGTCAGAATCTCTGATTCGTCTTTGAACGCGCCCGCCGCATAGGACTCGGAAGCGGCGACGCGAGTCACATTTCTTTTGGAGGATTACCTACCATGGCAAAGAACATTACGTTCAACACCGATGCCCGCGCTAAGCTCGCCAAGGGTGTCAACACTCTGGCCGACGCCGTTACCGTCACCATGGGCCCCAAGGGTCGCTACGTTGCACTGCAGCGCACGTTCGGTGCTCCGACCATCACCAACGACGGCGTTTCTGTCGCCAAGGAGATTGAGCTCGAGGACAACATCGAGAACATGGGTGCTCAGCTGGTGAAGGAGGTCGCCACCAAGACCAACGACACCGTGGGTGACGGCACCACCACCGCAACCCTGCTCGCTCAAGCCATCGTCAACGACGGTCTGCGCAACGTCGCCGCTGGCGCCAACCCGCTGGCCATCCGTCGCGGCATCGACAAGGCCGTCAACGCCGCCGTCGCCGAGATGAAGAAGCAGGCCAAGCCGGTCGAGACCAAGGAGCAGATTGCTTCCGTCGGTACCATCTCCGCCGGTGACCCCGAGGTCGGCGAGAAGATCGCCGAGGCCATGGAGGTCGTGGGCAAGGACGGCGTCATCACCGTCGAGGATTCCCAGACGTTCGACATCACCATCGACACCGTCGAGGGCATGCAGTTCGACAAGGGCTACGTCTCCGCTTACTTCGTCACGGATAACGACCGCATGGAGGCCGTGATGAAGGATCC
>URIA01000011.1 GCA_900547765.1 uncultured Collinsella sp. | reverse complement strand
CTCGACGTCGAGGTCGTTCGTGGGCTCGTCGAGCAGCAGCAGGTTGCCGCCCTGCTTGAGCGTGAGTGCCAAGTTCAGACGGTTGCGCTCGCCACCGGATAGTACGCCAGCGCGCTTCTGCTGGTCCTGGCCCTTAAAGCCAAAGCTCGCCACGTACGCGCGGCTGGGGACCTCGGTCTCGCCGACCATCATGTGGTCCAGACCATCCGAGACGACCTCCCACAGGTTCTTATCGGGGTCGATGCCGGAACGGTTCTGGTCGACGTAAGAAATCTTGACGGTCTCGCCCACCTCGAGCTCGCCCGAAGTCAGCGGCTCCAGGCCCACGATGGTCTTGAACAGCGTGGTCTTGCCCACACCGTTGGGGCCGATGACGCCCACGATGCCGTTGCGCGGCAGGGTGAACGAAAGGTCGTCGATGAGCACGCGACCGTCGAATTCCTTGTGCAGGTGATGGGCCTCGAGAACCTTGTTGCCCAGACGCGGTCCGACGGGAATGCGGATGTCGGTCCAGTCGAGCTTCTGGCTTGCGCGGGCCTCGGCCTCCATCTCCTCATAGCGAGCCAGACGGGCCTTGTTCTTGGCCTGACGGGCCTTAGGGCTGGAGCGTACCCACTCGAGCTCGGCCTCCATGCGCTTGGCGAGCTTGGCATCGCGGTTGCCCTGCGCCTCGATACGGGCGGCCTTGGTCTCCAGATACGTGGAGTAGTTGCCCTTGTAGGGATAAAGGTGACCGCGGTCGACCTCGCAGATCCACTCGGCAACGTTATCCAGGAAGTAGCGATCGTGCGTGACGGCAAGCACCGCGCCCTGGTAGTTGTGCAGGAAGTGCTCGAGCCACAGGATCGACTCAGCGTCCAGGTGGTTCGTGGGCTCGTCGAGCAGCAGCAGGTCGGGAGCCTCGAGCAGCAGCTTGCACAGGGCCACGCGGCGGCGCTCGCCGCCGGAAAGCACGTTGACCGGCATGTCGGAATCGGGCAGCTGCAGGGCGTCCATGGCCTGGCCGAGCTTGGAATCGATATCCCAGCCGTCGGCGGCGTCGATCTCGTCCTGGAGCTTTCCCATCTCGGCCATGAGGGCGTCCATGTCGCAATCCGGGTCGCACATCTCCTCGCCGATCTTATTGAAGCGATCGACCTTGGCGATCATGTCGCCAAATGCCATGCGCACGTTCTCGATGACGGTCTTGTCGTCGTCGAGCGGCGGCTCCTGCTGCAGGATGCCCACGGTGTAGCCGGGGGTGAGCCTGGCATCGCCGTTGGAGACCTCCTCGATGCCGGCCATGATCTTGAGCAGGGTCGACTTGCCCATGCCGTTGGGACCCACGACGCCGATCTTGGCACCGGGGTAGAAGCTCAGGGTCACGTCGTCAAGGATTACCTTGTCGCCATGGGCCTTGCGAGCCTGATACATCTGGTAGATAAACTCTGCCATTTGCCTTTTTTATCCTTTCTACCTGCTGTTTCCCTTTTTTTGTTTCGCTTTAATGGAAACAAAATGAGGGAACCAGCTCTGAAACGTAACGAAAAAGGGGCATGGTTGCCCACACCCCCTAATACTACCTGGGAAAAGTCCCCCGGAACATACTATGAACTGCGTACGCTAGTTTTCCGCAACCTTAACGAGCGGCTCGCTGCGATTTGCGCCACAACAGATACGAGTAGAGGTAGACGGCTCCAACCGAACCAAACGCCAGAACCGCAATCACCGCGGCGACGACTTCACTCGAAAGCACGCTGCCTGCCACGCCCATCACAATCAGGCCAATACCCAGCACCATAAAGCAGGCGCCGCCAAAACGCTGCGTACGGCGCCAGTTCTCGGGATCGGCAAGCGCCCAGGGTGTCTTGATACCGAGCGTATAGTTCTGCTTCACACGCGGCAAGTAGTTGCCTACGCCGATGAACAGCAAACCGACAACACCGGAAATCAGCACGTTAACCGAACCGACCGCCGGCACCACGCCCCAGACCGTAAGCTCTCCCAGCCAGCTTATGGCGCACATGAACAAGGTGAAGGCGATTACGAAGCCCTGGTAGAACTTGCCCGAGGTTCGATATGCCTCACCTTTGGGGTCGATGCGCGGCACCACGCAGAACATTGCGAGAAGCGCCAGAGGCAGCACGCCGAGCGCGGAGGCCATCCAGCTAGGACCCCAACCGTCGACGGCGCCGTTCGCGCCCCAGTGCGTGGGAATCTGCGCAGGCAAGCTCGGCATCACCATGAGATGCGCTACGACATTGGCGACGCACAGAGCGACCAGCGCAATCCACACGCGCGACGATACCCCCGTGGGGTGAATGCCCTTGTTTTCGTTATTCATCCTTATCACCTTCCGTGTTTGTAAAGCCCATAAACCAGCCAATCAAATCCTGCATGACGGTGGTGTTTAAGCTGTATACGATGTTTTGGCCATGGCGCTCGTCGGTCACCAACCCGGCGTTTTTGAGCGTCGCCAAGTGATGGCTCAGCGACGGCTTACTGATATCGAAATGCTCGGCAAGCTCCCCCGCCGTGCAATTGCCCTCGCGCAGCAACTCCAAAATGCGCCGTCGCGTTGGATCGGCAAGCGCCTTAAAACCCTCTCCCGGCATAAGACCTCCTCTCATCATCTCTCATAACGCGCACACTATACTCGATATTTAGATGTTTGTCTAACTATCTAATCTTGTACTCAAAAAAAAATAGCCGCCTCCGCGTAATGCGAAGACGGCCACTTCTCACGCTACAAACGTGTTTTGGAGTTGGCCAACCCGCTGCAACGGGTGCCATCTGCTTCAATCTTATGCGAACCCCGATCCCATTTCAACAAGCCCAAGGGCTCAAATGGAATCGCGATAACACCTATAATGGCGATAGCTAAAACACGATTCGCTTCCCCATCGGAGGATGTCTATGACCGAAACCGCTGCCGCTCTCGTCGAGACACGCGACACCAAGCTCGAGATCATCATGGGCCGCGAGGCACTCGATAAGCTCGCCGATGCTACGGTGTTGGTGCTCGGCTGCGGAGGCGTGGGCTCCAACTGCTGCGAGGCACTCGCCCGCGGCGGCATTGGTCATTTCGTCATTCTGGACAAGGACATCGTCGCGCCCAGCAATATCAATCGCCAGGCTATCGCCTTTCACAGCACCATCGGCAAGCGCAAGGTCGATGTTATGGAAGCCATGATCCACGACATCAATCCCACCGCCACCGTTATCAAACGCACCGAATACCTGCTGAGCGACAACATCGACGAGTTCTTCGCGAGCGTTTTGGAGCAGACGGACGGCAAGCTCGACTACGTCGTCGACGCCATCGACACCATCTCGGCCAAGCTCACCATTGCCAAATATGCTCAGGACCACGACATTCGTTTGGTTAGCTCCATGGGCGGGGCCAACAAGCTCCATCCCGAGTGCCTCCGCTTTGCCGACATTTTCGATACGGTACGTGACCCCATGAGCCGCATCATGCGCAAAGAATGTAAGAAGCGCGGAATCAAGAGTCTGCACGTGCTGTTTAGCTGCGAGGAATCGGTTAAGACCCAACCCCGCGACCCGTCCAACATCCACGAGCGTACCGAGTTGGGTACCGCTAGTTTTATGCCGCCCATCATGGGTCAGATGATTGCCGGCGAGGTTATCCGCCAGATCAGTGGACGCGGCACCGAGCGTGTGCGCGCCGACGGCCAACGCCTGGACTAGCGGAGTGCGCCGAGATGGAGCCCCGGTTATTTGATGCACACTGCCATCTTGATTTGATGGCTCACCCGGACGCCGTTGCCGATGAGGCGACGGCACTGGGCTTGGGCCTATTTGATTGCGGCGTCGATCCACGTGACTTTTCGGCCGCAAACGAGCGCGCCCATCGCCAACCAAGCATCATCGCCGGCATTGGGCTTCACCCCTGGTGGCTTGCCGACGGTCGCTGCGGTCCTGCCGAAATCAATCTGCTTTGCGAAGTTGCAGCCCAAGAGCGCTACATCGGCGAGGTGGGACTCGACTTTTCTGCGCGCTTTGCCGGAAGCGAGCCGCTGCAAACACAGGCACTTGACCGGCTCTGCGAGGCTCTCGCGCAACATCCTCTTACCGGGCGTGTGATATCAATTCACGACGTTCGTTCGGCAGGAGCCGTACTGGACGTCCTCGAATCGCATGGACTACTCATCCCAAACCCCGACTCCCCCGCTATCATCTTCCACTGGTTTAGCGGTACTTCGGACGAACTCGTCCGCGCGCGTAATGCGGGCTGTTATTTTTCCGTGAACGAGCGGATGCTCGCCACCAAGCGCGGTCGCGAATACGCCCGACAGATCCCACTCGATCGTTTACTGCTCGAGACCGATGCGCCGGCGGAGGCAAACACCGAAACAAGCGCACAGTCGCTTATCAGATCGCTCACATGGACCTCAGAACGCATCGTCTCACTCAAAAACCGCGACGCAGAGTGCATCGAGTCGGCAGTTTTAGCAAATGCGCACTCTGTTTTTGACCTTCGCTAGCCCCGGTGGGCAAAAAATGCCAAATATGAGTACTGTTGCAAATCCAGTCACATTATTTTACGGCAAAATAGTGCCTTGATAATGTACAGCTATCCATTATCAAGGCACTTTAAGGTGGTTAAAGTCATTTTTAGCAGGTTTTAATCACTCGCAGACACCCAACTAGGCCCTCAATAGCTTAATTTCGCTGTTACTAAATTAGTGACAGTACTCATATTTAGCATTATTTGTCCATGGAGTCCCGGGGGGCGACAATTCGACTCCCCGGGACTGCTCACCTATTCGGAAATCGGCACTCCATGGCCCCAGGAGCCTTCCATGCCGCATACGGTCGAAGCAAACCCCGCCGCAAAGTCGAGTGCACGCTCGATGGCCTCGGCACCATCCTCGCCACGCTTGACGGAATCGAGATAACACATCAGGAACGAAGTCAGGAATGAGTCGCCCGCACCCATGGTGTCCTTCATATCCGTTACCGGCTTAGCCAGTTGGCGGTAATAACGATCGCCATCATAGGCAATGCAGCCCTCAGCGCCAGCCGTTGCCGATACGAAACGCGGACCTAGGCTCCTCACCCATGCCAGACGCTCGCGAATCTCATCCTCACTCGCGGCGTCTGCCGCGCTAAAGAACGCGAAGTCAACGTAGGGAGCAATCTGCTCGTAGTACTCGTCGGTCGAATCGTCCGAGAAGTCAAACGAAACCGTGATGCCCGCGGCCTTCAACTTGGGAAGTTCACGCTCGGTAAAGCAATAGTTGCCCGAGTGGACTACGTCGAACTGCTTCACGTACGCAAGGTCAAAGCGATCGAGCACATAGCGCGCATCACCACGGATGCCGCCCTCATTGGAGCCAAGGAAAACACGGTCGCCGTTAACGACGGTCACGCGTGCCGCACCGTTCTCGCCGATGAGCTGCTTGCACTTGGCAAGCTCAACGTCCTCATCCTCAAGACTCGCAATCACATGCTCAGCAGCAGCGTCATTACCAAAGATGCCCATATACGCGGAGCGCGCGGCGCCGCACTTCTTGGCATACACGGCAAAGTTCACCGCATTGCCACCCGGATACATTGTGTGGATATGCTCGTAGCAGTCGACGACGTTGTCGCCAAACCCCAGTGCGCTCACGTTAAATGCCATGACGCCGCCTCTCTCTTATGCCAACGGAACCACTGTTGTGACAGCAGTACCGCCCAGAATCTACGCGAGTTCCAGCAGCTCCGGCAGCTGGTCGATAATCTTGTCCGCGGCATCCTGGCTAAAGCCAAAGCGCTCCTCGCGCTTGGCAATAACCGTCAGGCCGGCTCGCTTACCCGCGGTAATGCCCGGAACGGAATCCTCAACGCAGCAGCAGCGATTCGCGGGCAGCCCCAGCAGGTCTAGCGCATGCAGGTAGATGTCGGGCTCGGGTTTACTCTCCTTAAACTGCTCGCCGCTCACCACATACTCAAAGGCATCCGACAGCCCGCATGCGTTGAGCACTTCCTCGATGCTAACCATGGGAGACGAGCTGGCAAGCGCCACGCGAACGCCACGGCGCGGCAGCTCTCGAATCGTATCCACGGCGCCTGGGTTAATCAAAGCCTGATAGTCGCGCGGACGCTCATGCGCCCACTCGTCCCAACGGGCCAACGCTTCCTCGCCAGTGAAGTGCCCCTTACCGGCGCGCTCAAACCAATCGACCAGCATATGCAGGAAGAACTGATGCGAGGTACCGACCTGCCCATTCAACTCCTCTTGAGTCAGATTAAGCCCAAGCTCCTTGGCAAACGCGGCAGTCTCGCCCAGGTAGTAATACTCGGTATCGACAATGACGCCGTCCATGTCAAAGATAACGGCGTCGAACGGAAATGCGGACACGGCACCCTCCCTAACAAAAGGGCGCCTGCAAGCAGGCGCCCAAACCATGCATTATCGGCGATTCTAACCCAGCAGCTTATCCAGCGCCACCGCAATGCCATCTTCGTTGTTATCGGCGGTCACCATCTGGGCTACAGCCTTAACCTCATCGACGGCGTTGCCCATGGCAACACCGGTGCCGGCCCACTCAATCATGGACTTGTCGTTCTGGCCGTCGCCAAACGAGACGACCTCGCTGGCATCGATACCGAGCTTGGGCAGGGCACCCTCGAGCGCACGGGCTTTGTCGATACCGGGCGCCGTGTACTCAAAGTACCAGTCGGCCGTAAACATGCCCGAAAGCGTCTGGGTAAAGGGCGCATACATCTCCTCGTAATGCGCCTGCAGGTAGGTCGGATCACCCGCCGTCAGCAGCTTGTCCACGGGATAAGTGTCCACGACCTCATGCAAGCTCTCGACCTCGCGAATCTTAAGATCGCACGCATCGCGCTCGTATTTGACGATGTTTTTCTGCGAACCGTCCGGCAGCGTAATCATGCAGCGGTACGAGTCCTCGACGTGCAAATCGCGACCGAGCGAAATCATAGGGATCACGTCATAGTTTTGCAGATGATCAATCAGACGGTGCAGTTCGTCAGCCGGCATGGCCTGGTCAAAAAGGACCTCATCGGTCTGAGCGTCGACCACGTGCGCGCCATTAAAGGCAACTAGCAGACCGTCATGGTTTTGAAGGTCGAGCTCCTGCGCCAAGGCGTGCAACCCCCATGCGGGACGGCCCGAAGCCAAGATGAGCTTAATGCCCGACTCCTGCGCCGCGAGCAGCTTCTCGCGCGTACGCGGGCTAATCACTTTCTGATCGTTGGTGAGCGTACCGTCGATATCCATCGCGATGGCTTTGATTGCCATATATGCCTCCCTGTCATTGAACAACCTTGTCTGAGCCATCATACAGAACACCCATCGCGACTCCGTTTACAACGGGCAAAAAGTCATATTGTCTCGAACATGAACGGCGTGTGGTCGTGAAGCTTTATCGCTCAGGTCAAATACGTCTGCTAGCGACGCTCATCCGTCGGTGCGCCCTCGACGATCGCGATGCCCGCCGATGCACCTAACGCGCTGGCGCCGGCCTCGATGAATGCGCAAGCCTCTTCGTAATTATGGATACCGCCCGCCGCCTTGATTGCCACGGCATCGCCGAGCACCTCGTGCATCAGCCGCACGTCCTCGAGCTTAGCACCGCCAAAGCTTCTGCCGGTCGATGTCTTAAGGAATCCCGGCTTGGCCTCCAGCGCGATCTCGCATACACGGCGCTTGGCGGCGTCGTCGCCGTCCAGCTTGCACATCTCGACGATTACCTTGTCAGTGATGCCATGCGCGCGACAAAAATCAGCAATGGTAGTCATCTCGCGCTCGATGGCATCAAAATCGCGGTTCTCGATCGACCCCTGATTCAAAACGTAGTCAATCTCGGTAAAGCCACACGCAGCGTATTCCTCAAACCTCGCAAGCTTCTCCTCAAGCGTCATAGTGCCCTGGGGAAAGTCGATAGCGCCGGCAAGGATGATGTCAGAGCCCTCGAGCATGGCGCGGCCCGTCTCGTACTCCTGCAGGTTCGCAAATACGCAGCGAAAGTTGTACTTTAACGCCTTCTCGACATACTGCTCAAACGTGTCCTCGGGGGCATCGATATAGTCGATGTATTTATTGATGGGTTTGGCAAGCGTCATGCTGGGCCTCCTTGTTCAGGGCTGGCAACCGATTCGTGGCTTCACGCGAAAAACCACGTTCAATGTACGCCCGGCATGCAAGGACAGCGTCCGCATTCCGACAAGTGGTATGAAATTAGCCGTAAACGTATAATTTACGGACAGCGAATGGCACCGCACGCGGATGCCGACAGCAAGACATCCCCCCTCAATACACCCTCATGCCCATTTAAATAGCAAGGGGCCCGTATCTGTTGGGATACGGGCCCCTTTCGGCCGTGACCTATCTCAGCAACAAAGACTACTTGCAGTGAGCGCGGTAGAACTCGATCGCACCATCTTATCCGAGCCGGGGCACGTTCGCATAGCGTGGCGCGTGACGGTTGCAAAACCACCCCATTTGAAACAAACGCAAAAAAGTACTTGCAAAGACACGTTCCGACATATAAGTTGATAAAAGACCGCCGTTGCGGTTTTAAGTAGATCGAGCATATGAAGTTTCAGTTTTCAGCGTGTAAGAGAAGGAAGATCGGCAAAGTACAACCCCAAACGCAATGACAACTTAATGAGGTAACTGCCACATGTGAGGCACCCAGGGCATTGCTGTCTCGATTTTGAGCACGATGCCTTCCGCCTTGCATGGGCCGTTCCATCCCGCCCCTGCAGCAACTGCCTCACGGGCTCATTGAAAACCGCATAGCACCCCAACGTCAGCACATCACCCACGGCAAGCACATCACTCACGACAACCAACACATCAACAAACAGCACGAACATCAACCGATTGGAGAAGCTATGACAAACCACCACGCTGAAGACGGCGATAAGAAAAGCATTCTGGATGCCCGCATTGAGCGAGCATATGCAAACGAATATGACGCCGCCTTTGCCGCCGCGACCATAAAGAACTACGCGTCGCTACCGCTCGCGACGATCTTGGCCGACCACCCTCAACTGCTGAAGCGCTGCACAAAGATCATGGGCGACCCCGACATTCGCAAGCTGACAGACCCCTATGCCCCAAAACGCGACAACGATTCGTACGTTCTTACCGTAGGCTGCCTAGCCCATATGCTTACGGCGCTCGACACGAAACTCAAGCTCGAATGGGAACCCGACGAGCGTCATGAACTCGAAAGTAAGCGGAACACCCTGCGCACCGCACTGTTCCTTCCGTTGGACGGCCTCAAGCGCTGCAACGTCGAGCTCAATACACAGGCGCGGCAAAAGCCCGGGACCACGGGGCAGAAAACTCCAAGACCCCATGCGGCCATCGTCGACCGCAACCGATATAACCGCATGACCGCGCACTTTTCCGCCGAGGGAGCAGCCATAAGGACGCTGATCGACCTGCTGTGCCTTCTGAGCATCAACGAGCTATTTGAGGGCTATCTCGCCCTTGTTCCCGCGACGGCACCCAAGTCGGTAGCAAAGATCATCGAAACCTGCAGACGCCAGTTTGAGCGCCATCGCAATGGCAGCGAGATGAACGCCAGCATCGCGCAGTACTACGCGGCTCATTACAAAAATGACGGATGTGCCCCTGTCGAGCATCAGCTGCGGCTCGCCTACACCACGCCCGTCGCAACGCTCCATCGCTTTGGAGTCCTTGGCGCTTGCGAGCCGCACGAACAGGCAGCCTGCCCCACAACCGAGCTCGATCTCAGGCTCGGACGAACCCTGTAGCCCGCCAGCCCCTCCGCGGGCAACAATCCTATTCCACAACACAACCAACAGAAAGGAGTCCTCATGGACACCAATCATTCCCCCATCATCAGCCCCCTCACCATGCGTGAATCCGCCCGAGGTATCACGCTCACCAGCATTTACGATGAGATGCTCGCCCGTCGCGAGCTCTCCGTCATGGGAAACATCGAAACCCCGATGGCCCACGACCTATGCCAGCAGATCCGCCTGCTCGATGCCACCGACCCCAGCCGCCCCATCACCATATTTGTCGCCAGCGTCGGCGGAAGCGTGCGATCGGGTCTTGCGATCTATGACGCCATGCGCCTCGCATCGTGCCCCATCCGCACCGTCTGCCTGGAATTCGCCGCGTCCATGGGCGCCGTGATCTTTATGGGCGGCGACGATCGCCGTATGGCGCCCCATGCAGAGCTCATGATTCACGACCCGCTGATCCCCCAGGGGGCAGGCGGCTCGGCACTTGCGCTGCAGGAAACCAGCCGGCGTCTCATGCAGACCCGCAAGACCCTCACGCAAATCCTCTCGGACCGCAGCGGCCTCACGCCCAAGCGCATCCAGTCCCTCACTGCAAAAGACACCTACCTTTCGGCCGAGCGCGCCGTCGAGCTCGGCTTTGCCCACGAAATCCTCTCGACCACCAAGGAGGTCGCCCATGTCTAACCTCGCCAGCCGCCTCGCCGCATCTGAGTCCGCATCGTCCACCATCCTCGCCAAGGATCGAACGCTTTCCTGCGACACCCGCCAAACGGGACTCAACAACAACGCACTTGTGATCGGCCCCTCGGGAGCCGGCAAGACCCGAAACGTCCTCAAGCCCAACCTGCTGCAAATGAACGCAAGCTACATCGTGCTCGACACCAAAGGCACGCTCTGTCGCGAAGTGGGACCCGTGCTGGCAGCCCACGGTTACCGCGTGCAATGTCTCAACTTCGCCGACCTCAACACCGTCCCGGCCCCTGCGCCCGGCATCGAGCGCTGCGGCTACAACCCCCTGAGGCACATTCGCCGCAAGGCGGACGGCAGGCCCAACCAGCAGGACATCCTCTCGGTGGCAAAGGCCATCTGCCCCATCGAGGACAACAACCAGCCTTTTTGGGATCATGCGGCGGCAAACCTGCTGTCGTGTCTTATCGCCTACGTCACCGAACAGCTACCCGCCGACGAGCAGACGATCAGCTCGGTCATCAAGCTGATCGAGCACCTGCAGGACGGTGCCACGAGTCGATTGTTTGACGACCTGATCACGACCGACCCCCAAAGCTATGCCCTCTCGCTATGGCGGCGCTACGCCATTACGCAAAATGCCGAGCGCATGCACGCGAGCATCGTCGGCATCCTTGCCGAAAAGGTCATGTGTCTGGGATTCGACGGTGCGGCACAGCTCTATCGTGAGTGTCATCAGGTGGACTTCGCTTCCATGGGACACACCCCCTGCGCCCTGTTTGTAACCGTGAGCGATATTGACCGCAATCTCGATCCGCTGACCGGCCTCTTTATTTCGCAGGCGTTTATGGGCCTCATTCGTGAGGCCGATAGGCAGCCCGACGGCAGCCTGCCCGTGCCCGTGCGCTTTATGCTCGATGACTTCGCAAATCTGCAGATCCCCCAGATCGACAACGTGCTCTCGATTATCCGAAGCCGCAACATCTGGGCAACGCTGCTGCTGCAGTCGACCAACCAGCTCGATGCGCTCTATGGCGAGGCACGCGCACGCTCCATCATGGGCAACTGCGACACGCATCTGGTGCTGGCGTTCCAGGATCCCGAGAGTGCCCGGGTGTTTTCCGACCGCGCCGACGCGCTGCCCAGCACGCTCATGGCGACGCCGATTGATCGCTCGTGGCTCTTTGTACGCGGTCGCACTCCCGAACAGGTCGAGCGCTTTAGGCTCGAAGACCATCCGCTCTACGGGGAGCTGCCCGAGGCGCAGCGAGGCCATGCGGAGGCCGAGATCTAGGCGCAGGGTTCTCGCAGCGCGCGGCGCCCCGGCGATGTTCCACAAAGGCCGTGCGCCCCGGGACCACGGCAAAGCAAAGGGGCCCGCATCCGATAGGATACGGGCCCCTGACTATAAGGCGCGATGCGTTAACAGCAGCGACTACTTGCGATGCGCGCGGTAGAACTCGATGAGCGCCTGGGTCGAAGCGTCCTGCTCGGCCTTGGCGGCGTCGTCGTGGAAGGCCGGGGTGATCTGCTTGGCAAGCTGCTTGCCCAGCTCGACGCCCCACTGGTCGTAGGAGTCGATGCCCCAGACCGTGCCCTCGACAAACGTGATGTGCTCGTACAGGGCGATGAGCTCGCCGAGTGCGAACGGGGTCAGCGTGTCGCCGAAGATCGAGGTCGTCGGACGGTTGCCCTCAAAGCAGCGGGCCGGGACGATCTGCTCGGGCGTGCCCTCGGCACGAACCTCGTCGGCCGTCTTACCAAAGGCGAGCGCCTTGGTCTGGGCCAGGAAGTTGCCCAGGAACAGCTCGTGGACGTCCTGGCCGCTGTCGGTTGCGGGGTTGGCAGTGTTGGCGAAAGCGATAAAGTCGGCCGGGACCACCACGGTGCCCTGGTGCAGCAGCTGGTAGAAGGCGTGCTGACCGTTGGTACCGGGCTCGCCCCAGAAGATCTCACCGGTATCGGAGGTCACAGCGCTGCCGTCCCAGCGGACGTGCTTGCCGTTGGACTCCATGGTGAGCTGTTGCAGGTAGGCCGGGAAGCGGTGCAGATACTGGCAGTACGGCAGCACGGCGTGGCTCTTGGAACCGAAGAAGTTGACGTACCAGACGTTGAGCAGGCCCATCAGCGCGACGGCGTTGTTCTCGAGCGGGGTGTTGCAGAAGTACTCGTCGATGGCGTGGAAGCCCTCAAGGAACTGCTGGAAGCGCTCGGGGCCGAGCACGACGATCAGCGACAGACCCACGGCGGAGTCGACGGAATAGCGGCCGCCGACCCAGTTCCAAAAACCGAAGGCGTTGGCGGGGTCGATACCGAAGGCCTCGACCTTTTCGAGCGCGGTGGAAACGGCGACGAAGTGCTTTGCCACGGCCTCGGCGTTCTGCTCATCGGAGCCATCGATGGCGCCCTGAGCCTTGAGCTGCTCGAGCATCCAGGTCTTGACCTCGCGGGCGTTGGTGAGGGTCTCGAGCGTGGTGAAGGTCTTGGAGACGATGATCACGAGCGTGGTCTCGGGATCCAGCCCCTTGAGCTTCTCGGCCTGGTCGTTGGGGTCGATGTTGGAGATATAGCGGCAATCGATACCAGCGTCGGCATAGGGACGCAGGGCCTCGTAAGCCATGACCGGGCCCAGATCGGAGCCGCCGATGCCGATAGACACCAGGTGCTCGATCTTCTTGCCGGTAACGCCCTTCCACTCACCGGAGCGCACGCGCTCGGCGAAGGCATACATGCGATCGAGGACCTCGTGCACGTCGGCGACGACATCCTGGCCGTCGACGATAAGCTGGCCCTTCTCGCTTGCCGGACGGCGCAGCGCGGTATGCAGGACGGCGCGGTCCTCGGTGGTGTTGATGTGCTCGCCGGAGAACATGGCGTCGCGGCGCTCCTCGAGCTTCACCTCGCGGGCAAGATCGCACAGCAGCTTGACGGTCTCATCGGTCACCAGGTTCTTGGACAGGTCGAAGTGCAGGTCACCGGCGTCAAAGCTCAGCTTGTTCACGCGCTCGGCATCGGCGGCGAACCAGGCCTTGAGGTCGATACCCTCGGCCTCGAGCTTCTCCTGATGGGCCTCGAGCGCCTTCCAAGCGGCAGTCGACGTAGCATCGATAGGTGCGGCAACAGTTGCCATAGAGTCCTCCTCAGCATACGGGCGCACGCCTCCATGCGCCCGGACATTCAGATGACACTATTCTAGCGCAGGTCAAGACTATAATCAGCGAGCGTTGCCAATCGGCCCCCAAACGGCAACCGACCAAAAAGGGACAGGTTTAATTTGGCAGGTCAAACGCTTTACCAATCAAAAATAACCTATCCCTTTATGCCAAATATTAGGCCGCAGCGCAGACGCTACCGAGCAACTCACGCAGAGGAGACCCGATGCCCTCCAGCAGTTCGGGCGCGATGATGGCAAAAACGGGAACCTCGCCGGCCCCCACGACGGCAGGCACCTTGCCCTCCGAGACGATACATCCATAAGGGACAAAACCGTCTTCGCCGACATCGAGCGCCGCCATGCGACGGGCGAGCTCGCGCGCAAAGCCGGCAGTATCGGCATCGCCAATCGCCAAGACAAAGTCCACGCCTTCGTCGGTCGCCAGGGCCACGGCTTCGTCGATCAGCTCGTCTCCTCCGTCGCCTTCAACCGAGCCGCAGCGGAAAAGCACGCGCTCGAGCAGAGCTCGATCAACCGAGCCCAGCGCCGCCGAAACGAGCTCATCACGCGTGTGCTTGTCGCCTCCCAGCACGACCAGTGCCTTGGTGCCGCCATAGTGGGCAACCAATCGCCCGCACCAGCGAGCCACATCCCCATCCGCAACCAAGCGCGTCGGCATACCAAACCCATAGTTGACCATTATCCCCACAACCCTTCCGTGCTTTATGGTGGTATCAATCGTTAGCCTCATGCTACGAAGCGAGCTTTTCCGAGCTGTTACGCACTCTTTAGGGCTGCGTTAAAAACCCGATGCAGCCGCACGACCATACCCGTCAAAAAGGGGCAGGTTTTGACGGTGTCCGGTCGAGCAGGTATTATCGAACAGGTATTCGATAAGAACATGTGTTTGATGGGAGGCTCGGATGGAGCACGAGCAGCACACCTACATCTGCATCGACCTCAAGACGTTTTATGCCAGCGTCGAGTGCGTCGATCGTGGGCTCGATCCGCTCACCACCAACCTGGTCGTTGCCGACGAATCGCGCGGACGCACGACCATCTGTCTCGCTATCACGCAGACCATGAAGGACCTCGGGATACACAACCGCTGCCGTCTATTCGAGATTCCCGACGGCATCGACTACATCAAAGCAGTGCCGCGCATGCAGCACTACATGGAGGTGTCGGCGCAAATCTACGGCGTCTATCTGGAATACGTCAGCCCCCAGGACGTGCACGTCTACTCCATCGATGAGTGCTTTATCGACGTGACGCCCTATCTGGACCTTTATCACACCGATGCCGAAGGGTTCGCCTGCATGTTGCGCGACGAGGTCTTGGGGCGCACCGGCATCACGGCAACGGTCGGTATCGGCCCCAACCTATTCCAGGCCAAGGTGGCGCTCGACATCACCGCCAAGCACGTAGCCAGCCGCATTGGCGTACTCGACGACGAAACCTTTCGCAAAGAGATCTGGCCCCACCGCCCCATCACCGACATCTGGGGCATCGGCCCCGGTGTGGCAGCCCGACTCGAAAAGTATGGCGTCTACGACCTGATGGGCGTCGCCGCACTCGACGAGAACCTGCTCTACGACGAACTCGGCGTCAATGCCGAATATCTCATCGACCACGCCTTCGGGCGCGAGCCGACAACCATCGCCGATATCCAAGCCTATCGCCCGCAAGCGACCTCGACCACCACAGGACAGGTGCTCTCGAAGGGCTATGCCTACGAGCAGGCCTACACCGTCTTGCGCGAGATGGTCGACAACGCCGTGTTGGATCTAGTCGATAAGCACGTGGTCTGCGACAGCATCTCGCTCTTTGTGGGCTACGCGAGCGAGCGCGCCGACATACGCCGGCTCAACGCCAGCGGCACGGCGCAGTATATAGACGGCTGCGGACACCTGCGCTCGAGCACCTCGGGCATCGAGCCCGCAGCGACCGACGGCCCCGAGCTCGCGCCCCGTGCTCCCAAGCCCGTCCAGCGCGATGACGAACGGCGTCGCCTGGTGCGCGAAGCGCAGGCAATCGATGGCATCTTTGTGGGAGAGCATGGCGGCAAACCGCGTGGTGGCTATGCCGCACTCTTTGCGCACTCCAACGCCTCGCGCAAGCTGCCCGAGCGCACTAACTCGTTTAAGAAGATCATGGGCTATTTTGATGAGCTCTGGGCGCAGACTGTCGATCCCAAACGACCGGTCAAGCGCATCAACCTTGGATTTGGCAACCTCATGCCCGAGGAATTTACCACCATCGATCTGTTCAGCGATATCGAGGCCGATAAGCGCGAGCGCGACCTGGCGCGCGCCGTCCTGGCCGTGAAAGGCAAGTACGGCAAGAACGCGCTCGTCAAGGGATTAAGCTTTACCGCCGGCGCCACCGCGCGCGAACGCAACGACCAAGTTGGAGGACACCGTGCCTAAACCCAAACAACAGCCCGTGCGCCCGCCGACCGCCTTCGAGCGCCTGGCGGACCCCGAGGGCAGGCGCCGCGCCGCCGACCCCAAGCTCACCGCCAACGGCTCCGTCCGCGCCGGCCGTGCCGCGCAGTTTATGCCCTTTGCCGCCCTCACGGGATACTACGAACTCGTGCGCAAGCAAGAAATCACCGTCGAGTCAAAACGTGAGCTCACGGAAGAAAAAGCCCTCGTACTTTCTAAAAAGCTCGAGGGTCTCAAACGTGGCGACTTGGTTCGTGTCACCTATTACGATACATACGGCTATCGCAGCCGCACCGGCATCCTCGACGAGGCGCTCCCCGCCTTCAAGCTCCTCAAGCTCCGAGACATCGCCATCGACTTCGACGACATCCAAGACATCGAACTGCGCGGACGAGCCTAGCCAAGGAAGCGCATCCAGGGCGGCGCTTACAGCGTCATGACGTAGTAGCCCGCGTCTTTCACGGCCGTCTCGAGGACACCACGATCAACCGGCTGCTTAGAGCGCACGCGTGCCGTGTGGTCCGCATACGTCACCGTTGCCCACACGCCATCCAGGGCATTGAGGGCATTGGCTACGTTCTGAGCGCAGCCGTCACAGCTCATGCCGCCGATGAGCAGCTCATCGCTATAGGGATAGTGTGACGCATCGGTATCCACCACAACAACCTTTTTGGCCTTCTTGCCGCTCGTACCATCGCTGCAGCAACTCTTCCCGTGTGTCGAAGCGGCAATGCGACGCAGTCCAAAAAACATGCCAACGGCAATGACGGCCAGCACGATGAGATTCGCAGGGTTGAGCAAGTCACTCATGCGCTCCCCTTTCAAGTAGCACTATCTAGATACCCCCATGGGGTGTCCCCATCTTAACCCAAAATCATGTCTGTTCGGTCAATTAGTTTCCCTCTTCAAACTTTTTTGTTGACCATGGCTTACTTTCGTGTATAAGTTTTCCTAGGCTAACAGTTTAGATCCGTAAGGAGCGCCGTGACTCGAACCATAGACATCCCAACGTTTCAGGCAGCGGTCGTGCGCAACTGCTCTCCCACGCTCGCGGGCATCAAGCCGGCATCGCTCTTTACCTATCCAGGCACCTACGCCCACGGGAACGGCTCGACCACAACCGAAACCATCGCAGAACGCCGAGCACGCCTGCTCGACGTTATCGCCCAGTGCAATCGCGAGCTTGACCCGCTCGGCATCCACCTGAGTGTTTTGGTCTGGCGGCCCTGCGGAGCACTCGTGTACGTGTACCGAGCCAAAAGCCTCGCCACCTATTTCGCAGACCCTCGCGCCCAAACAGCGCTCGCCTCGGAAGGCTACGACACGAGAGACCTTTCGACATGCCTTGTGCATTTGGCATCACGCATCACGCTCGCGAGCAATAACGTCGCGGAATGCGCTTGTAGCCAGACTCGATGCGCACTACCCCAGCAAGCTAGCTGCAGCAACGACTGCACCTGCGAGTTTCCGCACGAAATAGGCTACTTCCTTGGATATCCCTACGACGACGTGCACGAGTTTATCGTCCAGCGCGGCGAGAACTACAAGGTCTTTGGAGCTTGGAAGGTCTACACGGATGTCGAGCAAGCGCTTGCGATGTTTGACGCCTACCGCGCTTGCACTCAATACCTCACCTTTGTCTATCAGCAGGGCTGCAGCTTGGCGCAACTTGCCCAGGCAACCCGATAGAACATAGAAGCCGCGGCAACCTGCCGCACAACTGAAAGGACTCAACATGAGCAAGATCGCCGTCGTCTACTGGAGCGGCACGGGCAACACCGAGGCCATGGCAAACCTCGTCGCCGAAGGCGCCACGTCCGCGGGTGCCGAGACTGAGGTCATCCCCTGCGCCGACTTCTCTGCCGACAAGGCCGCCGAATATGATGCCTTCGCCTTCGGCTGCCCCGCCATGGGCTCCGAGGAGCTTGAGTATGACGAGTTTCAGCCTATGTGGGACGAGGTCAAGGAGACCCTCGGCGACAAGAAGGTCGTCCTCTTTGGCTCCTATTCGTGGGCCGAGGGCGAGTGGATGGACAACTGGAAGGCCGACGCCGACGAGGCCGGCGTCAACGTCGTGGACTCCGTCATTTGCTACGATGCGCCCGACGATGAGGGCGAGGCCGCCTGCAAGGCTCTCGGAGCCGAGCTCGCGTAACGAAACCAGGCCTCCAAAAGAGCCTGTATCACAGCGCATCCCCATCCCTACAAAAGAGCGGGGGCTGGATTCAAGTCCAGCCCCCGCTCTTTTGTAACGGCAGTTACATCAACCGGCTACGAAATATTGCCCAAGAACGCCTTGGTGCGCTCGCTCTTGGGGTGGTCGAAGACCTCGCTCGGCGTACCCTCTTCCACAATGACGCCGCCGTCCATAAAGACGACGCGGTCGGCGACATCGCGGGCAAAGCCCATCTCGTGCGTCACGACGATCATGGTCATGCCTTCGCGCGCCAAGTCGCGCATGACGCCCAGGACGTCGCGCACGAGCTCGGGGTCGAGCGCCGAGGTGGCCTCGTCAAAGAGCATGACGTGCGGGTTCATCGACAGGGCGCGGGCGATGGCAACGCGCTGCTGCTGGCCGCCCGAGAGCTGGCTCGGCATAAAGTCGATACGCTCGGCAAGACCGACCTTGGTCAGCTCCTCGACGGCAATCTTCTCGGCCTCTTCCTTGCTGCGCTTGAGCACCTTCTGCTGCGCAAGCATGACGTTCTTTTTGACTGACAGGTGCGGGAACAAATTGAACTGCTGGAACACCATACCCAGATGCGTGCGCACCTTGTTAAGGTCGACGCCCTTGGCGCACACGTCCACACCCTCAACGACAATCGAGCCACTCGTGGGATGCTCCAGACGATTGATGCAGCGAAGCATCGTCGACTTGCCCGAGCCCGAGGGGCCCAAGACCACAACGACCTCACCCTTGTGCACATCCAGATCGATGTCGCGCAGGACCACGTTATCGCCAAAGGCCTTCTGGAGGTTCTTGATGCTGACGACGACCTCGTTCGAGTTATTGGTTTCGCTCATGATAGAACCTCCTTACAGACCGGCAATATGATCGGCGGGCGTCGCGACGACCTGTCCGGCGCTCTTGGTGGGACGCTTCTTTTTGGTTTCGGCCGTCCCCAGCAGTCTCGCCTCAAGACCACTCACCAAGCGCGCAAGCGGCAGGGTGATGACCAGGTAGAACAGGGCGGCAACCACATACGGCGTGATGGAGCCCGTCGTGGCCACGATGGTGCGGGCGTTCATGACGATCTCGACCACGCCCACGGCCGCGAGCAGCGACGTATCCTTGTAAAGCAGGATGAACTCACTGGTCAGCGTAGGCAGGACATTGCGGAACGTCTGCGGAATCATAACGTAGAGCAGTGTCTGGAAGGCATTCATGCCCAGAGAGCGAGCAGCCTCGTTTTGGCCCTTGGGGATCGATTGAATACCGGCACGGAAGATCTCGCACAGGTACGCAGACGAGTTCATGGCCATGACGATAACGCCCAAAACATAGTCGTCCACCTTGACGCCGGCCAACGGCAGGCCAAAGAACGCGATGTAGATCTGCAGGAACGCCGGCGTACCGCGAATGATATTCACGTAGATGCCGGCGAGGCAGCGCAGGATGCGCGACTTGGAGATGCGCATAAGCGACAGGGCAAAGCCAAAGGGAATTGCCAGCGGAAACGCCACGAGCACGATCGAAAGCGACATAAGGAAGCCCTTGAAGACGATCGGCAGGCTCTGGACCAAAATGACCGGGTTCAGGAACAGGCGCAGGAACATATTGGAGTTCCACGCCTCGACCCACGGCTGCTCCTTAAGGTCGGCCAGGAAGTTATCGAAGGCCGTCACGCCCTTGATCTCCACCGACGGAATCTTGGAGATCTTCTTGGTCGAACCGTCGGCGAGCGTATAGGTGCCGCTAAAGGCCTCATCGCCGCCCTCGACGGGAAACGTCACACCGTAAACCTCGACGCGGAAATAGCCGCCGGCAGGCGCCGTCTCGCCAAAGTCAATCTTGAGCGTCTGGCCGTCAGCCTTGCACGTGGGCTTCATGGGCGTACGATCCATGAGGTCCTCGCCCGAGAGCATCGTCAATCGCGTGTCATCGGTACCAAACGTCGTGCCGTCGACAAACGTCAGCGAAAGACCGCTCAGCTCCTCGTCGGCATCGGCCTGAACTTCCCAAGTGATGCGCGTCTCGGTGCCGCCGACCACATCGCTACCCGAACCGGTATTGGGTCGGGCGGTAATCTTTGCGGTCTCAAGCGCCTGGGCGGTCGTGGGCGCATATGCCCCCGCGCATACCAGGGCGAGCGCCACAGCCAGGGCACAGGCCAGCTTTTGGAGCATCGAGGGCAGTGGAAAACGCTGCTCCGCGGCCCCTTTGTTCAGTCGAGACAAGGTGGCTCCTATCGTAGAAGTTGCCGGCAAAACGAGACGGAAACGCTCTCCGTCAAGAGAAGCGCAAAGGCCCTTTCCGCCAAAACGGAAAGGGCCCGCGCGCAATCAAGTAGTTATTTTACTTGATATTGTACTTAGCCATGAGGGCGTCGACGGTACCGTCGTCGGTCAGGTCCTTGATAGCCTGGTTGATGTCGTCCTTGAGCTTGGTGTTGCCCTGGTTGATGGCGATGGCGTACTCCTCGCCGGTGCTGATCTGCTTGATGGTCTGGCAGGTGTTGAACTGCTCGGCGGTCAGCTGGCTGGCAACGGAGCGGTTGGTGACTACGGCGTCGCCCTTATCGGACTGCAGGGCGCTGAAGCACTCGGTGGCGTCCTTGTAGGGGACGATCTTGGCCTTGGGGAAGTTCTCCTGGGCAAAGGCCTCGGCGGTCGAGCCAGACTGAACGATGATGGTAGCGTCGGCGTTGTTGAGCTTCTCGCTGTAGTTGTCGGCCGTGATGTCGGTGTTATCGACCTTGGTCACGATAGCCTGATCGTCCATGTAGTAGGAATCGGAGAAAGTGACTTCCTTCTCACGCTCGGGCGTGTCGGTGATAGCCGCGATGGAAACGTCATACTTGGCGCCCGAAGCGACGCCCGGAACCAGCGTGTCAAAGTCATTGTTGACGTACTCGACATCCAGACCCAGCTTGTCACCGATAGCCTTGATGAGCTCAAGGTCAAAGCCCTGGTAGTCGCCGTTGTCATCCTTGTACTCAAACGGCGCGTACTCGGCAGAGGTGCCGACGGTCAGCGTGCCGTCCTTGACGAGCGCGTACTCCTTGGAGCCGTCGACCTTCTCGACCTTAGCGTCGTCAGAGCTGCTGGAACCGGCATCAGAACCAGAGGTGGCGTTGGACGAACCGCAGCCCGTCAGAGCAAGGGCGAGTGCCATAGCACCCGTGGCGGCAAATGCGCCAAGCTTCTTCAGCTTCATAATCAGTCTCCTTCCGGTGACCTCGTTTGATTCAGAGGTCTGCAAAAACTGTTGGCTATTATGCACCCGGAATTACGAATCTGCAATGAGAAAACTGATTGAAACAAACCCATAACGTGAATGGAATACTCTACTTTGTGACAGTCATTACTGCTGCAATGACCTTAATAGTCTAATTTCAGCTGCATAACCTGCAAGTTCGTTCGGAGTCTCCAAAATAAACGGCAGCGAACGCAAGTGGCCATTCGATACAATATTCTGCATAACCTGCATACCGCCACCAAATTCCTCGCTGCCAAGGTATCCCTTGCCGATGCACTCGTGACGATCTTTATGGGCGCCACAAGGGTTCTTCGAATCGTTGATGTGTACGGCATGCAAGCGATCGATACCCACCACGCGGTCGAACTCGTCGAGTACGCCGTCCAGATCATGGATGATGTCGTAGCCGGCATCGCTCACATGGCAGGTGTCCAAACAAACGCCCAGCTTATCGGACAGCTCTGGGCACTTAGCGGCAACGCCCTCGATAATGCACGCCAGCTCCTCAAAGCTGCGGCCCACCTCGGTACCCTTGCCGGCCATGGTCTCGAGCAGCACCGTCGTCTGCTGGCCCTCAAACATCACCTGGCACAGGGTGTCGACAATCATCTGAATGCCGGCGTCGGAGCCCTGCCCCACATGCGCACCGGGATGGAAGTTGTAGTAGTTGCCGGGCAGCGCCTCCATGCGCCGCAGGTCCTCTGCCATGGCCTCCAGGGCAAACTCGCGCGCCCGCTCTTTGGCCGAACAGGGGTTATACGTATACGGGGCATGCGCCACGAGTGGGCCAAAATCATTTTGCGCCATAAGGTCACGCAGGGCCGCCACATCATCCATGTCAAGATCTTTCGCCTTGCCGCCACGCGGGTTGCGCGTAAAGAATGCAAAGGTGTTGGCGCCAATGGATAGCGCCGTCTCCCCCATCGCCCGATAGCCCTTCGTCGTCGAAAGATGACACCCGATCGTCAGCATCTCCAGCTCTCCCTTATCAGTTGCGGTGAAATACGGTCTATTGGTGCCCTATTTTGGCGCAAACAGACCGTATTCCACCGCAAGTTATAAAAGGGGCATCAGGGACAAAGGCCTCCAGGCATTCCAAGCGCTGGTGCCATGCCCCCACGCCCTAAAGTTTCAAACGAATCGCATCGATGATGCGTGCGCAGCGCTGTGTGGCGGCTAGGGACATGATGGGGCTTTCGAGTTTCCCCGTCTGAATGAGCTGCGTCGCATGCGACGCCTCGCCGTAAAAATCATCGACCTCAAATGGTGTATCGATTTCGAGTACTCGACCGTCGGAATACTTCACATGAGCGAGCTCGGGGCGATGGAGCCGCTCGATTTCCAACGAGCCCCGCTCACAGGCAATCGTTAAGCGGCTTTCATATGTTGCTTCGCCGTCGCACACCATATGAATGGGTATACCGCCGACGATCATATGGATCTCGTCGGCCCAATCGACGCGACCGCCCGATACGTCACGCCAGCGAACTTCACGGGACGAAACCTCGCAAGCGCCCGCGAGCAAATCCTCAAACCAACCGACTGCATAGCAGCCCATGTCATATAGACAGCCGCCCTGCAACGGATCAAGCAGATAGCCCGAAGGAGACTCGCCGTAATCGAGCTTTTGTACGCTTTCAATCGAGACAATACGGCCAAGCTCACCCGACGCAAGCAAGTCCTTCACGCGAGTGCGCATCGGGCAAAACCGATTCTTCATCGCCTCCATAAACAGCACGCCGCGCTCGCGAGAGGCGGAGGCAATCGAGAGAGCCTCTTCCTCACTCAAAACGGCCGGCTTTTCGCACAGCACGGCCTTTCCGGCGCGCAGCGCGCGACAGGCCCAACGCGTATGCATGCCATGCGGAAGAGCCAAGTAGATTGCGTCGACATCGGGGTCGGCAATCAGCGCGTCATAAGCCGCATTGCCGTTATCGTCGACCGAGGCATGGCCATGCGCAGCATCGATCGAAAACGCTCGGGAAAATTCCTCGACATGTGCAGGAGTGCGGCCGGCCGCAGCCACCAGCCGTGCCCCGTCGACCTTCTTGAGCGACGATGCAAATCGATGAGAAATTTGCCCAGCGCCCAAAATGCCCCAACGAACCTCACGCGAATCATTTCGTAAACCTCGGTCACCCACGATAGCCTCCCATCAGTTGCGGTGAAATAGTTCCTGTTGATGCCTTATTCTGCCGCAAACAGGAACTATTCCATCACAAGATATAAAAGGGTCATGAGGAGCGAGTTTTGCCGAAGACTTTAAGCATGGCCGTCACGGGACCAGGCTGGAAACGTCGGCGCACATCGTCGAGACGCTCGGGAATATCGATGTGCTGCGGGCAGTGCCGCGCGCATTTGCCGCATTTGACGCAATTGCTCACCAACTTGGGCTCGCTTGTGCGCACCGCGCTCGCCGTAAAGTATTGCGAGATGCCCGTAAACCAGCTATGTGCATAGCTCGCGTTGTAAGCGGCAAAGCAGCCAGGAATATTGATGCCCTTGGGACACGGCATACAGTAACCGCAACCCGTGCAGGGCACACGATTCGATTTCTCAAACTCTTCCAGCACATGCGCGATGGTATCGAGCTGGCCTGTTGACATCGAGTCCGGCAGCGCGCGATCTGCCAGCGCCGCGTTCTCATCCACCTGCGCGGTATCGGTCATGCCCGAAAGCAGCATCGTCACCTGTGGATGGTTCCAAACCCACGAAAGCCCCCATGCGGCAGGCGTATGCAAATGTGGGTCGTGCGCCTCATCGAGCACGGCGCGAGCCCGCGGCGGCAGCTTGCCCGCCAGTCGTCCGCCCAACAGCGGCTCCATCACAAACACCGCGAGCCCGCGCTCGGCAGCGGCCAAGAGCCCCGCCGTTCCCGCCTGGTAGCGCTCGCCGGCATAGTTGTACTGGATCTGGCAAAAATCCCAGTCATACGCATCGAGCATCGTGAGGAAGTCCGCCGCGCTGCCGTGGTACGAAAAGCCGATCTGGCGGATACGCCCCGCAGCCTTTTGGCGCGCAATCCAGTCCTCGATGCCCAGTGCCACCAAGCGCTCCCACTGGGCGGGCGAGGTAATGTTGTGCATAAGGTAATAGTCGATATGGTCGGTCTGCAGGCGGCGCAGTTGCTCGTCGAAGAACCGGTCGAAATCTTCCGCGCACTTGCACGAAGCATGCGGCAACTTAGTCGCCAGCAACACCCGGTCACGCAGCCCCAAGCGCTCAAGCGAGGCGCCCACGCACACCTCGTTACCGGGATAGAGATACGCGGTGTCCAGATAATTAATCCCCTGCTCCACCGCACGGGAAATGATGGCGTCGGCTGCCTTCGCATCCGGGCGTCCCGGCGCACCGGGAAACCTCATGCAGCCCAGCCCCAACGCCGAGATACGGTTGCCGCTTTTGGGGTCAACGCGATAATGCACGGCCCCTCCCCTCCCATCGAAGCCCTGACAAGGCGAAACAAACCCGTCACGTCATCGAAACACATCGGAATCGCAATTGAGAACGTATCGTAACGCAGCAGAAATCAGGCCGTCACGGCACCGCTTTAACATCAGCAAAAAGCCCGATGAAAGGAGCCAACCATGCCCGCGCGTGAGGACGCCTACCCCCACCCCGGCGAGCAATACATCCTCTCGGTCGACCGCTATCAGATCGAGGTCATGGACCATCTGGACGAGCTTCCCGCCACAGGCGCCGTCATCTTCTGCACCTTCCCTAAGGTCCGTGATGGTGTTGGATATCCTGCACGCGTTTTTGCCATCTGCCCCGCGGCATAAGTTCCCATGCGTTTGTTCTTCTAAATTCCGCCTCCGGTGCACGCTACATGCTCCAGCGGCATACAATCCACCAGGCGCCCCGCACGCGGGCGCCTTTTTGTGAGGAGATGATTCACATGCAGATCAACAAGGTCGCCTTTATCGGCAAGGGCGGCGTCGGCCTGCTCTACGGCAGCATGATTGCCAAGGCCCTCGGCAATGACGCCGTCGAATACGTTATGGATGACGCCCGTTTTGAGCGTCACGCGGGCGATGCGCTCACCGTCAACGGAAAGCCTTGCGATCTCACGTCCGTCCGCGCCAGCGAGGCGACGCCCGCCGATCTGGTCATCCTGACAGTCAAGACCACCGGTCTCGACCAAGCACTCGAGACTATGGAGCGTGTCGTGGGACCCAACACGCTCATCGCCTCGCTGTGCAACGGCATTACGAGCGAGCAAAAGATTGCCGAACGCTTTGGCTGGGAGCATACCGTTCTTGGTATCTGCCAGGGCATGGACGCCGTGTTCCTCAACGGCGCGCTCACCTTTACCAATGCGGGCGAAATCCGCTTTGGCGCAGCCGCCGGCACCGACCCCGCGACCGTCGCCGCTATCGACGAGCTCTACACGCGCTGCGGCATCGCCCATACCGTCGAGAGCAACATTGCGCACCGCATGTGGGCCAAACTCATGCTCAACGACGGCATCAACCAGACCTGCATGGCCTACGGCGGGACCTACGGAAGCGCCACGGAGCCGGGCTCCGAGCAGCGCCGCTGTTTTGTCTCCGCCATGCGCGAGACGCTTGCGGTTGCCAACGCCGAGGGCGTTGAGCTGACCGAGGCAGACCTGACGCAAATGGTGCACCTCATCGAGGGAATCGACCCCGCCGGTATGCCCTCGATGGCGCAGGACCGCATCGCACAACGAAAAACCGAAGTCGAGGAGTTCGCGGGCACCATTTGCCGCCTGGCCGCCAAACACGATATCCAAGTGCCGCAAAACGATTGGCTCTACCAGAGGATTCGCGAAATAGAAAGCAGCTGGTAGTGCTCGGCATACTGCAGCCAACAGATCCAATGGCAAAGCCGCCGCAAGGGGCACTCCCCTCGCAGCGGCTTCCTTTTTCATCTTTGGCCAAAAATCAGCTTCACAACGGTTAGAGCTGCGACTCCGACGCCTGTCCCTCATCGTCGCGACAAAGGACTACACCCGCACTTCCCAGCAGCGCGGCCGCGATCAACGCGCCGACCACAATAGAGGCAGCCCCACAAGACCCCTGCACACCTGCGACGAGCGCGGCCGTAGGACCAAGGCAACCAAGCGTCAATGCAATGGCGGCAACAGCGATATCTCGAGCGTTCACAAGACCACTTCCTCCACGAGAAAGACCTTATTTCTCATGAACTAGTGTGCCCCGCATCCATACGCCCAGCGTACCGCCACGGTAAGGGCTCTGTTAACTCAAACGCACATAAAGAACGGGCGGCTTTACGTTGCCTAAAAGCTCAGTAAAGACGTCCGCCCATCATGTACCTATTTTGCTTATGGCAGATTACCAACCGGTGTAGTAGTCGGTGGTTCCGGCAGCGCAGCCGGAGTCATAGACCTTGCAATCACCCTTGGAGCCCGTAAAGGTCGAGCCCTGGGCCATATCGCCCGCGGCAACAACGTAATAGCCGTCGGAATCGCGCCAGAAGCCCTCAGAATCCTGAGTCCATTCGCCCGTGCGATAGTGATAAAGCACGTTGCTACTGTAATAGGTCTCGCGGCGTCCGTTGTAGTTATTGACACCCGCAGAGCGCGTCAGGCCCGATCCGTTCGCGCAGGACGCGGCAGACGCGTAGGACGGAGTGTAACCGGCGTTGTAGTACGAAGCCTGAGCGGCCTCGACAGCCTCCGCCTCGGCGGCGGCAGCCTCGAGCGCCTCACGCTTGGCATCCTCAAGCGTGGAGCGAAGCTCGTCGAGCTCGGTCGACTTGGCGTCGACCTCCCCCATCGTCAACAGGCTACCCGCACCGTCGATGCAGCCCTGCAACACAGCGCGCTCGTCATCGGTAGCATAGTCGCCATACATATTCATAATGATCTGAGCGCGCATCTCCAGGGAATCGCGCTTGGCCTCCATCGAGGCGTTCCACTCCTGCATGGAACCATAACCATCGCCGCGATAGTCAACGGGCTGTACAAGCGTCGTCTCGGACGGCGTAGATCCAACCGTATCGGACAGTGTTGCGGCGTGGGCATCAGTTGCACCGGCGCCCGCCAAAAGTGCCACGGTCAGAGCGGCGGAAAGGGCGGCGGCTTTCGGTTTTCGTGAATCGATCCTCATGTAGCTGGAAACCTCCGTAGTGCGTTTTTGCTGCGTTTGAGCTGCGTATGATTCGATCGCGCTGCATAGTACCCCGAGCAAATCGCGACCTGCGGTTTTACTCAAAAGGCGCACGTCAATTGCGTAAAACTCACATCCTCTCAACAGGAGTTTTCCACAACTCGAATGCATAAAGCGTGTCAAAAACCCTGTTTTTGCACCCGTTCTATGCAAAAAAGGCGCCTGTGCAACCATTGTTCGCACAGGCGCCTTGAGCAGGCATTTTATGCAGTTATACCTATCGAGTCGCAAGGGGTCCTTGCACAAGTCGCCTTACTCGTCCAGCGCGGCGAAGGCCTGCTTCAGATCCCAAATGATATCCTCGGCGTTCTCGGTACCGATGGAAAGACGGATCGTGGAGGGCGTGATGTTCTGCTCGGCGAGCTCCTCGGCAGAGAGCTGGGAGTGCGTGGTGGTAGCCGGGTGCACGACGAGCGACTTGACGTCGGCCACGTTGGCGAGCAGCGAGAAGACCTGCAGATGATCGATGAACTTCCAAGCTGCCTCCTGGCCACCCTTAATCTCAAAGGTAAAGATCGAGGCACCGCCGTTGGGGAAGTACTTCTGATAGAGCTCGTGATCGGGGTGCTCAGGCAGGCTCGGGTGGTTCACCTTGGCAACGTGGCTGTCGCCAGCCAGGAACTCAACGACCTTCTTGGTGTTCTCGACATGACGGTCAACGCGCAGCGACAGGGTCTCGGTGCCCTGGAGCAGGACCCAGGCGTTAAACGGGCTAATGCAGGCGCCCTCGTCACGAAGCAGGATGGCGCGGACATAGGTCGCGAAGGCGGCAGGGCCGGCAGCCTCGGCAAACGAGACGCCATGGTAGGAGGGATTGGGCTCGGCGATCTGCGCATACTTGCCGCTCGCCTTCCAGTCAAAGTTGCCGCCATCGACAATCACGCCGCCCAGCGAGGTGCCGTGGCCACCAATGAACTTAGTCGCGGAGTGAACGACGATGTTGGCGCCATGCTCCAGCGGACGGAAGAGGTACGGGGTGCCGAAGGTGTTATCGACAACAACCGGAAGGCCATGTTTCTTGGCGACCTCGGAGATAGCGTCGATGTTAGGAATATCGGAATTGGGGTTGCCGAGCGTCTCGAGATAGATGACCGTGGTGTTGTCCTTGATGGCCCCCTCGACCTCTTCCAGGTTATGGGCATCGACGAAGGTGGTCTCGACGCCAAACTGGGAGAGCGTATGCTCCAGCAAGTTGTAGGAGCCACCGTAGATGGTCTTCTGAGCCACCACGTGGTCACCGGCCTGGGCAAGAGCCTGCAGGGTATAGGTGATGGCAGCAGCACCGGAGGCGACGGCAAGACCTGCCACACCACCCTCGAGTGCGGCGATACGGTCCTCGAAGACGCCCTGGGTGGAGTTGGTCAGACGGCCGTAGATGTTACCGGCGTCGGCAAGACCAAAGCGGTCGGCGGCGTGCTGGGAGTTGCGGAACACATAGCTCGTGGTCTGGTAGATAGGCACGGCGCGGGAGTCGGATGCGGGATCGGCGCTCTCCTGGCCAACGTGAAGCTGCAGGGTATCGAAACCAAAGGTGTGCTCGGGGTTGTTGATGAACTGGCTCATGATGATCTCCTTGATCGAACAAAAGTAAATAAATTAGAGAGAAGTAAGTCGCTGTCTCCTGATCACGCCGACGGGCGCAAACAGGAGCCCGGCATTCGTCTTGGTAAGCAATTCATATGCGGGCCTCCTTTCGCATCCCGGTTCCGTGGTCGGTTTAATTACCTACCGCCTTTGTGTGTTTTGAATAGTACGAGCATTGTTTCGCTCGGTCAATCACTTAAAAGCGCTAACCTGTTATCGGTTTTATAGATAGCAATCGAAAGGATGGCGTCGATGACCCTTCAGCAGCTTCGTTTTCTGATCGCCGTGGCAGAGTCCGGCTCAATCAACGCCGCAGCCCAACGCCTCTATACCGCTCAGTCCAACATCTCAAACGCCGTCAAAAGCCTGGAGCAGGAACTCCACTTGGAAATCTTCACGCGCTCCAGCCGCGGCGTCACGCTCACCAACGACGGCACCGAGCTTTTAGGCTATGCGCGCCAGGTTGTAGAGCAGGCCGATATGCTCGAGGCCCGCTACGAGGACGGCG
Source organism: uncultured Collinsella sp. (assembly GCA_900547765.1). Classification (GTDB taxonomy): domain Bacteria; phylum Actinomycetota; class Coriobacteriia; order Coriobacteriales; family Coriobacteriaceae; genus Collinsella. Next base: position 18,188 of record URIA01000011.1, on the reverse strand, counting down.
GCACCCCACAAGCCCGCCTTGCTATCTCGGCCCAGCACTACGCCTTTTCGGTCGAGGCATTCGTCAACGTGGTCGAGCGCTGCCGCGACAGCAAGTTCGATTTCATCATGCGCGAGACCACCACGTCACAGATCATCGATGACGTCCGCGCGTTTCGCAGCGACATCGGCATCCTCTATCTGGATGACTTTAACGCTCGCGTCCTCCAGAAAGCCTTTACCGACGCACGCGCAGGCTTCCACCCCCTCTTTGACGCAAAGGTCCACGTGTTCGTAAGCGAGCGCCACCCGCTCGCCCGCCGCCCGCAGCTGTCCCTTGCCGACCTCACGCCCTACACCCGCTATAGCTTTGAGCAAGGCACCTCAAACTCCTTCTATTACGCCGAGGAGCCGTTTAGCTATATCCCCTGCGACCGCAATATCCGCGTGTCCGACCGCGGCACGCTTACCAACCTGCTCATCACCTCGAACGGCTACACCTTGTCGACCGGTGTCCTCTCCAACGAAATGCAATGGGGCATGGCATCGATTCCACTGGCAGATGCCCCGACGATGCATGTGGGCTATATCATGCACGACGAGCGCAGGCCCTCTCCCCTGCTGCAGCAATACCTCGATGAGCTCGACCGCATCATCCGCGAAAGCCAGCCTTCGGGCAACGAGGTAGAAGCGGTGGAACACTAGCCCTCAACGGACGTGGCGCTACAATGGACACCCACGAGAGAAGCACCCAGCGAAAGGAACCATGTGAAGGTCATCATCTATACCGACGGCTCGGCCCGATCAAACCCGGGACGCGGCGGCTACGGCGCCGTGCTCAAATACACCAACCCCGCCGGAAAGACCTTCACCTCCGAGCTTTCGCGCGGTTACGCCAAGACCACCAACAACCGTATGGAGCTCATGGCCGTCATCGTGGCGCTCGAGGCGCTCAACCGCCCCTGCGAGGTCGAGGTCCATTCCGACTCGCAGTACGTCGTCAACGCCTTTAACAAGCACTGGATCGACGGCTGGAAAAAACGCGGATGGAAAACCGCCAACAAGCAGCCCGTCAAGAACCGCGACCTGTGGGAGCGCCTGCTCACCGCAAAGAGTAAGCATAAGGTGGAGTTTATCTGGGTTAAGGGTCACGCCGGCCACGAGCTCAACGAGCGCTGCGATGAGCTTGCCACCACGGCGGCCGACGGTGCCAACCTCGATATCGACACCGGCTTTAACGAGAGCGACCTCTAGCGGCGTTTTCGCGCGTTTCCCATGTCCCCACGCGCTACACTCATTCGTGTAGACCAAACAACGCAAGGGGGACGTATGCTGCGCATCGCGACCATCGGCACATCCATGATCACCGACGACTTTATTCACGTCGTCAACGCCAACGACCAAGCCGCGTTTGTGGGCACGTTCTCGCGCGATGCCGATCGCGGCGCCGCCTTTACCGCCGAGCGCGGTGGCGAGCGAAACTTTACCTCGCTCGACGAGCTCGCGGCAGCCGCCGACGTCGACGCCGTCTATATCGGCAGCCCTAACGCACTTCACTACGAGCAGGCCCTTGCCTGCATCGCCGGCGGCAAGCATGTCATCGTCGAGAAGCCCTTCTGCGCCACCGAAGCACAGGCGCTGGAGATCTTCCGCGCCGCCGAGGCAGCGGGCGTTGTAGCCCTCGAGGCCATGCGCCCGCTCCACGACCCCGCCTTCCACGCCATCGAGGACGCGCTGGGCGAGATCGCCCCCATCCGCCGTGCCTCACTGCGCTTTGGCAAATATTCTTCACGCTATAACGAGATTCTCGCGGAGCACGCTACCAATATCTTTGACTGCAATATGGCCTCGGGCTCCCTCATGGACATCGGCGTCTACACCGTCGAGCCTATGGTCGAGATTTTCGGTATGCCTTCTGGCCTCACCAGCATGACCACGCTACTCGATCCCGCCACGCAACAGCTCACGCACGGGCCCATCGACGGCTGCGGCTCCATCCTCGCCAGCTACGGCGACGGCCGCATCTCTGTCGAGCTCGCACACTCCAAGATCACGAACGACCTGCTGCCCTCGCAGATAGAAGGCGAGCGTGGCACCATCCAGATCGACCATCTCTCTACGCCTCGCAACGTCCGCATCGACTATCGCGGCGATGTCGTTCGCGGCTCGGCCACCGAGGCTCCGCGCGAGCAGGGCGACAACGGCCGCGTGCTCGACCTGCCCAAATCGAGCAACACCATGGAATACGAGCTCGCGGACTTTATCGCCGCCATCGACGGTATTGATAACGTTAAAGAAGAGATTTGGGAGACCCCGGCGGGACGCCACGAGCTTGGCCACTACCGCGATGTCACGCTCGTCTCGCTGCGCATCATGGATGCCGTGCGCAAGCAGGCCGGCATTACCTTCCCGGCCGACGCAGGCAAGCAGGCATAGCGATGAGTTTCTTCGATAAGCTCTTTTCCGGTGTCAATCGCGAGCCTCAAAAACCATCAGGCGTCGAGCTCGAGCTGCGCCGCAGGCTTACCGTGCTCGCAAGCGACGAGGCCACTCAAGACACTCCCCTGCGCTATTTCCTGCATTGGACAGGGCAGGTCCAGGGCGTTGGCTTTCGCTTTACCAACACCAATCTCGCGCAGGTACGCGCACTCACCGGCTGGGTGCGCAATATGGAAGACGGCTCGGTCGAGATGGAAATACAGGGCGCGCCGGCAAACATCCTGTCTCAGCTCGAGGCGCTTCACGTCTCCTACGAGCGCATGGGGACGCGCTTTCGCCTCGAAGACGCCCAGGCGCGAGCCCCGCTTGCCAATGAAGACGGTTTCAATCCTCGTTATTAGTATTGTGTGCTAAATACGGTATCATTTATCTACAAACCGTTGATAGAGAAGAGGCGAGGCGCATGGCGGTGCAAAGAAGAAATACCAAGCAGCGAAAGCTGGTTCTCGACGCCGTGCGCCAAAGCTATAACCATCCCACCGCCGATGAGATCTACAACGTCGTGCGCGAGCAGGATGACAAAATCAGCCGCGGCACGGTCTACCGCAACCTCAACCTCCTGGCCGATGCCGGCGAGATCCTCTCCATCAAGACGCCGGGCGGCAGCCGCTTCGATCGTACCGTCGAGCCTCATGCGCACATCATCTGCACCTCGTGCAGCCGCGTCATCGACGTACCGCTCCCCTTCGATGCCCAGCTCGACGCTAAGGCGTCCGAGCAAATCGGTTGGCACGTCACGTCGCACTACACCATTTTCGAGGGCCTCTGCCCCGACTGTCGGTAGGCATGTCCCAAAAGCCTACTCGGCAAGCAGGCGACGCAGTCCCTCTTCCACCGTACGCACATAGCGGACGCGGTCGTTGATGCCGCGCATGGTGGGGTTGCAGCTTTCCATCAGATAGGGATGACCCACGACGTTGAGCATGTCGCGATCGTTTTCATTGTCGCCAAACGCCATCATCTCATCGGGCGAAATCCCCAGGGCGCGACCGTAGTCAGCAAGTGCGGAACCCTTGCCCGAACCAAAACCGATAAAGTCCGTCCATTCGGTTCCCGATGTCATGACATCGACTCGATCGCTAAAGTGGCGCTCAAAATACTCCAGCGCCGCCGGCTGCTCGGCCTCGGACGTCTGGAACGCGATCTTAATGACGTCCTCGTCAATGTCTTCGGGACGGTCAACCACCGCTACGTCGCAATGGACCTCATAACGCAGGTGGTCGACAAACGCGTCGTTGCCGCTCATGGTGTAGAGATGCCCTTCACACGAAATGGTCACATCGGCATGGGGATACGCAACCACGGCATTCGCGATATCCATGGCCAGGTCGCGCCCCATAGACCGCTTAACCACGGCACGTCCCTCGCTCATGACCAGGGCGCCGTTTTCGCACACATAGCCCAGCTCGTCGGCCACCGGCGCAAAGAGGTAACGCAGGCTCGCATATTGGCGGCCGCTTGCCGGCATAAACACAATGCCGCGGCGATGCAGCTCATCGATGAGCTCAAACGCCTCGGGACGCGGCTCACGCTCCCCCGGATGCAGCAGCGTGCCGTCCAAATCGCAGGCGATCAGCTTGATTCCCTCAAGACCCATGTGCTTCCCCCAAAGCATCTCATCAACAGCAAGACGGACTTTGAATGGCAATCCCTCAAAGTCCGTCCCATGTTCCGGCGCTTACTTACGCGCCGCCTTTACGATCGTAAAGTCCGGAGCCATGCTCACGACGACATCGGCCGCACTCGACGCAAAGCGTCGACCCGCATCGAGCTCGCGCGAAACGATCGAGATTCGAACCCCCTCGATACCACGAAGCATGCGGCCTAAAACCGGCTGCAGCGGCGTATACATGCGCACGGTATGCTCGTCCGAGTCGCCCCGAAAGAGCGGCGCATGCATGTTGCCGATCTCCCAGCACACGTGTGCAAGCGCGATAGGGTCCATGCGATCGACTTCGACCAGATAGACCTCGGCGCTGCGCAGTCGCACGACAACCGCCACGGGCACCGTGCCAGCACGGTCAACGGCAAGCACATCACCGTCGGCAAGACGATCGCCGTCGACAACGCCCAGCCGAATATCGACCGTACGCCCCAACTCCGTCACGCCCACAAATGTGCGGGCATCGGCCTGGTCCCAATCGAGCAGTAGCTCATCGGCCTCAAAGACACCGCCCAGCTCCCGGCGAAGCAAAAGCTCATAGGACGGGTCGTTGAGATTTCCGAGGCACGCTGTCGAAACCAGATTCGCGGGCATAGCCTAGTCCTCGACCTCGACAAGCTCAATGTCAAAGTTGAGATCCTTGCCGGCGAGCTCGTGATTGGCGTCAAGCGTCACGGCCTCGGGCGTCACATCGATGACCACGGCGGGGACGGGCATGCCGCTCGGCGTGGACAGGAAGAGCTTCATGCCCTTCTCGATCTGCTCGATGTTGGGAACCTGCTCGGCCGGGAAGGTCAGGACCATCTCGGGGTTGTGCTCGCCGTAGGCATCGGCAGCCGGAATATGCACGGTCTTCTTCTCGCCCACCTGCATATCGACCACGGCGGCATCGAAGCCCTTGATCATCTGACCGGCGCCGCAGGTGAACTCCAGCGGCTCGCCGCGATCGTAGGAGCTATCGAACTGCGTGCCGTCGTCGAGCGTGCCGCGATAATGGGTCTTGACCTTTTTGCCCTGGTTGGACATGGAAACCTCCGTGATAGGGGCGGCGCAAACACAAGCCGCCGTGAACATATGGCGCTAACTATACCCTAGTCATACAATTTGAAGACAGTTTGCAAAGAAACGCTGCAACCGGAGGAACTATGGCATATCCCGTATTTGACCTACACTGCGACACCGCCGACCGCATCGGCTGGGCCACACTCGATCTCGACTTGCGCTTCACCGCGGGCACCGACGGTTATTTCCCCGGCGACGAGACGCATCCGCAGGATTTTGACCTTATCGAGGGCAACGCCTGTGCCATCTCACTCGCAAAAATCGATAAAACTCCGTGGGCACAGTGCTTCGCCACCTATATTCCGGACAAGATTCCCGCCGCCCACGCCGCGCGCTTCCAGGCGCAAATCATGGCACACATGAACGGTCAGGCCATGCTCAACCACGACCGCATGGTCAACGTGCAAAGCGCCGCAGACATTCGTCCCGCGCTCAAGGACGGCAAGGTCGCCTGCATCCACACCATCGAAAACGCCACCTTCTTTGCCGAGGACCCCGCACTCATCGAGGTGCTTAAGAACCTGGGCGTGCTCATGTCGTCGCTCAGTTGGAACGCCCAGGGTCCGCTGGCGAGCGGACACGACACTCACGCCGGCCTCACCGCCGCCGGCATCGAGGCACTCACGCAGATGGAGCACGCCGGCATGGTGCTCGACGTCTCCCATCTTAACGACGAGTGCTTCGACGAGGTTGTCGCCCACGCCACGCGCCCCTTTGTCGCCAGCCACTCCAACTCCCGTGCGGTTTGCGGCGTCAAGCGCAACCTCACCGACGACCAGTTCCGCACCATTCGCGACATGGGCGGTATCGTCGGCCTCAACTACTGCAGCGAGTTCCTCTCTAACGAAGCGACAAAAGAGACCGCCGCAGACGTCACCTTCGACCAGCTGGCAGCACATATCGAGCACTGGCTCGACCTGGATGGCGAGGACGCCATCGCACTCGGTGGCGACTGGGACGGCGCCGCGGTGCCCGACTTCCTCTCCGATGCCAGCAAGATGCCCGAGTTCCAGAACATGCTTTCCAAGCGCTTTGGCAAGACCGTGATGCAGAAGCTCTGCAGCGACAACGCCCTCGCCTTCTTCGAGCGCTTCTAGCCCAACATCCCATTGACAGGCGGGCTCCCGATCATTCGGCACGCCCGCCTGCACCCAGTCTAAAGGACCACATTTGACGCAGCAGTTTACGATCACCGTGCCCCGACCGGACGGAACGCCCATCCCCGTCATCGTCACCAAAAAGCGCGTCAAGAACTTTAACCTGCGCGTCACTTCGAGCGGCGAGGTCCACGCCAGCGCACCGCTCGGCGCCAGCCGCGAGCGCATCGAGGCATTCGTTCAGCGTAACAGCGTGTGGATTATCAACCGCCTTGCTCGGCGCGAGCAGCGCCAGGCGACAACCGGCGAGCCGCTCAGTCCCTGTTCGATCATTGCGCTTTGGGGCAAACCCATCACTGTTCAGGACGCACTCGACCACAACTTCGAATCGCCTGCGCCGCGGCCCAAGCAAGCCACGTTCGCAAGCTTTATGGGTGCTAACGAACCGGATGAACGCCCACAGGCCCGGCAACACGCAAACTTCGACGGCTTATCACCCGAAGAGCTCCAAACCCACATCGATCAACTCTATGCGTCCGAAGTCGCCGCAGCGCTGCGCGACATGGTGCACGCGTACGAAATCGCCATGGGCGTCACCGTGGCCCGTGTCTCGGTGCGCAGCATGAAGACGCGCTGGGGCTCATGCACGCCCAAAACCGCCACCATTCGCATCGCACGCGAACTTGCCGCCTACCCCATCGAATGCCTCGACATGGTTGTCGCCCACGAGCTCGTCCACCTGCTCGAGCCGAGCCACAACCAGCGCTTTCACGCCCTACTCGACACGTATTGCCCCAACAACAGAGCGCTATCGCAGCGACTCAAAAAACCGCCCGCCGACGATATCTAGCGTCGACTAGCGCACGCGCTCGATCTCGACGCCGCAGCTTGCCAGGGGTAGACCGACAGGAGCCCACGGCTTATCGAGCTTGATGCGCACGCCAAGCAGCGAGGGGTAACGGCGCAGTAACATCCGGGCTGTCCCCTCGGCTGCCGCCTCGATGAGCTTAAACGTATGCTCACGCAGATAGCCGTCGACATCGTGGCACACCGAGCCGTAGTCAATCGAGGCATCCAAGCTATCGTGCTCCCCCGCCGCACGCAGGTCGGCATAGAGCACAAGCGACACGACGAACTTCTGTCCCAGCGCGTTCTCCTCGGGATACACGCCATGGTTGGCAAAGACTTCAAGGCCGTCAATGACAATGCGGTCGGCATGGCGCAGGTCGTCATAGCTCACATGGGGCACCGCCGTCGCAGTGGAGATATCGCCCCTGCCGCGACGGGCGAGCTCGGCCCCCTCAGTCTTGGTTGCATTCTCGGGCAGTTTTTTATTACTCATCGCGATCGTCTCCTTCGTTTAGAACTCCGACCGCGCATACCGACTACACGCGAATCGACAGGTTCTTTTTATCATCGCTCCAGTTGCAAGCATTGCGCGCAGGACATGCAAAGCAGGCGCGTGATGCCTTGTCGGCCGCATAGAGTAGGCGCTCGAGCGGCTGGCTGTTCACACGCAGCTTACGATGGCCCAAGATAGCCGTCTTAATGGCCGCGGCGTCGGCCGGCGCAAACGCAACATCGTCGGGCATGCCGGCGAGTATTGCATCGGCGACGCGCTCGCTTGCAACATCATGGGATATACCCGATTCATACTGTTCATCTTTGCCGATATCGTGAAGAAGTGCCGTGGCATAGATGACTTCGCGGTCAAACTCGAGCCCTTCCTCAAGATTCTTGATCCACATAATGCGGGCGACGTCCAACAGATGGTCAATGCCGTGACGACAAAAAATGCGACCAGATTCCAGCTGAGCGATATTGCCCAGATGACGTCGGAACAGACCATTGGCGCAGATGCAATCAATGCGAGGCATGGCGCCAAAAGGAGTCAGGCCGGAAGCCATAAAACCACGACGCGGCGTTCCCTCGTCGGTGTTCGATGCAAAGTCGTTAACGACCCTCATAGTTAGCGGCCCAACATCCTAAAGAACCGCTCCTCGAGCGCCGGATCGGTCTCAAAGACACCGCGACGAGCAAGTGTCACGGTCTTGGTGCCGGGCTTTTGCACGCCGCGCATGGTCATGCACATATGCTCGGCCTCCATGAGCACGATCGCCCCCTGGGGAGCAAGATAGTCCATAAGGGCATCGGCAACCTGCGCACACAGCTGCTCCTGCAGCTGCAGACGGCGGGCATAGACCTCCACCGTGCGGGCAAGCTTGGAAAGCCCGGCCACGCGACCATTGGGGATATAACCAATCGCTGCTTTGCCATAAAACGGCAGCAGGTGATGTTCGCACAGCGAGTAAAACGTAATGTCGTGCTCGATGACCAAATCGTTCGAAGCGACGGCAAAGGTTTTGGACAGGTGCTCCTCGGCGCTCTGATCCATACCGCCGGCAATCTCGCCATACATGCGGGCAACGCGTGCCGGCGTCTCCAGCAGGCCCTCACGAGTTGGGTCCTCGCCTATGCCCTCAAGCAACAGCTTAATGGCGGCCTCGACTTTTTCCTGATCGACCATCTGGGCCTCACTTTTCCGATTTCACGTTCGCGCTATGGTACCACGCCGGCGCACAGCCGCCACCAGCTACATAGTATGGGTCGAATAGACAGGATCGTCCCGCCAAAGCTCCACAGCGTCGCAAAGCGCAACATTCTCACGCGCAGCACGGGCGCGCGTGGCGTTCATATCGATCACACGCTGATTGCTCGAGCCCCTAAAGCGCAGCGTGATATCGTACAGATCCTGAACAAACGGACCGTCCACCAACATATCAAGACAGGCAAGGATACGGTCCGTCACCTCGGTATGATGACGGCCACCCGGCATGAGTTCCTCGAGCACATCGCCGGTAAAGCACCAAATAGTCTTTCCCGACCCCACGGGATAGGCAGCGCGAACACGTTCGACAAAATCAACGAGTCCCGCCTGATTCTCGGGTTCCATAGGCTCGCCGCCCAAAATCGTCAGACCATCAATAAAGGGATGATCGAGACTCTCGATAATTTTGTCCTCGACGGCACGATCGAAGGGCTCACCCGCAGCAAAGTCCCACGCAACAGAGTTAAAGCAATTCTTGCACCCACGACGGCACCCGCTCACAAACAGAGAAGTACGAACGCCCTCCCCATCGGCAATGTCGAAATACTTAATGTTCGCGTAGTTCATAGGTAACTCTCCCGGGAGGCCGGGACATATCATCCCGTCCTCAAACATTCTCGGCCTTCGGCCTGCGAAACTGCGGGCGGGACGATATGTCCCGGCCTCATGCAAAGGGTAACTCAATGAACGAAGCGAACATCGAGCATAGGGTTCGAGGTCCAATAAAAAATGGGCTGCAGCTCAACCGCCATTGAAAGCAAATCGCCACCGCAGGTCAACTCATTTCCGCTTAGAACTTCGAGGAGTGAGCAGACCGCGTGCTGCATCTCAGCTACGTCAACTTGGCTGCACCGTAGCTAGACGCCGGACCTTTGCTCGATATGAGTTCCGCACGAACAGGAGGCGCCAGTGGCGCCTCCGTCGTGAGTCAGGACTGTCCGAAATAGCGAGCAAAGGTCCGGGGGCTCGCTACGGTGCAGCCTGGGATGGATATTAGAGATGCAGCACGCGGTCGCGGATCTCCTCAGTTCGACCCTGGTTCCAGAACTGGGTACCGATGTAGCCGCACGTACGACGGGCGACGTTCATCTTCTCCTGGTCGCGGTTACCGCATTTGGGGCACTCCCACACCAGCTTGCCGTCATCTTCGACAATCTTGATCTCGCCGTCGTAGCCACACACCTGGCAGTAGTCGCTCTTGGTGTTGAGCTCGGCGTACATGATGTTGTCGTAGATGTACTGCATCACGCGAATGACGGCCTTGAGGTTGTCCTGCATGTTGGGAACCTCGACGTAGGAGATGGCACCGCCCGGCGAAAGCTGCTGGAACATGCCCTCGAACTTGAGCTTGTCGAAAGCATCGATCTCCTCGGATACATGGACGTGGTAGCTGTTGGTGATATAGCCCTTGTCCGTTACGCCCGGGATGATGCCAAAACGACGCTGCAGGCACTTAGCGAACTTGTAGGTCGTCGACTCCAGCGGCGTGCCGTACAGCGAGAAGTCGATATCGCTCTCGGCCTTCCACTCCGCGCACTTGTCGTTCATGCGCTGCATGACGGCCATAGCGAACGGCGTGCCCTCCTTCTCGGTGTGGCTGTGGCCCGTCATGTACTTGACGCACTCATACAGGCCGGCATAGCCCAGGCTGATGGTGGAGTAACCGCCCACGAGCAGCTTGTCGATCGTCTCGCCCTTTTTCAGACGGGCGAGGGCACCGTACTGCCAAAGAATCGGCGCGGCGTCAGAAAGCGTACCCATCAGGCGCTCATGACGGCACAGCAGGGCACGGTGGCACAGCTCAAGGCGCTCGTCGAAGATCTTCCAGAACTTGTCCATGTCCTGATGCGAGCTCAGCGCGACATCGGGCAGGTTGATAGTCACGACGCCCTGGTTAAAGCGACCGTAGTACTTGGGCTTGTTCGGGTCATAGTTCAGTGCGTTGGCAACGTTGTTAAAGCCGTTGCCCGAGCGGTCGGGCGTCAAGAAGCTGCGGCAGCCCATGCAGGTATAGCAGTCGCCGTTGCCCGCGGTCTCGCCCTTCGACAACTTGAGCTCGCGCATCTTCTTCTCGGAGATGTAGTCGGGCACCATGCGCTTAGCGGTGCACTTGGCAGCCAACTGGGTGAGATAGAAGTACGGGGAGTCCTCGTGGACATTATCGTCCTCGAGCACATAGATAAGCTTGGGGAATGCCGGGGTAATCCACACGCCGGCCTCGTTCTTAACGCCCTCGTAGCGCTGGCGAAGCGTCTCTTCCACAATCATAGCAAGGTCATGCTTCTCCTGGGGAGAACGGGCCTCGTTAAGATACATAAAGACTGTCACGAACGGCGCTTGGCCGTTAGTGGTCATAAGGGTCACAACCTGATACTGGATCGTCTGGACGCCACGACGAATCTCGTCACGCAGGCGGTCCTCAACGACCTCACGGACCTTCTCGGCAGACGCGGAAACGCCGAGCTCCTCGAGCTCACGCGCGACCTCGCCGCGGATCTTCTGACGGCTCACCTCAACAAAGGGGGCAAGATGGGTCAGCGAGATGGACTGTCCACCGTACTGGGACGAAGCAACCTGGGCGATGATCTGCGTCGCGATGTTGCAGGCCGTCGAGAAGCTATGCGGCTTCTCAATCAGCGTGCCCGAGATGACGGTGCCGTTCTGGAGCATATCCTCCAGATTCACCAAGTCGCAGTTATGCATATGCTGGGCGAAATAGTCCGAATCGTGGAAGTGAATCAGACCCTCATTGTGGGCGTCCACGATCTCCTGGGGCAGCAGCACGCGCTGGGTCAGGTCCTTGGAGATCTCGCCGGCCATGTAGTCGCGCTGAACGGAGTTGACGGTCGGGTTCTTGTTGGAGTTCTCCTGCTTGACCTCTTCGTTGTTGCACTCGATGAGCGACAGAATCTTGTCATCGGTCGTGTTCTTCTGGCGCTTCAGGCTCTGAACATAGCGATAGATGATGTAGTGGCGAGCGACCTCGTAGCAGTCGAGACGCATGATCTCGTCCTCGACCAGATCCTGGATCTCCTCGACCGAAACGGTATGGCCGGCATTCTCGCATGCCTCGGCGACGTTTTGAGCCGCGTAGATCACCTGGCGGTCGGTAAGGCGAGAGCCCTCCTCAACCTCCAAGTTTGCAGCACGGATGGCATTGACGATCTTATCGATGTCAAAGACAACCTCGGTGCCGCTGCGCTTGATGATCTTCATCCTCTTGCCTCTTTCGCGTCGTAATCTCATTGCGCTTCAGAGCCAAACGATGCCCGACAGGGCTTGCCCCTGCCTTGCGGCGCCGTCGCGCAATCTGTGTTCTCGATAAACCATAAGTCCTCATGCGGACAATCCCTGCAGCCGATCAAGCGGCTCAAAGATCTATCCGAATGGGGTGAGTAAGGTCTTCGTTCTCTGTCCGCCATCTATCATACGACAAAGACGCATCTATATCCTGTATTCTTTTTTTAGGTTAAACACAACATATAGTGTTTCAGCAGGTCAAAGCAATTAGTCTATTTGCAGACGCATTAATTATGAGGGGTTCTTGGCAAGTCGGTAAAACGTTACCAACACGGCTACCTGCATGGCAGTTATAAAACCCCCTTAGTCAAGCCGCTGACAAATCCTACCAAAACCAAGCCGCTCACGCCAAAATAATCCAAAAGATTGCGCTTGACCAACATGTTGCGGTCACGCTCGGTCAGGACGTATGCAATCAGCCAGTGCCCCTACGGGATGCGAAGATCATCGCACGCGGATCTTGAGTTCAATATCTGGTGCCACATTTGACGACATAAAACAAAACAGCCCAGAGACATAGTCTCTGGGCTGCGAACATTTGGTGGGCGTTAGAAGATTTGAACTTCTGACCTCTTCCGTGTCAGGGAAGCGCTCTCCCCCTGAGCTAAACGCCCGATCAAGGGTGCGCAAGTGCGCAAAGAATAATATAACGGAGCCTGAACTCGGTGGCAAGAACATTTTTAAAAATCGCTTACATTGTGGAATTCGGGGGCTTTGTCGTATCCATTTCAAAAGAGCCTGCTGCCGCGATTTGGCTGTCGCATAATGCAAGGCCATTGCGGTATCGAGCTATGGAAAGACGCCTGCGGAATTGTCCTACCGATAAGCGGACAAGCCTCCAGCTGGTGACTTCGCCGTGGTAAGGTAAGCCGAATTGTTTCCAGGCTGTTTCGGGGGAGTGGAATGAGCAAAGAGTGTGTCGAGCAGGTCGAAGGCGCAGGGGCTTCGGTGCCGATGACCGATATATCGAACATTGATGTGCCCGAGGGCACCGATGAGCTGAGCCGTAGCACCCGCCGTGCATGGCGCGACCGCCTGAACAGCGACTCCACGCGTAAGATGATCACGGGCGTTCTGGCCACGCTGGTGGGCGGTTCGTTTTGGGGCTTTTCGGGCACCAGCGCGAGCTTCCTGTTCGACACCTATCACGTCGACACTCTGTGGCTTATGAGCGTGCGCCAGATTCTCGCCGGGCTGCTCTTTATGGCCGTGGTCGTTACGCGCGACCGCGAGCGCCTGGTTAAGCTCTGGACTACACCTGCCGATCGAAGGCAGCTGCTGCTTTTTACCGCCTTTGGCCTGCTGTTTAACCAGTTTTGCTATCTTTCGGCCGTGCGCCTGACCAATGCCGGAACCGCAACGGTGCTTCAGTGTCTGCAGCTCGTTATCATCATGGGCTACACCTGCGCGATCGATCGCCGCATGCCGCGTACTCGCGAAGTCATCGGCATTGGCCTGGCTCTGGGTGGAACCTTTTTAATCGCCACCGGCGGCGACCCCACCAGCCTGAATATCTCGCCGCTTGGCCTGGCAGCAGGTCTTATGTGTGCGGTCAGCGCCGCGTGTATGGCGGTGATTCCCGCCAAGATCCTGCCCGAATACGGCAGCCCCATCGTCACGGGCTCGGCAATGCTCACGGCGGGCGTGGTCTCGTGCGTCTTCGTGCAGCCCTGGGCGCATATGCCGGCGCTCGACGCTGCCGGCATCGAGGCGCTCGCGGTGTTCGTGGTTATCGGCTCGTTTTTTGCTTACATGCTCTATATGCAGGGCGTTAAGGACATCGGCTCGGTGCGCGCGAGCCTCATCGGAACTGTGGAGCCCGTCTCGGCGACCATCACCAGCGCCGTTATGCTGGGCACGGTGTTTTTGCCGACCGACCTTATCGGCTTTGCCATGATCATCGTGATGATGTTCCTCACGGTGTAGCTGGCGCCGCTGCCAAAACGGAAAAGGTGTTGTGCCGCATTTTCGCCAATTGATGTCCGTGTCTGGAGTTTAGCTGTCGATGCTCAAAATGCCATAAACTAGTAACGTTATGGACTTTTTCATTGCGACTCAATTGCGAGGATTTCTTTATGGCTGGTAATCACTTTAAGGGCAGCGATAGCGGCCGTCCTGCAGTTCCGCCGCGTCCGAACGGGGCTGGTAAGGCCGGCACGCCGGGCGGCGCTGGACAGGGCGGTTCCGGTAAGCGCGTGTCCCCGGGCGAGACGGCGATGTTTACCGCTCTGTACGAGCAGTCTCAAAAGGCAAAAAAGACCGGCCGTGCAAGAGGGAATGTCTTTGCGGGCGGTGCAACCTCTGCGTCGCAGCCGAGCGGGGCTCCTTCGGTACCTGCGAACAACGCAGGTGCTGCCAACGCCGCGAATGCCGCCGGCAACGTTAATGCCGACAAGGCCGCCAACAATACTCCCTCTGCCGGTGGCGCGGGGCTTACGGGTAACCTTGGCACGATTTACACCGGCGCCTCCGAGACTGGCACGTTCGCCCGCCTGGATGATAGCGGTGCCGAGTTTGCGGGCTCGGGTTCCAAAGAAGATTATTACGATTTTGGCTTGAACTACGGTAGCGACGCTTCGTCGAGTTCGACCTCTGACGGTCTGGTCCGTCATCGCCACCGCAAGGGCGAGCGCAAAAAGCGTCACACCGGCGCCATTATTGCCGCTGTAGTCGCGGTGCTTCTCGTTGCGCTTGGCGCAAGCGGTTTTATGCTGCTTAACTCGGCAAAGACCGTAAAGAGCGAAGCGAAGGAGGCTGTCGAGATCGTCGGTGGCCTTAAGGACAAGGTCACGTCGGGCGATTTTTCGACGCTGCCTGACGACGCGAAGAAGATCGATGAGCTCTGCAACAGCATGAAGGCGGAGACCTCGAGCCCGCTGTGGACGGCGGCATCGTTTATCCCGGTGTATGGCAGTGACATCAACGCAGCCCGCACCATGATTGATGCCCTGTCCGATGTCTCGAGCAACGCGCTGGTTCCCATGGCCGATAACCTCTCGCAGGCCACGCCCGGCAAGCTGTTCCAGGACGGCATGATTAACGTGTCCGCGCTACAGGCCGTTGCCGATTCGCTTTCCGATAGCTCCAAGGTGTTCAAGAGCGCCAACGAGAAGGTCCAGGGCATTGGCGATACTCATATTTCCCAGGTGACCGAGCTGGTCGATAAGGCCAAGGACGGCTTCGCCACCCTCAACGGTGCGGTTGACGCGGCGGAGAAGGTCGCCCCCGTCCTTCCCCAGATGCTCGGCGCCAACGGCCAGACGCGCAACTACCTTATGTACGCCATGAACAACGTCGAGATTCGTGCCTGCGGCGGCTTTGGCGGTTCGCAGGGCCTGATTTCGGTCACCGACGGTCAGATGTCGATTGGCGAGTTTGTTCCCCGCATTGGACTCAGCGAGGATGAGGCGGTCGAGAGCGTCGACGAAGAGGATGAGGCGCTGTTCGGCAACCACAGTAACCTGTACAACTCGGGCAATACCTATTCGCCTGATTGGCCCCGCAACTCGCAGCGTGTCGCCGCGCTGTGGAAGTCCCAGTATGGACAGGACGTTGATGGCGTCATCGGTATCGACCCGGTGTTCCTGCAGTATCTGCTGGGCCTGGTCGGTAATGTCTCGCTGCCCGACGGAACGGTTGTCGACGGCACCAACGCCGCAAAGGTCCTCATGCACGATGTGTACTGGAACTATCCGGTCGAGGAGTCGGACGGCATCTTTGCATCCGTCGCCAGCGCTGCCTTCGACAAGATCCTTGGCGGTATCGGCGATGTCGATGTTACGAAGCTTGTCAGCGCCGTTGAGCGCGGTGCCGAAGAGGGCCGCCTGATCGCGTGGATGAGAAACGATGATGAGCAGAATGCCATCAAAGAGACAGGCATTGACGCTTCGCTGCCCGATCCGGAAGATCCGAGTGCCGATCCCGTTGCCGGCGTTTACTTTAACAACCTGAGCTTCTCCAAGCTCGACTGGTATCTGAACGCCGACACTCAGATTGGTCAGGGCATCAAGAACGGTGACGGCACGTGCTCCTATCGCATCACCGTTACCCTGACGAACATCATGACGCAGGAGGAGGCTGGCAAGCTGCCCGACTACGTTGCGGCGAGCGCACCCGATGCCGCGCGTGACGACGAGCGTCTGAATGTCTCGTTGTTTGCCCCGACGGGTGGCAACATCAGTGACCTTACGGTTGAGGGTACCCAGTTTGGTCTTGGTGCCGCTACGTGGCATGGAATCCCCTTCTATTCGGGCACCGTTGACCTGCATGCTGGCGAGACGACGACGATCACGTATACGCTGACCACGTCGGCCGAGGCGGGGGACAAGCCGCTTACGCTGCGTCAGACTCCTACATGCCAGGCGGCTCGCGACAGCGCGTCGGCGTAGGGTTTTTCTGGTAGCGCAGATAATCGAGTACCATTTTGGGGCGGACAGGCAATCTGTCCGCCCCTATTTTGTAAGGAGAGCGCATGAAGTACTTTGGCACCGACGGCTTTCGCGGCGAGGCCAACGTTGGACTGACGGTGGAGCATGCGTACAAGATCGGCCGCTTTGTGGGCTGGTATTACGGCGCCCATCGCGGAGCCAAGGCGCGCGTGATCGTGGGCAAGGATACGCGTCGCTCGAGCTATATGTTCGAGGCGGCGCTGGTGAGCGGCCTGGTCGCGAGCGGTGCGGATGCGTATATGCTGCACGTTATCCCCACGCCGGGTGTGGCGCACCAGACCGTGGAGGGCTGCTTCGATTGCGGCATCATGATCAGCGCGAGCCACAACCCGTTTTGCGATAACGGCATTAAGCTCGTCAACAGCGACGGCTTTAAGATGGACGAGGACGTGCTGGAGCTCATCGAGGACTACATCGATGGCAAGAGCGAGGTGCCGCTGGCTACGGGCAACCATATCGGTGCCACGGTCGATTACATGCAGGGCCGCAACCGCTACATCGCTTCGCTCATCGCGAGCGCTAACTTTTCGCTGCAGGGCGTTAAGATCGGCATCGACTGCGCCAACGGCTCGGCGTCCTCGGTGGCAAAGCCGGTGTTCGATGCGCTGGGCGCCGACGTGCGCGTGATCAACGCCGCGCCCGATGGCTTTAACATTAACGTGGACTGCGGCTCCACGCATATGGAGCGCCTGCAGCGCCATGTGGTGGAGCAGGGTCTGGACGTGGGCTTTGCCTACGATGGCGACGCCGACCGCTGCCTTGCCGTGGACGAGCGCGGTCGCGTGGTCGATGGCGACCAGATCTTGTACGTGTGCGGCGTGTATCTTAACAAGCACGGGCGCCTTTCGGGCGGTACCGTGGTGCCGACGATCGCCAGCAACTTTGGCCTGATCAAGTCGCTGGAGCTTGCCGGCCTGAGCGCCGTTACCAGCGGCGTGGGCGACCGTCACGTGTATGCCAAGATGCGCGAGGGCGGCTACAGCTTGGGCGGCGAGCAGACGGGCCACACGATTTTTGGCGATATCGAGCGCACGGGTGACGGTATTATGACGTCGCTGCGTGTGATGGAAGTGATTCGCGCCGAGCGCGAGACGCTCTCGCAGCTCACGGCGCCGTGCAAGCTGCTGCCGCAGGCGCAGGTCGCCGTGCGCGTGGCGGACAAGGACGCCGCGCTCGGTAGCATGGGCGTGCAGGCCGCGATCGCCGAGGCCGAGGCGTCGCTGGCGGGCGAGGGCCGCGTGCTCGTGCGCAAGAGCGGAACCGAGTCGGTCATTCGCGTCCTGGCCGAAGCCCCCGACCAAGCCGCCGCCGAAGCCGCCATGAAGCGCATCGCCGCCGCCCTGGAAGCCCTTTAGTTACGCGGTTTTACCAAACCGCGTAACGGCTCGACGCTGCAAACGACCCTAAACGGCAATCTGACGTTCAATTTCAAGGGCGCGACCAGAAGGTCAGCGCCCTTTCATTCAAGACTTTAGTCCGCTGGCCGCGCAGCGGCCAGCTTTAAACCACCCGCTACGCGGGTGGAGACAAACG
>URIA01000010.1 GCA_900547765.1 uncultured Collinsella sp. | reverse complement strand
AGCCGGACGGACGGGTGAGGAAGACCTCCATGCCAAACTTGACCGGGTCGACGCCCACCTGCTCGCCGAGCTTGGCGGCAACGGCGCGGTCGACATCGGTGGTGGTGGGGCTCTTGAGCATGAGCGTGTCGGTCATCATGGCCGAGAGCAGCAGCTTGGCCTGGACGTCGGAAAGCTCAACGCCGAGCACGCCGGCGAGCTTGGTGACGATGGTGCAGCTGGAGCCCCAGGGCAGGCAGATGTAATGCAGCGGGCCGGCGGTCTCGAAGTCGCCGATGCGGTGATGGTCGACAACGCCAAAGACCGTGGCGTCCTTAAGACCGGCGACGGACTGGGCAGACTCGTTGTGGTCGGTGAGAACGACGAGCTGACCGGCCTCGACGGACTCGATCACGCGGGGCTCGGCAATGCCGGCGTCGGCAAGCAGCTTGGCGGACTCGGCCGGAAGCTGACCAAGGGCGCAGGCCTCGTAGGTGTTGCCGGCATACTCAACCTGGTTGAGCAGCTGGGACAGGACGACGGCGCTCATGATGGCGTCGTTATCGGGGTTCTGGTGACCAAAGACAAGAACGTTTGCCATGGATATCCTCCACTTGATATGTGTACTTGGACGTAGCTATGGTAGCACGCCGATGCCGAGCCTTCGCAGACGGAAGGGCCACGGCATATTTTGGGGCGCAGGCACGGGGGCCAAGGCTGTCCCTTTTGCACCATGTTGGTGCAAAGTAACCTGTCCCCCTTGCACCAACTATTTGCCGGCGGCGCGCAGGGCTACGTAGGCGGCACCGATGATGCCGGCGTCGTTTTCGAGCGAAGCGACCTTAATGGGCGTCTCGCGCGAGGCGGAAAGCGCGTACTGCTTAAAGTGCTCGCGGACCTTGTCGAGGTAGACATCGGCCGAGGCGGAGGCGCCGCCGCCGATGAGGAACATCTCGGGATCAACCACGTTGGCGATAAGCGCCAGTGCGCGGCCGAGATAGTCGGCCATGGTATCGGCCGCGGCCAGCGCGAGCTTGTCGCCCTCGCGGCAGGCCTGGAACACGTCCTTGGAATCAGAAGGCCCAGTGAGCTCGATGGGCTCGACGCCGGCCTTTTTGCACTCGGCAAGGTAGTTGCTCACCACGCCGGTGGCGCTGGAATACTGCTCCAGGTGGCCATGTCCGCCGCAGCCGCAGGTGCGCTCCTCTTCGGGGTTCAGGCACATGTGGCCAATCTCGCCGCCGGCGCCCACAACGCCCGACACCACGTCGCCGTTGACGATAACGCCGCCACCCACGCCGGTACCAATGGTGACCATCACCACGTTCTGTACGCCCTTGGCAGAGCCGAGCCAGGCCTCGCCCATGGCAGCGGCGTTGGCATCGTTCTCGTATTTAACAACCGCGTCGGGGCAGTGCTCCTGAATGGCGACTCTTAGCTCGGGCAGGTTAATGGCAATGTTGGCCTTGACCTTGGCATCGCCCGATGCCGGGATGGGGCACGGAACGGCCAGGCCAATACCCGCCACAAAGGCGCGCGGAATCTGGGCCTTGGCGACCACCTGGTCGATAGCCTCGGTCACCGCGGCAAAGCCCGCGGCGTCAACGATAGGCGGCGTGGGCACGCTGGCCTTGGCCAGCAGGTTACCATCCTCGTCGAACAGGCCCTCCTTAACCGAAGTGCCGCCGACGTCGATGCCGATGTAATACTGCTTAGGTTCCATGGGAGCCCGCCTTTCTCGTTTAAACATTGCCTGTATGGTACCGCTCCCAAGGCAAAAACCTGCCAAAAAGGGACAGGTTTGTTTTGGCAGGTTTTATCTGTGAAAACGCAGGGCATGGTATTTGGTTCGTTGGGCGGTAAAACGGCTCAACCCCATCCTCGAGTCGATCAATTTGCTCAATACCACATTATTCGAATGCATATTCATTTAGAGCGCTCTAGTTTTTAAAGAGAAGCGTTTTTTAATTAAACCTTTCTCGAACTTTTCAAAAACGCAATAGGGATGCTTAGGTGTTGACTATACTTTCTTCTGTACTCAATCAAGCCGGAAAGGAGGTTCCATGATTCCCAAATACGAGGCGATAGCTGCAGATATCCGTCGAAGCATCGAGGACGGCTCCCTTAAGCCGGGCGACAAGCTACCCACCGTCGTTGAGTTCTGCGAGCTCTATAGCGTTTCCAAAATCACCGTCAAACGAGCTATCGAGCAGATCACCGAGGAGGGCCTTGTCACCAGCCGGCGCGGGTCGGGCACCTACGTTAAGGACACGGCGGGTCTCCCCGACCAGGCATTTTCCCAGGGCAAAAATGACCGCGCCCAGGGTTTTTCGTATGAGCACCGCGGGGAGAAGGTGACCTCGGTGGTCTACGATTTCTCGATTGTCAATCCACCGGCGGACGTCGCTACTCAGCTGGGAATTGCCGAGGACGACTTTGCCTATCACATCGTGCGCGTGCGCCAGGTCAACGAGAAGCCCATCGTCATCGAGTACACCTACATGCCTCTCGAGCTGATACCGGGCCTTAAAAAGAAAGACCTGTATGGATCGGTCTACAGCTTCATCCGCGAGCAATGCGGGCTGAAGATTTCGAGCTTCCACCGCACCATCCGCGCCGTAGCGGCAACCGAGGAAGAGGCTGAGCGCCTGGACACCGAACCCGGCGCTCCCCTGCTCGAGCTCAACCAGATTGGCTTTTTGGATAGCGGCAACGCCTTTGAGTACTCGATTTCGCGCAACCTCGGCGACCGCTTTGAGCTGCACAACGTAACGTTGGCATAGGTTTTTGTAGTCATGCGGGCGCACGTTATGGCTCGTTTAGAGTGGGCGACCGCACAACACAATGGGGGTATGAACATGTCCGATTTGATTAAACTGACGCCGATCTTCCACGAGAAGATCTGGGGCGGTCGCCAGCTCGAAACCGTATTTGGCTACGACATTCCCGAGGGTCCCATCGGTGAGTGCTGGGCCATCTCGGCACACCCCAACGGCGACTGCCAGATCGCTGAGGGCCCGTACGCCGGTCACACGCTGTCATGGCTGTGGGCCGAGCACCGCGAGCTCTTTGACAACTGCGAGGGCAAGGAGTTCCCGCTGCTCATTAAGATTTTGGACGCCAAGGACGATCTTTCGATCCAGATTCATCCCAACGACGAGTACGCCGCCGAGCACGAGAACGGAAGCCTGGGCAAGACCGAGTGCTGGTACGTGCTGGATTGCGAGCCCGGCGCCACGATCATCGTCGGCCAGCGCGCGCATGACCGCGCCGAAGCCGCACAGATGATCGAGGCCGGCCGCTGGGACGACATGCTCAACGTGCTGCCGATCCACAAGGGCGACTTTTTCCAGATTGACTCCGGTACCGTGCATGCCATCAAGACCGGCACGCTCATTTTGGAGACGCAGCAGTCGAGCGACGTGACGTATCGCCTGTACGACTACGACCGCCCCGGCACCGACGGCAAGCTACGCCCGCTGCACATTGAGCAGAGCCTCGATTGCATCGATTTTGACGTTCAGGCCCCGACCGACGGCACCGTGACCGCGCCCGAGGTCGACGGCGTGACCGAGCTCGAGTCCAACCCCTGCTACACCGTCGATCGCGTGCGCGTCGACGGCAGCAAAACCCTC
The DNA here is from genome assembly GCA_900547765.1 of uncultured Collinsella sp. Taxonomy (GTDB): domain Bacteria; phylum Actinomycetota; class Coriobacteriia; order Coriobacteriales; family Coriobacteriaceae; genus Collinsella. The sequence goes on along the minus strand of URIA01000010.1, from coordinate 45,366 downwards.
GACCAGCGCTGGCCCTTCATGTGTCTGTCAGTCATCGACGGCGAAGGCACCGTCTGCGGCGACCCCGTCCACAAGAGAAGCCACCTGCTAGCTCCGAGCACCGTCAGCTCCATTGACCTCGAAGGCAAGATGGAACTGATCATCAGCCACCTCTAGGTCGCAACAACAACCAAAACAAAACAAGGGGCTCCCCCGTTCATCAACGGAGGAGTCCCTTGCCATGTCTAAGTATTCAGCCCACCCGGCTCTCCAGACCAAAAAGCGAACGGGCAAAGCAACGCTCGTCCAGTAACGTTACCTAAGGACCCGGGCGGGCGTATGGGGCAACATCGATCGCGAGTTCCGCACGAGCCGGAGAGCACTTAATGTGCTCTCCGTGCGAGCAGGACTGTCCGAGCAGGCGATGTTGCCCCATACGCCCGCCCGGGTCCGCCGGGATTACGACAACTTGACGATCGGTGCAAAGCCCTTCATGAGCTTTTTAGTCTGGCCGGTCTTTTCGAACTGGACCTCGATCATGTCTCCGGCGACCGAGATCACGGTACCCGTGCCAAAGGTCTTGTGGCTCACGGTATCGCCCGCGGCAAAGTCCTGCGACGCGCTGGCGCGATCGACCTTGCGCTCCACCGTCGGCGACACCTTGGACGACGGCTTTTTGGCTCGCGGCGCGCCCGAGCCAAAGGTCGAGGCAACACGGCCGGCGTCGGGCGAGACCCCACGATGGCGCTCGGTCCCATAGCTGCTGCCGCCAAAGAAATCGTCGAAGCTCGATCCGCCGCGCGAACCGGAACCGCCGGTCGAGCGCGTATGCGAGCCAAACACCTTGCCGCCATACATATCCGAGCCCATGCCCGAGCCAAAGGTGCCGTGACGGTCGCCGCGTTTCTCCCAGCCCGTGCCCTCAAAACCGGCAGAACCGATGCCGCTAAACTCGATGTCCTCGAACGGAATCTCGTTGAGGAAGCGCGAGCGCGGGTTGGCAGAGGTCGAGCCGTAAGTGCGACGCGTGGCCGCATAGGTCAGGAACAGGCGCTTGCGAGCACGCGTGATGGCGACGTAGGCCAGGCGACGCTCTTCCTCGAGCTTGCCCGGATCGTCACTACCGCCAAAGTCGTGCACGTGCGGGAAGATACCCTCCTCCATGCCGGCCACGAACACCGCGGGGAACTCCAGGCCCTTAGCGGAGTGGATGGTCATCATGGTGATGGCATGTGTCTCGCCGGCCAGGGAATCCAAGTCGGAGCGCAGGGCCAGCCACTCCATGAGTGCCGGCAGCGCCTTGCAGGTGAGCGGGCCGTAGGTGCGCTCGATCTCGTCGGCATGCACGGCACCCGCCGGCATCTCCGTCGGCGCGGCATACGCGTTGCCCGCGATGGCGGCGGCCAAGGCATCCTGCGGCGAGAGCGCCGGGGCGGCTAGGTTATCGAGCGGATTGGAACCTGCGGCATCGCGCGCGCCGACGAGTGCCTCAAACGAGGATGCCGGAGCGGACGGTCCCGGCTCGGGCGCGGGCGCACTCACCACGACGGGCTCGGACTCGGCGCCGGCAGGCACGTCGGCAACACCGGCCGCGCGCAGCTCTTCCAAGCTCTCGAGCGTACCCTCGATATCCTCGTGCGTCTCCTCAAATTCGGCGGCGACGCCCAGGAATTCCTGGATGTTCTCGGCGCGGCTCTCGGACTCCATGGTGCCCTCGGCGCGAAACGCCTGCAGCAGACCCGTCTTATCGACAATCATCTCGACGACGTCCTTGAGCTCGCCGCTCATGCGGCGACCCTCGCGCACCAGCGACACAAAGCTCGACAGGCCATTGCGCACCTTGGCGCTAAACATACCGGTCTCGGCGCACGCGATCTCGCAAGCCTGGAAGAACGAGCAACGATTGTCGCGCGCCAGCTGCTCAATCTTTTGGATCGAGGTGGAGCCGATGCCGCGGCGCGGCGTGTTGATGACACGCTTGACGCTCATCTCGTCGGCCGGGTTCACGATCATCTTGAGGTAGGCCATGACGTCGCGGATCTCGGCACGGTCGAAGAATCGCGTGCCGCCCACGATCTTGTAGGGCACGCCCGCGCGCAGGAACATATCTTCGAGAATACGCGACTGGGCGTTGGTGCGGTAGAACACGGCGATGTCGTCGTAACTCGTGCCCTTGGCGTGTAGCTTCTCGATCTCGCCGGCAATCCAGCGGCCCTCGTCGCGCTCATCGCTTGCCTGGAAGGCCTGGATCTTCTCGCCATCGCCCTCGGCCGTAAACAGGCGCTTGTCCTTGCGCTGCGAGTTGTGGCGAACAACGGCATTGGCGGCGCTCAGGATGTGACCCGTGGAGCGATAGTTCTGCTCCAGCTTGACGGTCTTGCAGTTTTTAAAGTCCTTCTCAAAGTCCAGGATATTGGTGATGTCGGCGCCACGCCAGCTATAAATGGACTGGTCGTCGTCGCCCACAACCATGAGGTTTTGGTACTTGGCGGCCAGCAGGTTGGCGATCTCGTACTGGACGTGGTTGGTGTCCTGATACTCGTCGACGCTAATGTAGCGGAAGCGCTCTTGATACTTGTCGAGCACCTCGGGGCGGGTGCGCAGCAGCTCGAGCGTGCGCACGAGCAGGTCGTCGAAGTCCATCGCGTTGGCGGCGCGCAGGCGGCGCTCCAGCTCCAGGTAGACCTGCGCGGCCTTTTTGTCATTGGGGCTATCGGCGCTCTTGAGCATGTCCTCGGGGCCGATCATGGCGTTTTTGGCCGAGCTGATCTTGCTGCGGATCATGTTGATGGGGAACTGCTTTTGCTCGATGCCGAGCGCCTGCATAATGTCACGCACCATGCGCTTTGAGTCATCGTCATCGTAGATGGTGAACTGGCCGGTGTAGCCCAGCAGATCGGCGTCCTCGCGCAGCATGCGCACGCACATGGCATGGAAGGTGCACACCCACATGCCACGGGTGCCGCTGGGGATGAGTGCCGTCAGACGCTCGCGCATCTCTGCCGCAGCCTTGTTGGTAAACGTAATGGCAAGAACCTGCCAAGGCTTAACACCCAGGTCGCCGAGCATATGTGCGATACGGAAGGTCAAGACGCGGGTCTTGCCCGAGCCGGCGCCGGCGAGCACCAGCAACGGGCCCTCGGTGGACAGGACCGCCTCGCGCTGGGCGGGATTAAGGCTGTCGATGTCGACGAGCGGCTTGGCGGGCTTGGGCGCCGGCGCGGGAGCGTCGTAGATGTCGAGCGGAACGAGCTCGGGCTCCGGCGCAGCGGGGGCGGTGTATGCATCGAGTGGCACGGGTTCCGGCGCGGGCGGCACGGGTACCGCGGCGTTCTTTTCCCAGGGCAAGGGCTGGGTCATGGGCGACTCCTCATCTGACGGACGGCGCGCCTGCGGGCAGCGCCATAGTTTGAGCCGTACCAGTATACCGAGCCGCGCGGACACCGACGCAAATCACACCACGACTCCGTGCGTCACCGTCAGGCGCGCCCCAGCGGATTTGGCGCAATGGGTTCAGGTTACTTTGCACCAATCTATTGACAATCACGAAACCGCCGATGTCATGGCCGCCGCGCAGCGTCAACCAAGTTACAGGCCGAGCATAGGCTCCAGAACGAAGAAGTACGCGAGCACCACGATGCCCAGGATGATGCGGTAGACGCCGAAGCACTTGAAGTCGTGACGGCGAACGAAGCCCATAAGCCACTTGATGGCAATGAGCGACACCACAAAGGCGACGACGCAGCCCACGCCCAAGATGGCGATCTCGTTGGTGCCGAACGTGCCGCCCTTGATGAAGTACTTGACCAGCTTGAGCGCACTCGCGCCAAACATGACAGGGATGGCCAGGAAGAACGTGAACTTAGACGCCACCGAGCGCGTGCAGCCCAAAAGCAGGCCGCCGATGATGGTAGAACCGGAGCGAGACGTACCAGGCACCAGCGAAAGCACCTGGAAGCAGCCGATACCCAGCGCAGTCTTCCAGCTGAGGTCCTCGAGCGTGGCGATGGAGCCAAAGTCCAGGTTCTCGTCATCGTCCTCATCCTCAGCGGTAGCCGTGGCGGGCGCCGCAAAGTGCGCACCGGCGGGACGTCCACCCGACACCACAGCACGCGAACCAAACGAACCGGCAACGGCCATTTCCTCGCGCTTGTTTGCGCGCCAGTTCTCGATCACGATAAACAGCACGCCGTACACAATGAGCGCCAGCGCCACGACGGGAGCATTGTAGAAATGCTCCTCCATCCAGTCGTTGAGCGGCAGGCCGATCGCCGCCGCAGGAATGCAACCGAGCACAATCTTGCCCCACAGCACCCAGGTGTCGCGACGGCCCTCCTTGCCCTTGCTGGGCGAGAACGGATTGAGCTCATGGAAGAACAGCACACAAACGGCCAAAATGGCGCCAAGCTGAATCACGACCAGGAACATGTTCCAGAACGTCTCGCTCACGTTCATCTTGACGAACTCGTCCACCAAGATCATGTGACCGGTCGACGAAACAGGCAGCCATTCGGTGATGCCCTCGACCAGGCCCATGAAGGCAGATTTTAGAAGCTCGATAATATCCAAAGGGACCCCCTCGTTAGACACCCGCCGGTAGATGTTCTGCGGACGGTGCGGGCGATGTCCCATTATCAACCGTTGGCGGCGCGCCTGCGCCTACCCTTACCAAAAAACTCGCCCGTTCACAGAATTGCGAGCGGTCAAACCCAAATCCTTGGGTATAACTGCAACAAGATAAAGTGTCCGGCGGCCAACGCGCCCGCGCCCGCCCGATGCACGAGCCCCGCGCCCGTGCGATAGACCAAGGAGGAAACCATGAACGAGGGCTACACCAAGGTATTTGTTTCACTCGACGGTACTGAGCAGCAGGATTTTGTGCTCGCACGCGCCATCAAGGTCGCCGCGAACAACGGCGCCAAGCTGATTATCGGCCACGTTATCGATTCCACGGCGCTCGAGAGCGCCGGTTCCTATCCGGTCGATCTGGTCAACGGCCTAGAGGAGGCATTTAAGAACTCCATCGCCAAGCAGCTCGAAGAGGCCAAGGCCAATCCCGACATTCCCGAGGTCGAAGTCATGATTCGCGCCGGCCGTATTCGTGAGACGCTCAAAGACGAGATGCTCGACGTGGTCAAGCCCGACCTGGTGCTCTGCGGCGCCCGTGGCCTGTCCTCGATCAAGTATGCGCTCCTGGGCTCGATTTCGACGTTTTTGCTGCGCAACACCGACTGCGACATTTTGGTCGTAAAGTAGCGTTGCTCCCACCGGCCGCGGGGCCTGCGGGGTTTCCACAGGCACGTCCTCGCCGCGTTGCGGCTGCGGGATGTGCCCTTAGGAAACCCCTCCCGGCCTCGCGGCCTTCGCAGCCTTACTTCAGCGAGTTGGCTGATAAAAGATGGCGTGCCGCCCCGTTTGGGACGGCACGTTTTTGTTTGGGTGGGCGTTTGCCGCGTGCGTTACTCGAAATATTGAAACTTATTCGTTGAAAACGCGAATGTTACGACGAAGCCTTCGCCGGAGTCGGATGACGCGGTGACGTCGATGCCCATCTTGGAGCACAGGCGCGCCACCAGGTAGAGGCCGATGCCCGTTGCGCGCTTGGTGGTGCGGCCGTTGTCGCCGGTAAAACCCTTCTCGAACACGCGCGGCAGGTCGGCCGCGCTCACGCCGCAGCCGTTGTCCGCGACGGTAAGCTCGATGCGTTCGCTCGCCAGGCCCTCGTCCAGCAACGCGCCCGAAAACACGATCTTTGCGCCGTCCTCGCGCGCATATTTGATGCTGTTCTGAATAAGCTGGCCTAAGATGAACTCCAGCCATTTCTCGTCGGTAAAGACCTCGAAGTCGAGGTTCTCGCACACCGGAGCCACGTGCGCCGCGATAAGCTCGCGCGCGTTGGCTTTAATCGCGCCCGTCACCAAGGTCTTGAGATCCCAACGGCGAATCAGGTAGTCGCGCTCCACGACTTCCGAGCGCGCATAGTACAGCGCCTGGTCGATATAGCGCTCAACACGAGCCAGCTCGCGACCCAGGTCATCCACACGCGACAGGTCGTCTTCGCTGCCGTCCAGGTTTTCCAAAATCAGGTGGGCCGCCGCCAGGGGCAGCTTGGCCTCGTGGACCCAGCTCTCGATATAGTCGCGATAGTCATCGGTCTGACGTCGGCCTTCGGCAACCTCGTCGCAGGCAGCTTTGCCCACCCGGCGCAAGACCTCGTATTCGAGCTCGCCCTCGGCATAGGTCGGGCATTGCACCATCTCCTGCACCCATGCGGGACTCTCGAGCTCCTCTGCCGCGCGCTCCAACTGACGCAGAAAACGGCGACGGCGAGCGTACTCGATCACGATGCCGAGCATACCGAAGATAAAGGACACGCCAACCGCCACGACCACGATAGAAACGGGTGCGCCGGCGACCGTCAGCACAAAGCAGCTCAGCAGCACGCCGCACGTCCACACGGCGACGGGAAGCAGCGCATCTTTAAAGAACTTGCCAAACGACATAGCCGGCCCCTAGACCGAATAGCCTTGGCCGCGATGCGTCGTCAAATACCCCTTGATGCCGATTTTTTCGAGCGTGGTGCGCAGGCGGTTGATGTTGACGGTGAGCGTATTGTCGTCCACGAAGGCGTCGGAGTCCCACAGGTCCTGCATGATGGCCGAGCGCGAAACGATCTTGCCCGCGCGGCTCAGAAGCAGCGAGAGGATACGCAGCTCGTTTTTGGTGAGCTCGGTGCTAGTGCCGGTTTGCGTGTTGGTGACCATGGAGCGGGCGAGGTCGAGCTCCAATCCCTTGTGGACGAGCGTGCTGCGCTCGCCTGCCGCCGCGGTGCGACGCAGCAGTGCGTTGATGCGCGCCACGAGCACGCGCGCGCTATAGGGCTTGGGAACAAAGTCGTCCGCGCCGAGCGTCATGGACATGACCTCGTCGATCTCGGTCGTGCGCGACGTGAGGACGATGATGGGGACCTCGGATTCGCGACGGACTTCGTGGCAGATGTGCTGGCCGTCTTTGACGGGAAGCGTCAGGTCGAGCAGCACCAAGTCGGGCGCGGCGGCGAGAATATCGCGCGAAACGTGCTCGAACGATTCGCAGGCCTCAACCTCAAAACCGGCACGAGCAAGGATGTCGGCAAGCTCGCGACGAATGGGCTCGTCGTCCTCAACGACATAGATCAGCGCCATGTGTCCTCCCATTTCGCGTAACTTGCACCTTCCACACCATTATGCCCACGGCGTCGCAGCGATACGACCCCGTGGGCACCTAATATGACAAAAGTGTTCGGTAGCCTTGAGAGAAAATAGGGGCCGACCGGTCCTAAACCGATCGGCCCCATCGCTTCGACCTCGAGCCTCTACTCGAGCGTACGCATGTACGCGGAGATAGCATCCAGGCCCTTCTGCAGGTCGTCGGTATTATCGGAGTATGCATAGCCAATGCGCATGCTCTTGGGCTCCTCGAAGCAATCGCCCGGGGTGACGAGTGCGCCGAACTTCTTAATCATGTCGGTGCAGAACGTCCTGGAGTCAATGTCGTAGTCGTAATACACGAGCGCGGTGCTACCCGCCTCGGGCTTGACGAACGACAGGTGCGGCTCGCTCTCGACCCACTTCTCCAGAACAGCAAGGTTCTGACGGACGATGCGACGGCTGCGCTCAAGGATCACGGAAGCGTTGCCCAGAATCAGCTCCGCCACCGACTCGCTGAATATGCCGGCGGAAATCAGGTTGTAGTCGCGATGCGAGAGCAGCGCGCGACGGAGCTCCGGGCTCTTGGTGACCGCCCAGCCCAGACGCAGGCCGGCGAACGACCAGACCTTGGACATGGATGCGGTGGCGACGGCCTTGTCGTACAGGTCGACCACGGACTCGGCGTACTCATCCGTCTGAGTAAGCAGACGGTAGACCTCGTCGCAGAGCAGCCACGCGTCGTGTTTGCGTGCGACCTCGACAATCGCCTTGAGCGTATCGGCGTCGAGCAGGGCGCCCGTGGGGTTGTCCGGGTTATTGATGCAGATGAGCTTGGTATCGTCGGTCACCAAGGCATCGAGTGCATCGACGTCGACGTGGTAACCGTTCTTGCGATCGAGCTGAAGGATATCGACCTTCGCACCGCACATCTCGGGAATCGAATAAAGCTGCTGGTAAGTGGGCTTGACGGAGACTACATGATCGCCCGGTTCGACGAGCGTGGAAATAACCAGGGAGTTGGCGCCGGTCGCGCCGTGCGTGGGCACGATATGCCCGGGCTCGACCGTCTTATAGAGACGCGCGACCCCCTCGAGGAAGCCGGGCTGTCCCTCGATGTCTCCGTAGGTGAATCGGCGCGAGCACAGGCTATCGAGCCACGCCTTCTTGTCGGTGTTCGTAAGCTCGAACAGCTGGTCGAGCGTGAGGGAGTAAACGCACGTCTCCGCAATGTTGTGGGTGCACTTGGTCTCCCACTCGTTCATCCACTGCTCGACGGCGAAATCCTTGATCTGCATTGTCGTTTCCTTTCCTTGACTTTCTTACAGTTCCACCACGGTGCCCAGCCCCGCCTCGACGGCGCGGTCGTAGGCAATTTTCGATGCCGAAAGGTCCTGAACGGCGATGCCCGACGTATCGAACACCGTCACCTGCTCGTCATCCGAACGCCCCGTAGCCGTGCCGGCGATGACTTCGCCGAGCTCCGCTTTGATGTCCTCGGACGTGATGGCACCCTCGGCAACCGGAATCTCCAGCTCGCCGGACGCGACCGATTGCTCGCGGTCGTCGACGTAAACAGCGGCACGGGCGACAAGCGCCGAGGCGAGCTCCTGCTTGCCGGGCATGTCGGCACCGACGCAGGAGATATGCGCACCGGGGCGCACCCATGCATCGGGGATGATGGGCTTGGTCGCAGGCGTGATCGTCACGATGATGTCGGCCTCTGCCGCGGCGCCTTGGCCGTCGGCCGTCGCCTCGATGGAATAGGTGGATGCCTCGCGAGCATGCTCGCAAGCGCCCAAGATATGGGCGACCTCGTCTCGCATGCGCTCGACGCGAGCCTCGGGCGCGGCATCGGAAACCGGCTCCCACACCTTGACCTCGCTCACTTTGGGACAGGCGGCGAGCACGCCCGCCACCATATAGGTGCTCATGTGGCCGGCACCCGCAACAAGCAGTTTGGACGCATCCGCCCGAGCCAGCCACTTGGCGCCGAGCGCAGCGGCAGCACCGGTGCGAAGTCCAGTGACGGCGGAGGCATTGAGCAGCGCCAACGGCTCGCCCGTCGCGTTGTCGCACAGCAGCGTAGTGCCAAAGATCTCGGGGAGCCCCTTTTTGGGATTCTGAGAGAACCAGGCAGTGAGCTTCAGGCCGAAGAGGCCGCTTCCCGCCAACTCGCCCGAGCGGATATCCATATCGGCCACGCCGGGTTCGAACTGCTCATATACCATCGGCCACGCAACACCCTTGCCCGTTGCCTTCTGGCGATATGCCTCCTCCACGGCAGCGATTGCATCCTCGATCGTCAGCACCTTGGAAACTTCCTCGGCCGAAAGCACCACCATCTGCCCCATCATCGCTCCTTTCAGCGAAAGCTTTACGTTGCTTCACTGTACGGTTTAGTAACGATGCCGCCAAGGATCATTTCTTGTTGGAATCTACAACGATTTTTGATCTGATTTTTCCATCTATCAGCAGGTATTTGAACTATTTATCGCATCAAAGGCATACGGATGTGCGATTATCCTATTAATACCTGTACTTATTATAGTGATTTACAAGGTGATGTTGATGCTATACACCATCTCGGACTTCTCACGGGAATATGAGGGGTCGGTCCGTCTAATCGCCGGCAGCGATGGCGTCTCGCGTGCCGTCTCTGGCGTCGGGATCCTCGATTATGAACTCATGCCCGGCCTCAAGAGCAAGTACCAGCGCGTCAACTTCAGCTCAGACGAGATCGTCCTCAGCACCTTCCTCTATGCGAAGGACGACCCGTACCTCATCACTGAAGCCGTGAAATACCTCGTCGCCAAGGGGACGAGCGGTCTCCTCATCAAAAACGTCCTGCACATCCCGATTCCCGACCAAGCCATCCGCTACGCCAACGCGCGGCACTACCCGGTCTTTCTCACGACCGACGACTCACTGTTCTTTGATAGCGTCATCTATGAGGTCAAACGACATATCGAGCAGCTCGCGTCCATCGACTTCGCACAGCGCGAGATCGATGCCCTGAGGACAGATGTATCGCCCGAGTCCATCTGCCGACGCATCCGAAGCCTCAACCCGTCATTTCTGGACGAAGCGGTCGCCCTGTTCGTATCGTTTGCAGAACCCCTCGACCCGCGTACGTTTTTGCAAATCGAACGCCTCTGTGCAAAATCGACTCTCGCCGGATGCCACAACATGTTGGCACCCTATGACGGAGGTTTGTTATTCGTAGCGACAAGCGACTCGGAGCAGACGCTCGATGTGGAGCGAATCGTGCAGGCGCTCACGGAGCTCATCGAGGCTAGCGGTATCGATGGCGGAGCGGAAGGGCTCGGCATCAGCGATATTCTGTTTGGAGACGAGGCGGTGGCGCAGGCGATCTCGCAGGCGATTTACGCACAGCGCCTATCTTGTCAACGAGCCGAGGGTCCCGTCCGCTATACGCAGCTCGGCATCCTGAGAACCGTGATGCCTTTTGCGGAAACCCCGGAGATGCGATCGTTCTCGGAGGCGATTCTCTCGCCGATACGCGAGCACGACAGTGAGCATGGCAGCGAGCTGGAATCCACGCTCGCCGCATTCATCGAGAACGACCGACGTATCGAGCGAACCGCCAAGCAGACTGGCCAGCACCCGAACACGATTCGATATCGCCTCGATAAGGTGACGGCTCTCACCGGACTGAGCTACAAATGCGCCCCGGAGATGGAGCAGCTGTCGCTCGCCTACGCCATCGAACGCGCTCGCTCGCTTCAGTAAGCCCACCCCACCTTGAGGTTAGGAACGGCGGGCACGGAGCTTTTCGTAGCCGTCGGCGAAGAAGGCGACCGTGGCGGCGTCGGCCTCGGCGGCGTCCGTCTCGGTTGCGGGGACCACGCCGTGCTCGTCGCTCACCAGGAACAGCGCGCCCTTAAGCTGCGCGGGAATATCTACGCGCGTGACCGGGATGCCCTTGGTCTGGGCCAGCTGCTCGATGAGCGTCGCCGTGCCGCACAGGCACTCGTCCGCCGGCGCCACAAAGGCGAGCTCGCCGTTGTTGACGGCGGCGAGCAGCTCGGGCGCCACGCCGGTCTCGTCGGCTTCGGAGCGGGCCTCGGCGGAGCGGGCACGCAGCGCCTTGGCCGACGTATCGGCGAGCGGCTCGTACTCCCCCACTGTCATGGCGGCGTTGCCGTTGATGTCGATCACCAGCATGAGCACACCGTCGTGTGCGGTGTAATCGCCCTCGGCTAGTGACCACTCAACGTGCTGCTTGGCCCAGCTGAGCATGTTATGGGTAAGCGGCTCGCCCTGCACCAGACGCTCGGACAGTGCACGGATGTGGCGGTTGAGCATGGGCACCTTTTTGTTGGACATGCGCCAACGGCAGACAAGCGCGGGCTTGTCGAGCGTAAACTTCTCGACCGCCTCCTGATTGGCGCAAAAGTCCTCGTACGCACGCTGATCCTCGGCATTGCCAAACAGCTCGGCTTCATCAATCTGGGGCATGGTTGTACCTTTCGTGTTAGTCATTCCGTCCTCTTATACCAAAAAGACGGCCCTCCAAACGGAGCAGCCGTCTTTTGCGGAGATTATTTTGTCCCAAAGCGGAACTTAGTGGCGGAAGTGGCGAGCGCCCGTAAACACCATAGCAATATTGTGCTCATTGCAGGCCTGGATGCTCTCGTCGTCGCGCTTGGAGCCGCCGGGCTGGATGATGCAGGTCACGCCGTGCGCGGCAAGCACGTCGACGTTGTCGCGGAACGGGAAGAACGCGTCGCTTGCACAGGCAAAGCCGCCCTTCTCCACGCCCTCGCGCTCGCAGAAGTCCTCAGCACGCTCGCAGGCCAGCAACGCGGAATCCACGCGGTTGGGCTGACCGGGGCCCATGCCAATGCCGGCCTTACCCTTGGAGACCAGGATGGCGTTGGACTTGACGCCCTTGCAGACCTTCCAGGCAAACTCGAGCTCGGCCATCTCGGCGTCGGTGGGCTTGCGGTCGGTGGGGAACGTAAAGGTCGCGGGGTCCTCGGTCACGTGGTCGACCTCCTGCACCAGCATGCCGCCGTCGATGGAGCGCAGCTCCACATGGGCACCGTGGTCCACGCCGCCGGTAGCCAGCACGCGCAGGTTGGGGCGCTTGGCCATGCGCTCGAGCGCCTCGGCGGTATAGCTCGGGGCGATGATGACCTCGACGAACTGCTTGTTCTGGTCGGCGAAGTGCTCAACCAGCTCAAAGGGAACTTCGCGGTTGCAGGCGATGATGCCGCCGAAGGCGCTCTTGGGATCGCAGGCAAAAGCGCGGTCGTAGGCGGCCGTGATGTCCTCGGCAACGGCGGAACCGCAGGGGTTCTGATGCTTGAGGATCACGCAGGCCGGCTCGTCGAACTCGCGGACCAGGTTCCAAGCGGCATCGGCGTCCAGATAGTTGTTGTAGCTGAGCGGCTTGCCCTGGATCTGCTCGGAGCCCACGAGCGGGAACTGAGAGCTCGCGGTGTTCTCGCAGCCCTCGGCAAAGCGATAGACCGTGGCCTTCTGCTGCGGGTTCTCGCCATAGCGCAGGTCGTCGACCTTTTCCAGCGAGATCTCGAGCTTGGCAGAGGTGTCCGCCACGTCGCTTGCCTGGGCGGCAAGCCAACGGGAGATAGCCGTGTCGTAGGCGGCGGTAGTCTGGTAGACCTTCACCTGCAGACGGCGACGGGTGGAAAGCGTGGTGCAACCGCCGGTCTCGCGCATCTCGGCCAGGACGGCATCGTAGTCGGCCGGGTCGGAGATGACGGTAACGCTCGCGGCGTTCTTAGCAGCGGAGCGCAGCATGGAGGGACCACCGATGTCGATGTGCTCGATGGCATCCGCAAAGGTGACCTCGGGGTTGGCGACGGTCTTCTCGAACTCGTACAGGTTGACGACGACCAGGTCAATCAGCTTAATGCCGTGCTGAGCGGCCTCCTGCATGTGCTGCTCGGAATCGCGGCGGGCCAGCAGCGCGCCGTGAACCTTGGGGTGCAGGGTCTTAACGCGGCCGTCCATCATCTCGGGATAGCCCGTGAACTCCTCGATGGGGGTTACGGGAACGCCCGCGTCCTCGATGGCACGAGCCGTGCCGCCCGTAGAGATGATCTCGACGCCAAAGTCGTCGACCAGCGTCCGTGCGAAATCGACGACGCCCGTTTTATCGGTAACCGAGATCAACGCGCGTGCGATCTTCACATCAGATCCCATGCAGTCCTCCTGTCTGGTACGCCGCCGTGCTCTGTGAGTCGGTGATACGTCGATCTGCAGCGCTCGCGCAGCGGCATTGAAAATACTGATTCAATGTAGCGCATCAAGCACATCGATGCACCCCGCAACGGGCGCATGTGCAGAAAAAGTTTGCGAGCAGAGGAGATGGGCACGGCACCGGGCACGGTGAGTTCATGGAACACAGGGGCACCATAATTAGATGCCAATGGCGTGGTAGAACTGTGCTCGATATGCATCCGCAAAAGAAAGAGGCACCATGGTCTCGCGGGTTCTCTACCGACCGTTTGATACCGAAGACTTCGACGCCATCGCGCTGATTCTGCAGCAGCTTTGGCATAACAATTCGGATAACGATGAGTACAACCGCCTTGAGGCCGCGTGCGACCTCGCCTACTGCCTTTCGTCCTCGACGTTTTCGCAGGTTGCGGTGATTGACGGCGAGGCGCGTGGCATTGCGCTCGCGCGCGCGGGACAGAGTTCCGGCGCCACCGTCAAGGAACATTGGATGGACACCGAACGCGCTCTGCTATCGCAAATGCGCGAGCTGGAGCCCGATGCCTGCGCCGAGTATCTCTCGTTTGTGCGCGCAACCATCCGAACCAACAACCGCCTGCTCGAAAGCAGCCCGTTGCCCCACGACAACGAGGTCACGCTGCTTGCCGTGGATCGCGACGTCCATGGCCTGGGTGTAGGCTCAGTGTTGCTCGATGCCGCGGTCTCGTACCTGTCCTCGCGCGGGGCGACAAGGGCGCACCTGTACACCGACTCCAACTGCTCGTGGAAGTTCTACGAGCTGCACGGCTTTAAGCGCACGGCCACGCACCGCGCCAACCGCGAAGAGCGCCGTCACGACATGCCGCGTGAAAGCTTTCTCTACGAACTCGACCTAACAGCCTAGCCCAAGCAGCCACACCTAGTCATTTAAGTCTGTCCCCAATGACTGATCCCCAACAACTAGTCATTTAAGTCTGTCCCCAATGAGTGTCCCCAATGAGTAGCCTTGGTGGTCTGCAAATAGCTGTGGTCAAAAAACATCAAATATGAGTACTGTTACCTTTTTAGTAGCAGCGATTCGGGGCATTTTTGATGCTTATAGGTATGACGACCAGCTGCACGAGCTGACGTAGCTCCTCAAATGTTCAATAAAATGGGCCCCTAACGAGAAGTGCTCTCATTAGGAACCCATTATTATGTGCAAACATATGTGACCAACGCAGCAACAGTACTCATATTTGGCATTTTTTGTCCACTGCCCCTTGCGCGAAGGTCCGCAGCGGAAAGTTTGGCCCGTTTCGATGCACAAAAATGGGATGAATCTTCCCTGGCAACCGCCCAGAAAGATCCACCCCAAAGCAAGCGCTCGCTAGAACGTTCCACCGCCGCCTCCGCCGACGCCGCCACCGCCGCCACCGGAAAAGCCGCCGCCGCTGCCGCCGCTCGAGCTATCGGAACTCGAAGCCAGCTCGCGGATGGTCTCGTGATACACATCGTTGAACGAATCGAGCGGAGACTCGTTGCCGTAGTGATGGTAATACCACCAGTAGCAGGGGTAGTTGTCGTAGAAATCGTCACTGTTGCGCAGGTCCGCAGGCACGGCTTCGGCCAGCTGTCGCAGCACTTCTTTCGAAACGCCCAGGGCAACGCCCATCACCAGCAGCTTGTTCCACAAGATCAGGTCGCTGGGAACGGCCTCCTTCAGACGCGTAAAGTCCTCGAGCCAATGCTTGAGCGCCTTGCAGCGAGCCGCCACCTCGGCGCCCTCCGGCGTGTAGCGACGGAAGGTGCAGCTCAGGACAAAGCCCACGATCGTGACGGGGATCGAGATCATAGCGGCGCCGACATTGGCATCCGCAAAGTCGGTATAGATCAGAGAGCCCAGAATGCCAAAGACGATGATGATGCCGAGAACCAAGCCGGCAACCAGGGCGATGGTGCCGTCCGAGGCGATTAGCTCGCGCGCCTCCAGCTTGCCCTTAACCGTGCTCTGATAGTCCTCGAGCTTGTCACCAACAGATGCAGTACGCTCGCTGGCATACTCCTCCAGCTCGCTAAACGTGCGCGAACGGACGCCGTCTTTATCGGGCTTAACGCCAGCGAAGAAGACCTTGAGCACATCGCGGTCGATGCCGTCCTTCTTGGCAGCCTTCCAGGCCTCGTCGGTCACTGTGATGCGATACGTCTGCTCCTCTTTTTCGCGACGGAGCAGACCCTTCTTCTTGGTCTCGGTCGCTTCTTCCAGCTTGATCACACGGTCGTCGGTGAGCTTCATAAGCGTGGCGATATATGCCTGATCGGGCACGTCGTTCCAGCTCATGAGAGCTGCAAGCACCGCGGGATGGTCGGCCGAGGGCACATCGCGGAAGTACTCGTCCTGGAAGAGCGGCTTGGGCTTGGGCCTGCGCAGCTTAAGCATCACGATCACACCGGTATAGGCAACCGCCACGACAACACACACCACGGCAATCGCGCCGGCAACCGCACGCGCGTGCTCACGGCGAGCGTTGGCCTCGTCGGCCCATTCCTTCTCTTCGCTCAGAATCGTCGACATGCGCTTTTCGCCCGAGACGGCAAGCTGCGGCACCCAGTCGCTGGGGAAGGCGATGCGTGCCTCGGCGAATTCGCCCTCATGCACGCAGGGAATGGTATAGGTGACCATGGGCTCGTCCGCATCGAGCGACACGTCGCCCGTCAGCGGGCCGTGGCCCCATGCGCGGAAGTTATCGCCCTTGACGGCAGCCGTCCCGGCAGCGGCATTTGCAAAGTAGACTTCCATCTCGACGTCATCGGAGTCCGCCGACCAGCCGTCGCCGACGAATTTCCAGTAAAGCTCGGCGGTATCGGCACAGTTCATAACCGCACCGGTCATGGAATAACTCACGTAGTAGATTGCGCTGTCGCCGCTCTCGTGGGGGCTGAACACCTTAATCTTTACGCCGTCGTCGGACTGTTCCACCGTGTAAACGCCGTCGTCGCCTTTGTTTGCGCTGTCGACCTTGTTAAACGCAGTGTCGTCTTCCTCGACGCTCAGCACATTGACGACCACCGAGCCGCCTTGCTGGTTAGAGCCTGTATTGATATCCCAATACACGCCGTTGATGTCATCGTCGAAATCGAACTGGCGTCCCTCGACAACGGTCAGCGAGCCATCGGCCTCAACCGTGGCGCCGATGTAGGTTTGGCTCATGGAGTAGCCGTCGGCGTGCGCGACGGCAGGCAGCAGCAGCAACGCAAGCGCGACGAGCGCGCAGACGGAAGCGAATCGCGCAAACAGGCGGCGCTGCCGACAGGTCTTGGCAACGGGGGCGTTCATAGGCACATCCTTTGTCTGTGGTACCAGTAGCGTCATTGTCCCACGTTTGCGGGTTCATGTGACGAACATCTAGGTCAGCGGAGCGTCAAAACGGGACAAAAGTCACGCCCACGGGCAGTCGTTTTGGGGACGTTCTTAAACGACTAGTCGCTGGGGACACTCTTTGGCCAGGCACTGCCCCGGCAATAGATACCACTTCATAGCTCCATCACAGGTGTAGCGGCTTTGTGTGGGCGCGGCATGCGCTGATTGAGCCGCCAGTTGAGGGGCATAAAGCAGTTGAGCGAAAACGGTTTGCCCCTTTGCCGTCCGCTCGAGGATCATGTCCCCCTTTTCCGCGGAAACCCCGGCAGTTGCGAAGAGCTGCCGGGGTTTCTGTCGTTTGAGGGCTAGATTGATTGACGGCGATTAAGGCGCCGAGCCGGTGGTCCGGCACGCGCAACGCGCGGCCTCAGCAACTTGCAGGCCACGGCAGCGTCTCCCCCACCGCGCCCCGCGCTATACTCGTCCGCATGGACATCAACGCACGCAACATAGCAGCACCCGCCGCCGACGCGCCAACGACGCCGGCCGCCCCCACCCCCGTCGTGGGGCGCTTTGCCCCGTCGCCCTCGGGCCGCATGCACCTGGGCAACGTGTTCAGCTGCCTGTGCGCATGGCTTTCGGCCCGCAGCCAGGGCGGCAGCATCGTGTTACGCATTGAGGACCTGGACGATCGCTGCAAGCGCCCCGAACTTGCCACTCAATTGATTGACGACCTGGCCTGGCTGGGGCTGGAGTGGGACGAAGGCCCCTACTACCAGCACGACCGCCTGGACTTGTACGAGGACGCCCTGCGCCAGTTGCAATACGCCGGCCTCACCTATCCCTGCTTTTGCACGCGCGCCGAGCTCCACGCCGCGAGCGCACCGCACGCGAGCGACGGCACGCCCATCTACCGTGGCGCCTGCCGAAGTCTTTCGGCCGAGGAGGTGGCCCGTCGCAGCGCCCTGCGCGCCCCGGCCACACGTCTGTGCGTGCCCACCGTCGACGACCTCGCAGACGACGTGATCGAATTTGTGGATCGCACGTACGGCGCCCAATGCGAAGCACTCGCCACCGAGTGCGGCGACTTTTTGGTGCGCCGCAGCGACGGCGTGTTTGCCTATCAGCTAGCCGTGGTGGTCGACGACGCTGCCATGGGCGTCACCGAGGTCGTGCGCGGATGCGACCTGCTGGGGTCCACGCCGCGCCAGATCTATCTGCAGCACCTGTTGGGACTGCCCACGCCGCACTACGCACATATTCCGCTGCTCATGGCACCGGACGGCCGCCGCCTTTCCAAACGAGACCGCGATCTGGACCTGGGCGAACTCCGCGCCCGCTTTGGCACGCCCGAAGCGCTGCTGGGCTGGCTCGCCGGACAAACAGGCATCGCACCGGGCACCACGCCGCGCTCTGCCGAGCAGCTGGTCGAGCATTTTAGCTGGGATGTTATCCGCAAGCACAGGGAGAACATCACCGTAACGGCTGAGTAATCAGGCACCCCACCCCTACGCAACATCCCAGGGCTGGAGTTCGTCGCCCAGGCGAACGATGCAGTCGTAGAGCACGGTATGGCGCTCGGCCGGGCTGGCATCTCGATGAAAATGCCCGTAATACCAGCGCCTGTAGTCCAAGCGATCTTCCAGCTCATCGAAAAACGCCGTAAGCCGATCAACGGCGGGGCAATTCCAGCCGGGCACCGGATAAAGCGTGGGCGAAAGCATGCGCGTAGAGCAGGTGTGGGTGATCACGTAGTCGACCTTCCAGCCCACGCTGTCGAGCTTTGTCCGTGCCTCCTCAAAGTTGCGCTCGTCCGGCAGTTCCTGCGGCCACCAGCTGGAATACGGAATGCGGTATTCCTTGTCCACGCTCGTGGCGCCGCCCATGGTAAAGACCGTTGAGCCGTCGAGCTCAAAAACCTCGCCGCGCGTCAGGCGCCGTATGGGCGAAGTATCCGACAGACGCTGCGTCAACCCACCATGCCACAGCTCCATGGGGCGCTCCGCCCAATGGTCGTAGCGTTCGTGGTTGCCGTCGACGAACAGCACGGTATAGGGGCGCGACTCCAGCCAAGCGATGTCGTCACATTCCTCGGCGGAGAAATCCCACGGAAAGCCAAAGTCACCGGCAATGATGAGATAGTCGTCGCTCGTCAGGCTTTTCCCAAGATCCCAATCGCGCAGCTTTTGCATGTCGAGGCCACCGTGAATATCGCCCGTCACATAGACCGTCATCGGATTACCACTTCCCTGTAAGTCGCTAGCCCACATTCTGCACGATCACTAAGCCAACCGTTCCAGCCCTTCCATCCTTTAGGACCTACCCCTCGTTCTTCCATCCAAACGGGTCGAGCACCCAAAAAACCAGATCTAGCAGGCCGCCGGTCATCATGGCACCGGCAAGAGCCATGCAAACGTGCAGAGAACTGGCACTTCGGAGCACATCAAACGGCCCCAGAACAGCCAGCAGCGCGACCGCTGCGCCGGCAAGGCATAGCGCGAGGCACGGCCCCGCGTCCTTGACGCACTTCTTTGCGAGATGCTTGGTGTTGTCACTCATCGATATCGTACTCCTTAGAGGATCGTTGTTCAGATGCATGCCGCCGCGACGGAGCATGGCGGCAGGGTAAGTGTCACATGTCGTGCGGACACACGTGCAAGATCACGCCATACTGCCAATCCCAATCGTCATACATCTAAAACACGAACGATCGATCTGTTATCCTGGCGCCAACATAGTCTTTCGAAAGGTTTGGCCGGGATGACTACGCAGCAGCAGATTGATATTGAATTCGGCTCGCTTGCACGCGAGAACGATTCACCCAAGCTCATCGCCAACTCGAAGGCGACAGGCGGAACACTACTATCCGTTATCAAGGAGCAGCTCTCAACCTGCAGCTCTTTTGACTTTTGCGTAGCGTTTGTTGCAGACGGCGGCCTTCAAATCCTGGTCGAGGCGTTCCAGGAGCTCAAGCAGCGTGGCATTAAGGGCAGACTGCTCACGTCCACCTATCTCAACTTCAACTCACCCGATGCGTTTCGAAAGCTCCTGGAATACGACAACATAGAAGTTCGCGTATTCCAGGGTAATTTGCATGCCAAGGGATACATTTTTGATAAGGGCGAAACCAGCACGGTCATCGTCGGCAGCTCCAACATGACGCAGACCGCCCTCACCTGTAATAAAGAATGGAACGTGCTGTACCAGACTGTCGAGAACAGCCGCCTGCTCGGAGAGCTTAGAGGCGAGTTTGATTCGCTGTGGAACGACACCTCAACCGTTTTGCTTTCCCAAGACTGGATTGAGAACTATGCCGCATATCGATCGGCACGTCCGTCAAAGCCCAAATCGAAACCGACGTTCCAGGCAACTGTTAGCCCAACCACGAATGACCTCGAAGAAATCAAGCCCAATAAAATGCAGCAGCGCGCCATTGAGGCGCTCGGTGTAATCCATCGCAAGGGCGAGACCCGCGCCCTGCTGGTCTCGGCAACCGGCACCGGCAAGACCTTCCTTTCGGCGTTCGATGTACTCGCGTTTAAACCCCGGCGCGTCCTCTTTCTTGCGCACCGCCGGCGCATTATCGACGCCTCCCGTGCAAGCTACGAACGGCTCTTAGGTAGTACCTATACGTTCGACACCTATCAAACTGGCAAGAATATAAGCAATGCTACCTGCGTGTTTGCCATGTGTTCTTCAGTCGCCAAACATTTGAGCGATTTCCGTCCCGATGAGTTCGACTACATCGTCATCGACGAGGCCCACCGCACGGGATCTCAGGGCTACCAATCCATCATGTCGCACTTTACGCCTCGGTTTTATCTGGGCATGACCGCTACACCCAATCGCACCGACGGCTATGACGTCTTTGCCCTTTTCAATCACGTCATCGCGTTCCAGATCACGCTGCAGGACGCTTTGGCCGAGGAGATGCTAGCCCCCTTCCATTATTTTGGCATTCACGATCTGGAGATTGACGACGAAACGGTCGAAGATACCGCCCTGTTCGGACGCCTAACATCCGACGAGCGCGTACGTCATATCACCGAGAAGATCGAGGAATATAGCGTCACCAAAAGCAACCGCAGGGGCTTAATCTTCTGCAATCGAAACGCCGAGGCAAAAGAGCTGTCATGCAAATTCAACGCTCTCGGATATCGAACGGCTGCGATTAGCGGTCAAGATTCCGATGAGGTCCGCGATGCCGCGATCAGCCAACTTGAAGCCGGCGAGCTCGAGTACATTTTCTCGGTCGATATCATGAACGAAGGCGTCGACATCCCCTCGCTCAATCAGATCATCATGCTTCGACGCACCGACTCCGCAATCATCTTTATTCAGCAGCTCGGACGAGGTTTGCGCCTGAATGATGGTAAGGAATACGCACTGGTACTCGACTTTATCGGTAACTACCAGAGCAACTTCTTGGTACCCATCGCTCTGTCGGGTGACAAGACCTACAACAAAGACCGCCTGCGTCGACTCGTCCAAGAGGGCGACTCAACGATCCCCGGATGCTCGACCGTGAGCTTCGATCGTATTTCCGAGGCACGCATCTACAAGGCCATCGATGGCGGCGATTTCACCTCCGTCAGGTTTTTGAAAAACGAATATCTCGACTTGCGCCAAAAACTCGGCAAGATTCCCTCGCTGCTCGAATTTGATCGTAATGGCTCCATCGATCCGCTGCTTATCTTCAAGAATAGCGGCCTGGGGTCCTACCACGCATTTCTATCCAAATACGAGCCGGACTACACGGTTCAATTTTCCTCTGATCAAACCAAGATTCTCAAATTTATTTCTCAAAAGCTCGCCGCGGGCAAGCGTTTCGAAGACCTCTATTTGCTTCAAACGCTCGTCGAAGCCGGACACGAGGGCTACCGGCATATGCGCGAGGCTGCGCTTAGGAACTACCACACACAGCTTAAGGACAGCGCCGTTAGGTCGGCAATCACAGTCCTTAAGGGCGACTTTGCCACTCCCAAGGATTTCGTTTCCCTGCTTATTGACGATGGATGCGGACCTCGTCTGACCGAAGCGTTTGCGACCGCTCTGCGCAACGCAGAGTTCAAGTGTCAGATTCTCGAGGTGCTGGATTTTGGCATTGCGCGTAACCGACTCGACTATGCCGAGACGTACCAAAACACAAATTTCGTTCTCAACGCCAAGTACACGTACGAAGAAGTTTGCCGCTTGATGAACTGGGAAAAGAACATCAACGGCCAAAATCTTGGCGGCTACTTCTACGACGAGAAGAGCAATACATTCCCCGTGTTTATTAACTATGACAAGGCACCCGACATTAGCGAGTCCATTCAGTATGAAGACCGCTTTGTTTCGCCGAGTAAGCTAGTTGCAATCTCTAAGAACAATCGCACGCTCAACTCCCCCGAGATTCAGCGACTGCAGGCATGGCCGGGCAACGGGCTAAAGACGTATTTGTTTATGCGCAAGAACAAGGACGATAAGGGTGGCAAGGAATTTTACTTCCTAGGCGAAATGCATCCGACTGGCGAGTTCAAAGCTATTAAAACTAAGAGCGGCGACAACGCCGTCGAAATCGAATATGAACTCAATGCGCCCGTGCGCCAGGACATTTACGAGTTTATGCTCAGCGATCTGAGTGAGACAGAGTAACAAAGAAGGAGCGGGGCCGCCATGCGACGTCCGCTCCTTTCTTACATAAGCCCGAGTTTCTTTTCGAGCTCCCTAACGACTTTAACGTCCGCTGGAAGCCAATCGACATCCCACAAGTTATTGGTATCGAGCCACTTCATGTCCTCATGAGCGTGCTCTTTGAACTCCCCCGAAAGGATGTTAGCTAGGTAGCACTGCATCGACAGGTGAAACGTCTCGTAATCGTGTTCGACCGTGCAAAGATAGTCGAGGTTGCCGATCGTGACCTCGAGCTCTTCCTGAATCTCGCGCACGATTGCCTGCTCGCCGGTCTCGCCCGGCTCGAGCTTTCCGCCCGGAAACTCCCAGCCGTCTTTAAACTCGCCATAGCCGCGCTGGCAGCTCAGGATTTTCCCGTCCTTCTGAATAATCGCTGCTGCAACATTGATTGATTTCATAACTAGTTATCACCTCTCCAGTTGAGCTCAACCAGTATAGGCGATCGACCGCCCGCCATGTCCCAGTCGTCTGAAAACCGCCTGCTCGACCAACCCTTGACGCCGTTTTGTACCGGCACCCCATCTCCCGCTATCGAGGTCTAATACTTTTCCCACTGCCACCCAAAAACTCATCCAACATTAATCTTGGCTCAAGAATCGCTTAATCTATAACCTGCACTATAGAGTTCGACCAAGGGCGGGGCGGCGCAACGCAAACCGCCGAACGCAACGCTCGCGCCCGAGCAAATTGCCCGGCGTCGCGCCCATCGAACGAAAGGACAGGTCATGGACGACCTCGAAAAAGTTGAAACCATCCGCACCAAGTGCAACGTGAGTTACACCGATGCCAAGGCGGCGCTCGACGCTGCCGACGGCAACGTTTTGGATGCCATCATTTGGCTCGAGTCGCAGGGCAAGACCCAGACCACGTCGGCGCATGCCGCCACCGAGTCCGCGCCAGTCGATGAGCCCTCTGCCGAGATGGTCGCCGCGCAGGCAGCCTACGAAAAGTCGAGCGAAAAGACCGACTTCTCCAAGAAGATGGACAGCGTGTGGGAGTACCTCAAAAAGCTCTTCCGCCTGAGTCTGGACACCAAGTTTATCGCCACGCGCCGCGATGCGATCATCCTCAACATCCCTATCCTGATTCCCATCGTCGCGCTGTTTGCCTGGGGCGCCACGATATGGCTGATGCTGATTGGCCTGTTCTTTGGCATGCGCTACCGCATCGACAGCGACGGCGACGTGCCCGGCAGCATCAACAACCTTATGGATAGCGCTGCTAACGCCGCGGACGACATCAAGCAAAATCTCAACGACGACAAGTAATCGCAGACGGGGGCACGCATGGCACGGATCCTGATCGTAGAGGACGAGGAGAAAATCGCCCGCTTTGTGACGCTCGAGCTGGAGCACGAGGGCTACCAGGTGGAACACGCCGCCGATGGCCGCACTGCCGTGGACCTGGCGCTGGAGCGCGACTACGATCTGATTCTGCTCGACGTGCTGTTGCCGCAGCTCAACGGCATGGAGGTCTTGCGGCGTGTCCGCAAGCACAAGGATGTGCCGGTGATTATGGTCACCGCGCGCGATGCCGTGATGGACAAAGTGGCCGGGCTCGATGCCGGCGCCGACGATTACCTGACCAAGCCATTTGCGATTGAGGAGCTGTTCGCACGGATCCGCGTGGCGCTGAAGCGCTCGGAAGCCGTGCGAGCGGCTTCGGGCGTTGGCGGCGCCGGTACTGGGGCGGGTACGGCAGGCGGCGCGGGCACCGGAGCCGCTGCGATGCCCCCGGTCGGCGACTCGACCCAGGCTTCCGCCGCGCCCTCCCCCGCCGCGCTCGCCGTGGGTTCGGTCGCGCTCGATCCCGACCGCCGCGAAGTCACGGTCGGCGGCTCGCCCATCGCGCTCACGGCCCGCGAGTTCGACGTCCTCGCCCTGCTTATGACGCATGCCGAAACCGTGCTCACGCGCGAGCGCATCGCGCACGAGGCGCTGGGCTACGAATACGTGGGCGACACCAACAACGTCGACGTGCACATCGCGCACCTGCGCGCCAAGATCGAAGACGCCGGCGGTGCCCGCATCATCCAAACCGTGCGCGGGGTGGGCTATGTCTGCCGCGCGTAACGCCGAGACCAAGCGCGTCACCTCCATCGCCCGTGCCATCAACTGGAGCTACATGTGGCGCCGCCTGGCGAGCTACATCTGGCTCGACCTGTGGCTGCTGGTTGCTGCGGCGGCGATCCTCATCTATGGCTATAACCAAACGCTGCCCGACGGCGCGTTTACCGCGGGATGGATCCCCGGTGCCGCCGTCCACGGCATGTCGCTGACGCCCGCGCACGGCTGGGACCCCGCCACGCTCACCTATACCGTCGAGCTTGCGCGCACCACCAAGACCTTCCCCCTCGCGCAGGACCTCATCGCGCTGTGGCCCCTCTATCTTGTCGTTGCAGGTGGGCAGGTCATCAGCGTGCTCAACATGCTCGGCGGCGCCCGCCGCGTGCGCCGCACCATGGCACCGCTCAACGACCTGGCCCTGCGCGTAGACGAGCTCAGCCGTATGCAGCTCTCCGGCGGCAAGATGGAAACGCTGGAGCAGGCCATCGAGCGCGCAAGCGTCGACTCGCCGAGCGTCACCACCGGCGACGCCGACCTGGCGAGCATCGAGGTCGCGCTCAACCGCCTGCTGCGCCAGATGCAAGAGGCAAAGCTGCAGCAGATGCACTTTGTCAACGATGCAAGCCACGAGCTACGAACGCCCATCGCGGTGATTCAGGGTTACGTAAACATGCTCGACCGCTGGGGCAAAGATGACCCGGACGTGCTGGCGGAATCCATCGCGTCCCTCAAGGCCGAAAGCGAGCATATGCAGGAGTTCGTGGAGCAGCTGCTGTTTTTGGCGCGCGGCGATGCCGGACGCACGGTCCTGCGGCGTGCGGATACCAACCTGGCCGCACTGGTCGGCGAGGTATGCGAGGAATCGCAGATGATCGATGCCGCGCACACGTATCGGCTGGCCTTTGACGCTGCGCTTGTCAGCGACCCGCGTTGCGACGCGCCCGTCGACGTGGCGCTCGTGAAGCAGGCTCTGCGCGTGATCGTGCAAAACGCCGCCAAGTATTCGAACGCGGGCACGTCCATCAGATTTGGCGTAGTGCCGGATGCGGGCGCGGGCACGATCGACATAAGTGTTGAGGACGAGGGTATCGGCATGAACCAGGAATCCGCAGCTCACGCTTTTGAACGGTTCTACCGCGCCGACAACGCACGCGATGCCGGCGCGCAGGGCTCGGGTCTGGGACTCGCCATTGCCAAGTGGATCGTCGACAGCCATGGCGGTGTCATCGGCGTGACCTCAGTCGAGGGTGTCGGCAGCCGCTTTACGATTCGCCTGCCGCGCTAGGAAGCCCCTCGGCATAAATAAAGGGATAGGGCCACACGGCCCTATCCCTTTTTGCTAGCTATGGCAGCTTGTGCGCTACTCGCGGCACAGATGCACGGCGAAACCGGCGAACTCGCGCTTAAAGTACACGAGCTTGGTACCGCCGTCGGGCAGCAGCACGCGCGACTCCTCGTTGACCTCGAGCCCGCGCTCGGCAAACCACTTCTCAGCTGCATCGATGTCGTTAACGGCAAAGCCGATGTGGCCCTTGGTGCCACGACCGTTCTGCTTCATGATCTCGACCAGCGAATCGTTAAAGTACGAAACGGGGGTCTCGATAACGGGCAGGCCCATCATCGTCGAGAACAGCTCCGCGATCTCCAGGGCGTCTGCCGGGTCGGTGGCGTTAATGCCCACATGGGCAACGCGCATGCCAAAGAGCTCGACCGGATTGGCGTTCTGCTCATTCATACAGGCAGCGCCTACTGAGCCATAACGTCAAGGACGGCCTTCTCGGCAGCAACGCGGTTCATGCCGGTCATGAAGGGCACGCCGCTCACGTACGGGCAGGTGAGGCCCTCGGGGGCAACGGTGGTGGCGATCAGCAGGTCGGCGCCCTCGTCGCAAGCGTCCTTGGCCTCGGAGATGGCGCACTGCACGATCTCATACTTGCCGGCATAGCCGTTGGCGTCGAGCATGGTAGCGACCTTCTGGGCAACGAGCGTGGAAGTAGCAGCGCCAGCACCGCAAGCCAAAACGATCTTCTTCATAGGTAATGTCTCCCTTCATGGTTTACTTTAGGTAAGTGTACCGCAGCGAGCGATGGCGCTCAGCCTCGATGCGCTTTTATGCCAGTTTGCTTGCGCGCTGCGTATAATACATCTAGTACGTGTTGTCATACCGCTCGCTTTATGAGCGACTAAGGACTCTAAAATGCCCGATTCCCGCACCCTCTGGACCGCCGTCGTCATTATTTGTATCGCCATATCGGTGTTCTTTAGCGTAAAAAAACGCACCACGTTCAAGCGCCTGCAACAGCTTATGGCTGCCAAGCAGTGGGACGAGTTCGATCGTTTGCTCGATGGCAAACTCACCAGCATGCTGTACCCGCGCTATAACCGCGACTACCTGCGCCTGAACTCCTATCTGCTGCGCGAGGACCACAAGCGCGCCGACGAGATGTTCGATTTGCTGCTGGGACTCAACCTCCCCAAGATGCAGCGCGTCGACCTGGTGATTAAGGCCTTTAACTACTATGTTGGCCAGGAGGACCGCAAAAAGTCCAAGGAACTGTTGCACGAGATCAAGGGCTTTGAGGGCGGTCAGGCCGAGGCAGTTGCGCACGAGTGTCAGCTGATGTACGACACGATGATCCTCAAGCGCCACAACGACATTCCCGAGCTGGAGCGCATGCTCGAGGAGGCCGGCGACGACCCGGTCAAGCGCTGCCGCTTGGAGTACCTGCTGGCCCTGCAATACCAAAACAAGGGCGACGAGGCAAAGTTCCAGGAGTTCCTGGAGAAGTCGGGCCAACACTCGATGGCCGTCAACGCGTAACGGACGGCTTGTGCTAGACTTCTAGTCTCACGGGGGCGTGGCGGAATTGGCATACGCAGGAGACTTAAAATCTCTCGCCGCAAGGATTGTGGGTTCGAGTCCCACCGCCCCTACCACGTAACGCTTACGGGTCCGTATCCCTTTGGGATGCGGACCCGTTTCTTTTGGATGCCGTCAACTGCAGAGCAGCTCATTTGGGACAGGCTTTTTTGACTACTTTATTCCGCCCACCCAATGAACTTCCTCACACATTTTTCGATGGAAAAACGTGGTTATCTCGCACATTTTCCGATGGAAAAACGTGGTTGTCTCGCACATTTTTCGATGGAAACGCCCAAATGGCCCTATACTAGCCGAGAGGGTTGGGAGGCAATATGCAACGACAGCTTATGAGTGAACTTATCGCTTGGAAATCAAGGGCGAATCGCAAACCTCTCTTGCTTAAGGGAGCCCGCCAGACAGGAAAGACGTGGCTTCTTAACGAATTCGCAAGTCAGCAGTATCGAAACGTCATTCGTTTTGACTTTATGCTCGAGCCGAGCGCACGTTCGCTGTTCGATGGGGACCTCGACCCCAAGCGCATCATCTCCCAGATAGAACTCCTACGTGGCCAAACCGTAACGCCGGAAGACACGCTCATCATCTTCGACGAGATCCAAGAGGCGCCACGCGGGATCACCTCGCTCAAGTACTTCAACGAGCTTGCACCCGAATACCACATCGTAGCAGCCGGTTCCTATATGGGCCTCGCGCTCCGACGTGAAAACGAGTCATTTCCCGTCGGCAAAATCGACCAGCTCACTATGCATCCCATGGGGTTTGCCGAGTTCGTTCGCGCCGTCGACGGCAACCCGCTCGCCGACGCCATCCTTGCCGCAGACATGAACCTTCTAGCAAACGTCACCGAAAAGCTCAAGCACTTGCTCAAGGAATACCTTGTTGTCGGTGGTATGCCCGAAGTTGTCTCCGCTTTCGCCGAGACACGCGACTTCATCGAAGCCCGAAGGCTTCAGCAGCAAATCATCGAGGCTTACGAATCCGATTTTGGCAAACATGCACCCGCCCGCATCGTCGAGCGCATGAGGTTGGTTTGGAAATCCCTTCCCGGCCAGCTTGCCAAGGAGAACAAGAAGTTTGTCTATGGCGCCCTTCGCCCCGGAGCGCGCGCACGCGATTTTGAGGAAAGCCTCCAGTGGCTCACGGACTACGGAATCGTTCATAAGGTGCCGCGTGTTTCCGCTCTAAAGGCACCGCTCTCGAGCTACGAAGACCTCTCGGGTTTCAAACTGTTCTGCATCGACGCCGGCATCCTCGGAGCGCTCTCCGGTCTCTCTCCGGCCATCGTTCTTAACGGATCCGCTGTTTTTACCGAGTTCAAAGGTTCGCTGACCGAACAATACGTCGCGCAGGAGCTTTTGCTCCAGGACAAAACTCCCGCGTATTGGTCCTCTACCTCTGGCAATGCCGAAACCGACTTTGCCATCGACCATGCGGGAACCGTGCTTCCGCTTGAGGTCAAGGCGGCAGAGAACCTTAAAGCGAAGAGCCTGAAAATAGCCTGCGAAAAATTCAAACTCGAACGTTGCGTGAGGAGCTCCCTGGCGGCATATAGAGACGAGGGCACGCTCGTCAATATTCCGCTTTGGGAAATTGGGCAAATCGACAAACTGGCATAAAGGCTGCGGAGGCGCTCAGCAGGGACTGTCCCCAGGTGCCGGCAGAAAAGGAACGTCCCCAGGTGCTGGCTGTTGAGTTGCGGTGGAATAGGGACTGTTTGGTGCCCGAAAGGGCGATTTTAGTCCGTATTTCACCGCAACTTATAAGGGATGGTTAAAGGGTGCTGAGGCTCGGGGTCCAGCCGATGGTGGGGGTTGTGCCGTCGAGAGTCTCGTTGATGGTGGCGGCCATGCCGGCGAGGAGGCTGTTCTCGCTTACGGTGAGCGCATCGTAGCCGCCGGCACGCATGAGCTCGCGGATCACCACGGCGCCGGCCAGAATCACGCCCGCGCGCTTGGGCTGCACGCCCGGCAACGCGGCAATGCCTGCAACATCCAACGCAGACATGCGCTCGATAGCGGCCGAGATCTGCTCCATCGAAAGCTCGCGCAGGTGCACAAAGCTCGAGTCGTACGGCTCCAGCTCGTGGACCAGCGCCACGAGCGTGGTGACGGTACCGCCCACCGCGACCAGACGCTCTGCACGCTCAAAATTGCTCGGTAGGCTCTCAAAGTAAGCCTCGAACTGCTCGCCCGCCCAGTCGGCAGCGGCAGCAAGCTCGCCGTCCGAAGGCGGCAACGCCGAGAAGAAACGCTCCGTCACACGACGGCAACCAATGTCCAGCGAACGCGTTCCCTCCAGCGCGAAGACCCCGCGCTCCGGCGCGTATACGCCCGTCGCGAGCTCCGTGGAGCCGCCGCCCGAATCGGCAACAATGATGCGCTCGCCGGCAAAGTCGTGCGCCACGCCAAAAAACGTCAGGCGCGCCTCGACCTCTCCTGGAATCACCTGCGGTTCGAGACCCAGCTCGCGCAGGCCGTCCAGCAGCAGCACGGCGTTGGACGCATCGCGCGCGGCACTCGTGCACGTGGTACAGATGCACACGGCCCCAAAGGCACGCGCCTCGTCCACAAACATGCGGCATGCGGCGAGCACGCGCTCGACCGCCGCCTCGCAAAAGCGGCCCGTCGCGTCAACGCCCTCGCCCAGATCGGTAATCTCGGTATGCTTGGACGATTCCACGATCGCCCCGGCCTCGACCTGCGCCAGCACCAGTCGCGACGACACCGTTCCCAGGTCGATCGCCGCCACCTTATATCGTTTGCAATCTGCCATTGCGGGCTCCCCTCCGGGCGCTACTCGCCTACTCGCCGCTGGACGCGACCGTCTGACCCTCGACGCCGTTAAATCCAAACAGCATGTCGAGCGCCTGGATGTACCACGGCGCGTCCTTGCCGACTTCTTCGATTTCCTTGGCAACTTCGCTGGCCTTCTTGGCGTTCGACGACTTCTGGCTCGACGAGGCATCCGAATCGCCGTCCAGGCCCTGCACTTCAATCCTCTTCTCGCCGGGCATCACCAAGCCCAGGTCCTCGGATGCCGCATCCTTGATACCCTCCTCCGAGAGCAGCTTGTCGACGCTTTTTTGCAGCCCATCATTGTATTGCTGGCGAATCTCGACCTGCTTGGTCAAGATATCGCTCGAACGCTTTGCCACGTACAGGTCGCGCACGGGGAAATACAGGCTCACGAGCACCAGGGCAACGACGATGCCGATGAATAGCCCTCGCTGAGGACCGTGGGTAAAGTCGTAGATCGCCTTGACCACCGCGTTGTCGTTGGCGTAGTGCATAAAGTCCGAGCCCGAAAAACGGTTCGAGGGCCTGCTCGACCTATCGTGCGTTTGAGCCGACGAGCGCTGAGCATGCGACGAACGTGCCGGGCGCACTGGTCCATCTGTCGAAGTATTCACTTGAGCATTGGGGCGCGAGGTACTTGTCGGGCGCTGCATGGAGCGGTCGGCGCCGGCGTAGGCGGACCCACCGAGCTGCACCGTGCGCGCACGGCGAGGCGACGGCTCACGCGAACCGGCGGAATAGTACCTGTTGTCGTAAATCTGATCCATGTGCGCCTTGTGCGGTTGAGGTTTGTTTGCGCTAAGTATTCTAGTTATAGCACGAGCGCCCGCACCGCCTTCGCCAGCCTTTGCTCGACATAAAAAAGGCGCTGAGTCATATGGCCCAGCGCCCAATGGTGCTCAACAGCGCCCGGCTGAAGCAAGGCAAATCCGAGTCTTCCCCGCCCCCGCGACCTCCGCGTGCCTAGCGAATGTTGTAGAACGCGGCCTTGCCGGCGTAGCGCGCACTGCCCTCAAGCTCGTCCTCGATGCGGATGAGCTGGTTGTACTTGGCGATACGGTCGCTGCGGCACGGTGCGCCCGACTTGATCTGGCCGGCGTTGACGCCCACGACCAGGTCGGCAATCGTGGAGTCCTCGGTCTCGCCGGAACGGTGGCTCACGATGCAAGCGTAGCCGGCCTCCTTGGCGGTCTCGATGGCCTCGAGCGACTCGGTGAGCGTGCCGATCTGGTTGACCTTGACCAGGATCGCGTTGGCGGCACCCAGCTCGATGCCCTTCTTGAGGCGCTCGGTGTTGGTGACGAACAGGTCGTCGCCCACCAGCTGCACCTTGTTGCCAATGCGACGGGTGAGCTCAACCCAGCCGTCCCAGTCCTCCTCGGCCATGCCGTCCTCGATGGAGATGATGGGATAGGTGTCGACGAGCTTCTCCCAGTAATCGACCATCTGGGCACTCGTGTACTCCACGCCCTCGCCCTTGAGCTCATACATACCGGTCTCAGCGTTGTAGAACTCGGTCGAGGCCGGGTCCATGGCGTACATGAAGTCGACGCCGGGCTTAAAGCCGGCTTTCTCCACGGCCTTGGTGATGTACTCGAACGGCTCGGCATTGGTCTTGAGGTTGGGCGCAAAGCCGCCCTCGTCGCCCACGCCGCCGCCCAGGCCGGCCTCGTGCAGCACGCCCTTGAGGGTGTGGTAGACTTCGGCGCACCAACGCAGGCCCTCGGCAAAGCTCGGGGCGCCCACCGGCATGATCATAAACTCCTGGAAGTCAACGTTATTGTCGGCATGCACGCCGCCGTTGAGGATGTTCATCATGGGCGTGGGCAGCAGGTGGGCGTTGACGCCGCCCAGGTACTGGTACAGCGACAGGCCCGCCGACTCGGCAGCGGCGCGGGCGACGGCCAGCGACACGCCCAGGATGGCGTTGGCACCGAGCTTGGTCTTGTTGGGGGTACCGTCCGCGGCAATCAGCGCGGCATCGACGGCGCGCTGGTCGAAGGCGTCGAGGCCCACGACGGCGTTAGCGCACTCGTTGTTGACGTGCTCGACGGCCTGAGAGACGCCCTTGCCCAGATAGCGGCCCTTGTCGCCATCGCGCAGCTCGCAAGCCTCAAAGGCACCGGTCGAAGCGCCCGAAGGCACCATCGCGCGACCGAAGCTACCGTCCTCGAGCACAACCTCGACCTCGACGGTGGGATTGCCGCGGCTGTCGAGCACCTCGCGACCGTAAACGTCCAAAATATCGCTCATGTTGTCTCCCTCTCACTTGGAAACGTAGTGGATGCAAGCGACCGGCTGACCGTGCACCGTCGGTGCGCCTCCGTAAGTTAGCCATGTCGCACTTTTTGCATTATGCCCTAAGTTAGCCGAGGGATACACTTGATTTTCGAAAAATTTAGCGGGAACGATAAGGCGTGTCAGCCCGTCGTTCCCGCAGTCTTACTCCTCCGCCTTTGCGGCATCCCACAGGTCGTTGAGGCCGTGGGTCGAAAGCTCGGCAAGATCCACGTGAGCATCGGCCGCCATCTGCTCCATCGCGGCCCAGCGACGGCGGAACTTTGCCGTGCTGGCACGAAGGGCACTCTCGGCGTCAATGCCCTCTTTGCGCGCAACGTTGACCAGGGCAAAGAGCAGGTCGCCAAACTCCATTTCGCGCTCGGGCGTTCCGGGGGCCTCGGCCTCAAACTCGGCACGCTCCTCGGCGACCTCGTCCCACACGTCCTGGACCGTCTCCCACTCAAAGCCCACGGCAGCTGCCTTGCGCGACACCTTCTGCGCCTGCATCAGCGCCGGCAGATGCGTGGGCACACCATCGAGCAGACCCTCGGGCGCGGCCTCACCCGCCGCCACGGCTTTGTCCTTGGCGGCCTTCTCGGCAAGCTTGACCTCGTCCCAAATCTTGAGTACCTCGTTGGAGCTGTCGGCATCCACATCGCCG
The DNA here is from genome assembly GCA_900547765.1 of uncultured Collinsella sp. Lineage (GTDB taxonomy): Bacteria > Actinomycetota > Coriobacteriia > Coriobacteriales > Coriobacteriaceae > Collinsella. The sequence goes on along the minus strand of URIA01000010.1, from coordinate 12,291 downwards.
AACACGTGCGGATGACGGCGGATGAGTTTGGCGTCAATATCGCGCGCCACGTCGGCCAGCGTAAACTCGCCGGCGTCAGCAGCAATCTGCGCATGCAGCACGACCTGCATGAGCACGTCGCCCAGCTCCTCGCGTAGGTGAACCGCGTCGTCCGCCTCGATGCAGTCGAGTGCCTCGTAGGCCTCCTCGATCATGTTCTTGCCGATGCTGCGGTGCGTCTGCTCACGGTCCCACGGGCAGCCATCGGGCTGACGCAGGCGCCAGATGGTCTGCACCAGATGCTGCAGCTCGGTCGACGCGTCTACCAGCGTAGACAGATCGCGCGAGCCCTCGGCATTTTGCTGAGCCATATGCTGCGCCATGGCTACTCCCCCTCCATGACCACGTGGCGGAACGCGCCGCCCTCGTAGATGCCGTAGCTGTGCGTACCGTCCTTGGGAATGCTCACGCTGCCGGGGTTGAAAAGCCACAGGCCCGGGTGCGCGGCGCTCTCCTCGTTGATCTTGATGTGCGTGTGACCGTAGACGAGCGCGGAGCCCTCGGGCAGCGCGGGCGCGTGGTCGACGCTGTTGTGCATGCCGGCGCCAAAGACATGGCCGTGCGTCAAGAACAGCTCACGGCCGGTTTCGTCAAACAGCGTGGCGTAGTCAGTCATGACGGGGAAGTCGAGGACCATCTGGTCGACCTCGGCGTCGCAGTTGCCGCGCACCGCGATGATGCGGTCGGCTAGGGCGTTGAGCAGCGGAATCACGCGCTTAGGAGCATAGTCGCGCGGCAGGTCGTTGCGCGGACCGTGGTAGAGCAGGTCGCCCAGCAGCACGATGCGGTCGGGCTGCTCGGACTCGATGGCGGTGACCAGGCGCTCGGTCCAGTATGCCGAGCCGTGGATGTCGGAGGCGACGAGGTATTTCATGGGGAGATCCTTTCGAATGGGGTTGATATGGCTAGACGCAGGATGTCGCCACCAGCCGCGTTATTCAAATCGCAGTGCCGCGCTCTGGGCCGCCTGCATCACGCGCTGGAGCGGCACATTACGCTCGCGAGCGAGACGGGCGCAGTCCTCGTACTCGGGCGCTGCACGCTCGCTGCCATCGGGCAGGGTTGCCACCTTTACGGCCACCTCGCCCCAAGGCGTCGCCACTTGTTCAAAGTGGCGCGGCAGGCAGACGCGCTCCATGACCTGGCAACGAATGCCGTTGGTCGTGGTTTCCAAAAAGATAATCGTCTGCAGGCGCTCGATATCCTCGTGCGAGCAGATCACCTGCAGCTGCCAGCCGGGGCGTCCTTTTTTGCAATAGAGCGGCAGCCAGTGCACCTCGCGGGCGCCTGCCCCGCGCAGACGGTCGGCGGCGTAGGCGAGCACCTCGGGCGACGCATCGTCGATGTCGCATTCCAGCTTGACGATGGTCTCGGGCGCATCGGTCTCGCGAGACAGCGGAGATTTGCTATCGCATGGCATACGGTCCGGCTCCTTTCCGCACGGGCTCGTTTTGTTCATCCAAACGCTAGCACATCGCGGGCGGCGCAGGGGCGGCGTCATGGGATAGGTGCGACTTTTGCTGGGCGCAAGTGCTGGCGCGCTCCAACGCCGGCCCGCTCCATTCAAACGTGTACGTCAGCCTCCAAACATGTCATTTTTTGCAGCTTTTGGAGGCTGATGTACATGTTTTGAGAGCACAAGCGAGGCCGCACCGCGCGCCGCGCAGCCTTTCCAATCGATTTCGACCCCCCGCGTGCGCGGCGTGTTGAGAGCTGCACCATTACAATGGAGCGGATTCACCAAATGCAAAGGAGTCGCCATGCCCGCCTGCCCGCTGGCCGATTGCCACACCCATACTTCGTTTTCGGACGGCCACGCCTCGTTCGAGGACAACGTCCGCGCCGCTACCGCTGCCGGATGCCGCGTCATGGTCTCGACCGACCACCTCACCCTGCCCGCCAGCATGGATGCTAACTGCGAGGTGCAGGTCGTCGAGGGCGACTTGCCGGCACATCGTCTGGCATTTGAGGACGCCCGTAAACTCGCCGCGCAGATCGCGCCGGAGCTCAACTTTATCTATGGCTTTGAATGCGATTGGTACGAAGGCTGCGAGCCCTTGGTAGAGCGCTGGTCCCAGGGCGCCGTGGTGCGCTTGGGCAGCGTGCATTGGATTGGCGACCCGGGCGATATCATGGCCGGCGCCGCGGGCACGGCGGGAACAGAGAGCGTCGCTCGCCCCGATACGCCCGATTCGCTTTGTGGCTGGATCGACGACGATACCAACCTGCATGTTTGGGAAAACTTAGGCGTGCGCGGCGTGTGGGAGCGCTATGTCGATGACTGGTGCCGAGCCTGCGAGAGCCCGCTCAACTTTGATGCAATGGCTCACCCCGACCTAGTCATGTGCTTTTCGAAGGAAGGCTTTGCGCCCGACTTTGACCCCGCGCCGTTTTGGCAGCAGATGGCCGAGTGCGCGCACGATACGGGTCGCCGCGTTGAGGTCTCGACGGCCGCACCGCGCAAGGGGCTCGACGACTACTATCCCGCGACCGGCCTTTTACGTCACTTTGTCCACGCCGAGGTGCCGATCACTTTTGGCTCGGACGCGCACCGCGCCTGCGACATCTGCTGGAACATTCGCGAGGCTCAGGCCCACGCCTACGACTGCGGTTATCGAACCTTCGACATCCCCCACCTCACCGGAGAATGGGAGTCCATGCCCCTCGCCTAACTAGTCGTTTAAGAACGTCCCCGATGACTAGTGGCGGCGGGCGTTGAGTTCGCCGGCCAGTTCGTCGAGGGTGATGCCATAACGCTCAAGGGTTACGAGCAGGTGGTAGATCAGGTCGCCGGCCTCGTAGCGAATGTGATCGTGGTCGTTATCCTTGCAGGCCATGATCACCTCGCTCGCCTCCTCGGCAAGCTTCTTGAGAAGCTCGTCCTCGACTTCGGTCAGCAGACGCGCGGTATAGCTCTCCTGCGGCGATGCGTCGCGACGACCGTGAATCACCTCGGCCAGTCCCGTCAGCGTCTCACCGATGTTTCCCGGCTGCACGTTAGCTGTTCTGACTCCCATGGTTATTTCCTCTCGTTACTGCAGCGTAAAGTAAGTACCGGTCTCATCGAACCGAGGCTTTGCGCCCTTTTTCTCAAAGAATTCAACGATGACGGCATGGGCCTCATCGATCCTTTCCTTCTCGGCCTCGAGCCAAAACGACTGCGCCCCGCAGGCATCGGTCAGGTGCACGCGGCACGGCACGCCCGCGCGGAGGAGTTCGGCGTTGCAGTCGGCGACTTCGAACGGCGTCACGACCTTCATCGTGTTCCCCCCTTTACGCGCTTAAAGAAGCAGGTACGGTTGCCGGTATGGCAGGCCGGACCCGGCGAGTCGACCTTGACCAGCAGCGTATCGCTATCGCAGTCGGTCCAGAGCTCCTTGACCTCCTGCATGTTGCCGCTCGTCGCGCCCTTGTTCCAGAGCTCCTGGCGGCTGCGGCTCCAAAACCACGTGGTGCCGGTCTTGAGCGTCAGCCCCACCGACTCCTCGTTCATCCAAGCAACCATAAGCACCTCGCCGGTGTCATATTGCTGAACCACACAGGGAATCAGCCCGCGGGCGTCGTATTTAAGATCAGACGCTTCTATTACCTCAGTCATCATTTCTCCCAAGTAATTACCGTAAACCCCACAGGTCGGCGAGGGTTGTCCAGGTGCCGCAGGTTGCCGCGAAAGAGGAGCGACGCGTACTTTGGTACGCGAGCGACGGTTTGAGCGGCAAGATGCGGTGCCTGGGCAAGCCGCAGCATTAGAAGTCCAGCCTCACAGGAATACCTTGAGAGGCCATATACTCTTTGACTTCGCGAATGCTGAAGGTTCCAAAGTGAAAGACGCTGGCCGCCAGCACGGCGTCGGCTTCGCCCTCGATCACGCCCTCGGCAAAATGCTCGAGCGTGCCCACGCCGCCGCTCGCGATGACGGGGATTGGCACCGCGCGCGCCACGGCGCGGGTGAGCGCCAAATCGAAGCCGGCCTTGGTGCCGTCGCGATCCATACTGGTGAGCAAGATCTCACCGGCGCCGCGACGAGCTGCTTCCTCGGCCCACGCCACTGCATCGATACCCGTGGCGTTGCGGCCGCCCGCCGTAAAGACCTCCCACTTATCGGCGCCCGGCTCCCCGGGCAGCCCCACGCGTTTGGCATCGATTGCCACGACCACGGCCTGGCTGCCAAACGCCGCGGCGGCCTGGCTGATCAACGACGGATCGCGCACAGCAGCAGAGTTAAGCGACACCTTGTCGGCGCCGGCGGCAACCATGGTCCGCATGCCCGCCAAGTCGCGGAAACCGCCGCCCACGGTATAGGGAATAGCGAGTTCCTCGGCCGCGTGCGCCGCCATCTCGATGGTCGTCGCGCGGTTGTCGCTCGTCGCGGTAATGTCCAAAAATACGACCTCGTCCGCACCCTCGCGGTCGTAGGCGCGGGCCAGCTCCACCGGGTCGCCCGCATCGCGCAGACTCACAAAGTTGACGCCCTTGACCACACGGCCGTCCTTGACGTCCAGACAGGGAATTACGCGCTTGGTAAGCATGGGCTACTCCTCCCCTCGGGCGGCGGCCAGCGCCTGTACCAGCGTAAAGTTGCCCTCGTAGAGCGCGCAGCCGGTAATGGCGCCTTCAATCGCGCCCTCACCCACCGCGGCCAGTGCGCGGATGTCGTCGAGCGTCGAGATGCCGCCCGAAGCCACGACGGGAAAGCCCGCGACCTCGGCCACATGGCGATATGCCGCCACGTCGATGCCCGTCTGCATGCCATCACGCGCGATGTCGGTATACACCAGATGCTTAAAGCCCAGCTCGGTAAGCTGCGCCACGGCATCGTCGAGCGCCACGCCCGCGCCGTCGCGCCAGCCGTTCACCTTAACCTGGCCGTCGCGTGCGGCAACGTCGGCGACCAGCAGCTCGCCAAAGCCTTGGGCTGCCACCTCAGCAAAACCCGGCTCGGTCACGAGCACGGTGCCCAGCGCAATGCGGCGAGCACCATAGCCGGCCAGCTCATCGATGCGCGCGAGCGAGCGGACGCCGCCGCCCACGTCCACGGACAGACCGTCGACACCGCAGATGGCCTTAATCGCTGCCGAGTTGGCAGCGCACGCGTCCTCGTCCTCGCCAAAGGCAGCGGACAGGTCGACGACGTGCACCCAGCTTGCGCCCTGCTCGGCAAACGAGCGGGCAACGGCCACGGGGTTGTCGGAATATACCTTGCAGCGGCTGCGGTCGCCGCGCTCCAGGCGCACAACCTCGCCGCCGATCAGATCGATTGCGGGAAACAGAATCATCGGCCGGCCCCCTCGACGATGCTCACGAAGTTCTTAAGAATGCGCTGACCCAGCGCGGAGGATTTCTCGGGATGGAACTGGCAGCCCCACACGTTGCCATGGCGCACGATACACGGGAAACTCCGTGTATAGTGCGTGCGTGCCAACACATCGGCGGCATCGACGTCGTCGGCCACCGCGTAGCTGTGGGTGAAGTACATGTTGGCGCCCTCAGCAAAACCGGCAAGCAGCGGATCGGCCGCACCGGCGGGCGTCATGTGCACCTGGTCCCAACCCACGTGCGGCACCTTCAGGCGGCTCGACTCCAGGCGCGTGCACGAGCCGCGCATAATACCCAGGCCATCGACCCAGGGACCGCCAGCCTGCTCGGGAGCGTTTCCGTCCGCGACCGCGCCCTCGTCCGCCGGCACGCCCTCGTTGCCGCGCTCAAAAAATAGCTGAAGGCCCAGACAGATGCCGAGCAGCGGAGTTCCAGCGGCAACGGCGTCGAGCACCGCGTCCGCCTCGCCGCTCTGGCGCATAAAGGCGATCGCGTCATAGAACGCGCCCACGCCCGGGATAACCAGGCCGTCGGCGTTGCGGATCTGCTCCGGATCGTCCGACGTGCAGGCGGCGGCACCGGCGCGCGCAAGCCCGCGCACGACGCTCGACAAGTTGCCCTTGTGGTAGTCGACCACCACGATCCTCGGTTCGCCCACGCGACCCCTCCTCTTCTCATCATCCAAAACCACCACAAAGGTGCCTGTCCCCTTTGTGGTGGTTTTTGCCCTTACGGCGGTTGCAGCGGTTACAGCGAGCCCTTGGTGCTGGGGATGCCCTGCACGCGGGGATCGAGCTCGCAGGCGTGGCGCATCGTGCGGCCCACGGCCTTAAAGGCGGCCTCGATAATGTGGTGCGAGTTGCCACCCGCCAGCTCGCGCACGTGCAGTGTGAGCTTGGCATCGCGCGCAAAGGCGTAGAAGAACTCAACGGCCAGCTCGGTATCGAAGCTGCCCACGCGCTCGGTCGGTACGGGCAGCTCGCAGTAGGCCTGCCCGCGGCCCGAGATATCCACGGCAGCCATCACGAGCGTCTCGTCCATGGCGATCGCCGCGTCGGCAAAGCGCGTAATGCCCGCCTTGTTGCCCAGCGCTTGGCAAAACGCCTCACCCAGCACGATGCCCGCATCCTCGACGGTGTGGTGCGCGTCGACTTCCACGTCGCCCACCGCGTGCACCGTCAAATCAAACAGGCCATGGCGGCCAAAGGCATTGAGCATGTGGTCGAAAAACGGCACGCCGGTCGAGATATCGCACACGCCGCTCCCGTCCAGGTCGAGCTTTACGACAATATCGGTCTCGCCCGTCTTGCGGGTCACCTCGGCATAACGGCCCATCTACATCTCCTCCTTCACCAGCGCGGCAAACGCGGCCAGCACCTCGTCGTTTTCCTGCGGCGTGCCCACGGTAACGCGCAGACAGTCCGCAAGCCCCGGCGCGTAGCTAAAGTCGCGCACCAAAATCGAATACTCGTCGCGCAGACGCTCGCGCACGCGCGTAGCATGCGGCGTACGCACGAGCACAAAGTTCGCCGCGCTCGGCCATGCCTCCACAGGCAGGCCCTCGGCAGCCATCGCGCGCAGGGCGCACAGCTCGCGCTCGCGCTCGGTTGCGACCTGCGCCACCACGGGCGTGTACGCATCGCGGGCACGCACGCAGGCAAGCGCTGCGGCTTGGCTCAGCACATTGACCGAATAGATCTGGCGAATCGCCGCGAACACGTCGATGACCTCGGGAGCCGCGATCACGTAACCCAGACGCGTACCGGCAGCGCCAAACGCCTTGGACAACGTATGCAGAATCACCAGGTTGGGATGCTCGACGATAAGCCCCTGCGCCGTGGTGGCCGCGCCAAACGAATCGTCGGCAAACTCAACGTAGGCCTCGTCGACCATGACCATGCCGGGGCACGCATCGCACAGAGCCGCAACAAAGTCGAGCGGCGCCACATCACCCGTGGGATTGTTGGGCGAGGTCACGATTGCCAGATTGCACTCGGACGCCGCCGCAAGCACAGCTGCCTGGTCGAGCTCAAAGGTCGCCGGATCACGCCACACGTCGCGCACCTCGGTCTGGCAGAGCGACGCAAAGAACGCGTACTCGCTAAAGCACGGCGGGCAGTTGAGCAGGGTCCGTCCCGCGCCGCCAAACGCCAACAGATAGTTATAGAGCAGCTCGTCGCCGCCGTTGCCCACGCAGATGTTCTCGCGCGTCACGCCATGCCAGGCAGCAAGCTCGTCGCGCAGGTCGTTAGACATGGGATCGGGATAGCGGTTGAGCGGCGTGGCAGCCAGGGCAGCGTCGACCGCCTCGCGCACGCCGGCCGGCACGGGATAGGTGTTCTCGTTGGCCGAAAGGTTGATGCGCGTGGGCGTAAAGTTGGGATCGTAGGGCTCAATGCCGGCCAAGTAGGGCTGGACGAGCTCCTTCATGCGGGGCGTCAGCTCGGCCATATTAGGCCTCCTCGCCGGCCGCAGCCGCCAGGTCCACGCCCTCAGCAACCGTTGACACAGCGTCGCCCGGCCAGGCGACCTTAGTCAGGTCGGCTGCGGCGAGCGACTCGGCACTCACGGCATCCTCGCCCTGCTCCAGCACGCGGCGGCGCAGTGCGGCCGAAAGCGCGTGTGCCCACAGACCCTCGGCCTCGGCCAGGCGCTGCGTAGCGGGAGCATCGGAAAGCAGGCCCTCGGGCGTATAGCAAATGACACTCGAGCGCTTGACGAACTCCTCCACCGAAAGCGGGTTGGAGAACATAGCCGTACCGCCGGTCGGCAGCGTGTGATTGGGGCCGGCAACGTAATCGCCGAGCGGCTCGGAGCTCCAAGCGCCCACAAAGATGGCGCCGGCGTTGCGAATGCCGCCGAGCAGGCCCATCGCGTCCTTGCAGTGCAGCTCAAGGTGCTCGGGCGCCACGGTGTTCACCGCTTCGACGGCGGCAGCCATGTCGGCGGCCACCACGATGGTGCCCTCATTGTCGAGTGAGGCACGCGTGATCTCGGCGCGTGGCGACTGCGCGACCAGAATATCGATACCCGCCTCGACCTCGCGCGCAAACTGCTCGTCGCAGGTCACCAGATAGCAGGCCGCCAGCGGATCGTGCTCGGCCTGGGCCATCAGGTCGGCCGCGACCACCATGGGCTTGGCCGTGGCGTCGGCCAGCACGCAGACCTCGGAGGGGCCAGCGACCATATCGATACCCACGTCACCCGAGACAATCTGTTTGGCAGCGGCGACAAAGGCGTTGCCCGGGCCGGTAATCTTGTCGACGCGCGGAATGGTCTCGGTACCGTACGCCAGTGCGGCCACGGCCTGGGCGCCGCCCACCATATAGATCTCGTCCACGCCGCCGAGCTTTGCCGCGGCGAGCGTGTAGGGGCTGATCAGGCCGTCCTTTTGCGGCGGGGTCACCATGACCACGCGTTTGACGCCGGCCACCTTGGCGGGAATGGCGTTCATAAGCACGGTGGAGGGATACTGCGCGCGACCGCCCGGCACATAGATGCCGGCCGCCGCGAGCGGGGTCACCTTAACGCCGAGCATCGTGCCGTCCGGGCGCGTAGTAAACCAGCTCTGTTCGACCTCGCGCTGGTGGAACTCGCGAATCTGGCGTGCAGCCTTTTCGAGCGCCGCGACAAAGGCGGGATCGAGGCCTTCGAGCGCGGCATCGACCTGCTCTTGCGGCAGACGGAAGCTCTGCAGCTCAACACCGTCAAAACGCTGGCAGTAATCGCGCACCGCGGCATCGCCGTTGGCGCGCACGTTGGCCACGATATCGCGGGCAGCGTCGACGATGTTCTGCGGCAGCACGCCCTTGCGGTTGAGCTGGTTGGTAACGAGGCGCTCACCGGGAGCAAGCTTGATGGTCTTCATTTCGGTATCCCCTATCGGTCGAGGCTATGTTCGAAAAACGAGAGGCCGGGCGGCGGCGCCAGTCGACCCGCAGCCCGTACGTTGGGTCGCCCGTGCGTGCTCACGCTATTGTGCCGAGCCCGCGACGGGCTCAAAATGCTTGTCCTTCACGGCCGTCGCCAAGCGATCTGCCAGATTGCGCACGCGCGGATCCAAGCGAGCGGCACCCGGATTGACAAAGAAGCGGGCCGTGCAGTCCATGATGCGGCCGGTGATGACCAGGTCGTTATCGCGCAGCGTGGCGCCCGTGGCGGTAATATCCACGATACGGTCGGTCATACCGACGATGGGGCCCAGCTCGATGTTACCGTGCAGCGAGACGATATCGACATTCACGCCGCGCTCGGCATACCAAGCGCTCGCGATGCGCGGGTACTTGGTGGCCACGCGAAGCGACCCGCGGCGGGCATAGTTGCGCTCGGCCTGGCCGGCGCGCCACGCGGGCTCCGCCTCGATGAAGGTGCACAGGCCGTAGCCCAGATCGACCAGCTGCAGCAAGTTGAGGCCTGCCTCGATGAGCGAGTCCCAACCGCAGATGCCGCAATCGGCACCGCCACAGCCCACAAAGGCGGGCGCATCGCTGGGACGCACGATGACAAACTCGATATCGCCGACCGTGCCCTCACCAGCGTGTGTGTCGCGGCCGCGCACGATGAGGTGACGACCGGGATCGCGCAGCTCCGAGACATCCAAGCCCGCGGCCTCGAGCACGTCGAGCGTGTCGGCCTTGAGCGAGCCCTTGGGCACGGCAATGCGCAGCGGACCCTCGGTGCCGCGGCCCACGGCATGGTCACCATCGGAAGCAGCGTCCTCGGCCGAGGTGCGCGCAGCCTCCAGGCGCTCAAGCGAAAAGGCGAAACCCGCCGCCGGCACCTCGATACCGTCGCCAAATGCACCGGTAAAGATGGAGTCGTAGCGTCCGCCCGAACCGACCGGATCGGGCAAGCCGCCGGCATAGGCCTTAAAGACCAGGCCCGTGTAGTAATCAAACGAGTTCATGATGGAGAAGTCGAAGGACAGCACCTGGGCGTCCTCGGGAGCCAAGCCCTCGACCAGAGCGCGTAACTCGTGCGTGAGCGGCGCGACGATACCGGCGGCAACCAGCAACGCATCCACGCGATCGAGTACCTCGGCGCCGCCGTGCAAGCGCGGCAGCTCGCTAATGGCAGCCTTGACGGCCTCGGGCTCGGCGCTTGCCGCCACACGGGCATCAAGGCCCACAAAGTCGTTGGCGTGCACGCAACGCAATGCCTCGGCAGCCAGTTCGCGATCCCCACAGGCCGCGAGCAGCTCCTTAAACGGACGCACGCTACCTGCGATAATGCGCGCATCGGGAAGCGCCAACTTGCGCACGGCCTCGGCCACCAGCGAGACGATCTCGACATCGCCCGCGGTATCGCCCGCACCGATAAGCTCAAAGCCCAGCTGCGTAAACTGACGCGAGCCACCGGCATTGCGCTGGCACTCGCGAACTACCGGCGCCTCGTAGCGCAGGCGCAGCGGCAGATCGGCCGCGCGCATGCGGGTCGAAACCAAGCGCACGATTGGCAGCGTGTTGTCGGGACGGACCACCAGCAGGCGACCGTCGTCATCAAAGAGCTTAAACGGGGTGTCCGCAATGCGGCCGCCCTCCTCGAGCGAACCCTTGTCCTCGAGCAGCGGCGTCTCGACCGGCAGGTAATGATGCTCCCTAAAGCAGCCCTTCACCGTACATGCGATCTCCTCGCGCGCCTGAGCCTCCTCGGGCAATATGTCCCGGAATCCCCACGGTGTGGCCGTCATCTGGTGAGCCTCCTCATGCTGTGTTTCATATAGAACAGAAGACCGGCAGAGCTCCGCCGGTCTTCTGAGTACTTTAGCATACTAGAGTGCTTGCGGGGAAAATCCGTCGTGGCCGCTCACACCGTATTCATTTCGGAAACATAGGGTAGGTTGCCGCAACCCAACCCCACCTAGGCGCCAATCGCACGACGATACTCTGCCATTACCTGCGCATCGGCAGCTGCGGGGTCGGCAAAATAGCGCCCGTCATAGGTCTCGGCCGAAACAACTCCGCGATAGCCGCGCGCCACCAGCCTATCCAGGTCGGCGCGCATATCGCGGTCGCCGTCACCCCAGGCAAGATGCGTCGTGCCATCTGCCGCAACATCGACAAAATGCACGTGGGCGACATCATCGCCAAGCAGATCGAAATAATCGTCGATGGTATCCCCCGCCACCGCCATAGCGCCCAAATCCAGACACGCCTTAAGTGCCGGATGATCAACCGCCTCGATCATGTGCTTCGTATCGGCCGCCGAGTTCACGATCATCGACTCAACCGGCTGTAGGGCCTCGAGTACCAGTCGCACGCCGCGCTCTCCCGCATGCTCGGCAATCGCACGCAGCATCGAGGCGCTGCGACCCCACGCGTCCTCGATCGGCTCGTTCAAAAATGCCCAGCCGCTCGAGACCATGACCTGCTCGGCTCCAAGTTCCGCCGCGATATCCACAACGTTCTTAAAGTACGCGAGCGTGCGGGCACGTGCCTCATTCCCGCGCGCCGCGATATTCCACGGCTTGGGGTTGTTCTGTTCGGGACAAAGCCCCACAATCCGAACCCCATACCGCTGCGACAGCTCCCGCACCTGCTCGAGCGAATCGTATCCATGGCAATCGACATACAGATGCATCGCTCCGGTCCAAAGCTCGCAACACGTGTAACCCGAGGCCGCTGCCGAAGAAAAGAATTCCTCAAGGTCAAAATAACGATGGCTGATATTCATGACAGCAAGCTGCGGATAGCTCATAATTACTCTCCAACCTAAACGAGGCCCCGTTCCATATAGGAGCGGGGCCCAATTACACAAACGTTATTTGCTCTTAGTAGTCGAACTGGTGATAGTAACGACGGTAGTTGAGGTTGTGCTTGGTGACCGTCTCGTAGTAAGCGGCAAGGCGATCGGTGATCAGCGAGGAGAGGATCCACGGAGACACGATGACGCGGAACTCGTCGTCAAGGCCGGGGATCGCGAACTCGGCGGTGTCGA
>URIA01000009.1 GCA_900547765.1 uncultured Collinsella sp. | reverse complement strand
GTTGCCGATGCCGACGGTGTCGATGTGGGAGTCGATGGCGATGATCTTGTCGCCCTCGCCCATAAAGCCCATGACGTTGCCCAGGCCATCGACCTTGACCTCGTCATAGCCAAGGTTCTCCATCTCGGCCTTGATGCAGGCGACAACCTCACCCTCCTCGCAAGACTCAGAGGGATGGGAGATCATAGCGCGCAGGAAGCGAGTCATATCAGCACGATGGGACTCAGCAGCAGCCTTGATAGCGTCGAAATCGAGTTCTTTAGCCATTGTTCATAACCTTTCAAACGAAGGAATCTACCTGTGAGGTGGCGGAGCGATACCTATTTACTCCGCCCCAACGATTAGCAAGTGGGATATTCGCCTTCCCAAACAATGCGGCGATACTGGTCGGGATCGGTGTCGCCCTCGGTGGAGAAGCAGAGCACGGAGCTCGTCTTGTCCAGGCCGATGAGTTCCTTGAGCTCGGCGTACTCGGGATCGAGCATGAGGGTCTCGACCAGGCCGGTGGTCACAGCGCCGGACTCGCCGGAGATGACGCGCGGGTCGCCCTTCTCGGGAGCGCCCAGGGTGCGCATGCCGCGAGCGGTGACCCAGTCGGGGCAGGACACGAAGGCGGTGGTGTGGTTGCGCAGGATATCCCAGCCCAGGATGTTGGGCTCGCCACAGCACAGGCCGGCCATGATGGAGGGCATGTCGCCGTCCACGATGCGCGGATCGCCGTCGCCGGCGGCAGCGCCCTTGTACAGGCAGGCGGCAGGCGCGCACTCAACCACGACGAAGATGGGCGGGTTATCGGGATACAGGTTGGTGAAGTAGCCCACCACGGCGCCGGCGAGCGAACCCACGCCAGCCTGGACAAACACGTGCGTCGGGCGGTTGATGGCCATCTCGCGCAGCTGCTCGGCAGCCTCGGAAGCCATGGTGCCGTAACCCTCCATGATCCAGGACGGGATCTTCTCGTAGCCCTCCCAGGCGGTGTCCTGAACGATGACGCCGCGCTCGCAGGCATCGGCCTCGGCGGCGGCCATGCGCACGCACTCGTCGTAGTTGACCTCTTCGATGGTCACCGTGGCGCCCTCGGCGGCGATGTTATCGAAGCGTGGCTTGGTGGAACCCTTGGGCATGTGCACGACGGCCTTCTGGCCCAGCTTGTTGGCAGCCCATGCCACGCCGCGGCCATGGTTGCCGTCGGTGGCGGTAAAGAAGGTAGCCTGGCCAAAGTCCTTGGCAAGCTGATCGGAGGTCAGATAATCGAAGGTGCACTCGGCAACGTCCTTGCCGGTCTCGTCGGCAATGTAGTTGGCCATGGCAAACGAACCGCCCAGGACCTTAAAGGCGTTGAGGCCAAAGCGATAGCTCTCGTCCTTAACGCACAGGTTGGACAGGCCCAGGCGCGCGGCCTGGCCATCCAGGCGGGCAAGCGGAGTGACGGTGTACTGGGGGAACGACTGGTGGAAGGCGCGGGCCTTCTTCACGTGGTCGAGGCTCATGATTCCCAAGTGCTTGTCATCGCTCTTGGGCATCGTGTTGCCCGCCCACTGGATCTTATCGGCCATACGGTGAACTCCTTAAGTTCTCTCTTGCCGGCCCCCGCATACGCGTTTCAGCCCGATCCCATTCACACGGCTGAACTTTTATGTGGATGCCAAACAAAAAGTTTGTTAGCACTGTTCTATCACACTTTTTGATTGGAAAACCTAACAAATTGTTTGTTGCCGTAATCGGTACCTTTTCGCCGCCGAACGGTCACATAACGCAGCGACGCTTTCGTTATTTGCGAACAAGTGGGGTTTATGGCACAGTGTGCCCAAACTAATTTTTAGGAAGGCACCCATGACCCCCGCACAGATTGAGTTCTACAAGCGCCTTGCACACGGCCTGGCGCTCCAATTTGGCCCCAACTGCGAAGTCGTCGTCCACGATCTGGAGACCGAGGACGTGGACCACTCCATCGTGGTGATCGAAAACGGCCACGTCAGCGGGCGCAAACTGGGTGACGGCCCCAGCCATATTGTGTTTGAGTCCATGCACGAGGGCACCACCGACGTGCACGACCGCGAGCCGTACCTCACCAAAACCACCGACGGCAAGCTGCTCAAGTCCTCGACCATCTTTATCCGCAACGACGAGGGCAAGCCCGTCGGCATTTTGGGCATTAACTTTGACATTACGCTCATGAAGGCTTTTGAGCGCTCGCTCGATGCCTTTACCGGCATCGGCGGCACGGGCTACACCGAGCCCGAGCCCATTACCAAGAACATCGGCGATCTGCTCGAGGACCTGCTGCACGAGTGCGAGCAGTTTGTGGGCAAGCCCGCGGCGCTCATGACCAAAGACGAGCGCATTCGTGCCATCGGCTACCTCGACCGTCGCGGCGCCTTCCTCATTTCCAAGTCGAGCGAGCGCGCCTGCGAGTTCTTTGGCATCTCCAAATACAGCTTCTATAGCTACCTCAATGAGGCCAAGGCGGCAGCAGGCGACAAGTAGGCACTCACCTGGATTGCCCCTCCCCTTTTGGGCGCGAGTTCTGGAAAGCATGAATCCAAGACCGAGCCGCTTGGAAAGTTCCATATAATCGATGTTATTAGTATTTCGAAAGGGTGGAACAGAATGGCGTTGAGCAAGGCATCATGCACCGATCGCGGATTGATTCCGGCAATTGGTGGACATGTGCACCGCATGTTCGATGAGGGTGAAGACGACCTGTTTTCGCTGAGCCTTGACGACGTGATGGATGATCGCCCGTGGACCGCCGACGAACTCATGGGCGGTGGGGCTCGCCCGTCAAGCCCCAATCCCGTACTTGCGCCTAAGCCCGCATCTGCGCCGACTCCTGCGCAGCCGCCTGTTTCGACGCCCGCGTCTACGCCCGCACCCATTTCGGCGCCCACGCCCACTCCCCGCCCCGCAAGCGACCCATCCGAGACGGCGGCATTTCTCGCTGCGGCGACGCGGAGCAAATCGGCCGACAGCACCGTTATGTACAGCGCCCAGCAGTTGCCCGTTCCTGCGGCACGCAAGTCTCCGGTCACAAGGCTCGATGAGCCCGTTGCCCATCAGGTTGCCTACGATTCCTGGGCTGCAGCCGATCTGGATGAGACCTCTACCGGCATGCCGGCGCTCGACGTTCCAGTTAACCCGCTTTTTGCCGCCAACACGAGCGCCGCGGACTATGAGGGCGGTGCGGCATATTCCGATTATTCCGATGGCTATGCTGACGCCGGTCGCATCGAGACCGAGGATTATGGCACCGCATCGAGCGATTATCTCAACGATCCGTACGCTGCCACGCCTGCACCGGAATATGACCCGGAGGCCGCGTCCGCGCCGGCGTATACCAAAAGCACGGGCGAAGAGCGCTTCGCCGATTATTACGCCGAGGAAAAGGCGCTGCGTTTTTCGGAATTTCCGCAGGCAGTCAAGGTTGCCTTTATCGCCATTGTCATTGCCCTGCTCGGCGTCATTGCGTTTGAGGGATTCCGGCTGTTCTCCGGCCCCACCCAAGCGGAGTCGGAGACCCAGCAAAAAGAGGACGATGACGAGTATCTGGACATCAACACCCTCAAGGGCGACCCCAACGACGAGGACGACGAATAGCGAGGGCTGAAGGCGGCCGCAGGATCCCGCATCCAGCACCGGCTTCTAAGTGCTGTTTTGTCATCCAGCTACACTTTTCCGAAGTTTTAAGGTGCCTATTTCGACACTTTTCCGTACTTTTACACGGCTGATTTCGACACTTTTTCTGATTTAAGCCTAGCGACAGCCGGCGAAATCAAGCGCCGCCCGCGCGTCATTTCGCAAGCGGTGCCTGATTTCTGTCCGTACACGTTGATAGACTTCCTCTTGCCCGCAAGGAGCGGGCGCATTTTATCCAGAGTCGGGGTAGAGAGTTGGCTCCACGATCCCGACGCCAACCGGCCAAGAGGCACGGTGGCCCTGCCAACATCGATGAAAGGAGTCCGTATGGACAATTTCTCCGTACGCAGCGAGCGTAACTTCCACAACCTGATCGTCAAACCGAATCACATGCATCTTCTGGATAAGCCAAATGGCTACGCCTCGGCCATGATCAAGAGCAGCCTCTCCCACCAGATGCGCTTTACGGTACAGAAGCTCGAGGAAAAGCTCTGTGCTGCTGGCAATCCGCATGTGCTGCAGATTAAGCTGTTCGGAGACGACTCGCGTGAGCCATCTAGCTGGAAGCTCTTTGCCGACGGCGCGTGCATCGCGGACGGCTCGGTCGACTTTGCCCGCAAGTATTTCTGCGAGAGCGCCGAGGTGTTCCTGGATCTGTGTCGCGATGCCGTCGACGCAGCCGAGCTACGCCAGTGGAGTCAGAGGGAGTACGAGCTGCTGAGCGTGGCACGCGGGATTGCGGGGGCGTAGGCAGACAGACCAGACAGCTCGTCATACTGGTTGACGCTTCGATTCAAACAGCAGGGCGGGCTCGCGCTTACAGCCCCGCCATGCCAAACCGAATGGCGTTCTCAAAAGGCCCACCCCCTCCGCCTTCAGCTTTAGCAGCAGGTCGCCCAGCTCGGAGCACTTGCTGGAAAGGCGCGTCTGAGCTCGCTCGCCCATCCCCCACCGTTGACGGACCTCCTGGGCGCGCGGGCTCACGCGGTAGTCCCCGTCCATCATCTGCTTGAGCAGCTTGGCGGTCACGCGCGCATCGGCTAGGGCGCTGTGGGCGTGACCCGTCGACTCGTCGAACTCGATGCCAAACCACGTCGCTGCGTCACTCAAAGAGACGCACCCGTGGCTGCTCATGTCCATGA
This sequence comes from uncultured Collinsella sp., assembly GCA_900547765.1. Lineage (GTDB taxonomy): Bacteria > Actinomycetota > Coriobacteriia > Coriobacteriales > Coriobacteriaceae > Collinsella. Next base: position 47,311 of record URIA01000009.1, on the reverse strand, counting down.
TCGAGGTGTAAAACGCCTGCAGGTCGGCCCAGTCCGTAGGAAATGCGGAAAGATCGATGTGCTTTGCTTGACACTCGATCAAAAGCTGTCGACGATCCGCCCCGCTCCAACAGACCACCTGGGCGGAGTAGCGCCCGATCCAATCGCTGAGCCTTTTGATCACCATGTAGAGCGGATCGGCCATCGCGGTGCCCACGGCCGATATCCCTGTGAGCTCGCGGACGGGGAACGCAACGCCTTCGGTAAATTCCGTCTGTACAAACTGCGAGAACTCGCCCATAACGTTGCCGTGGTAATCGAGCTTGACGGCGCCGGCCTCGATAATCTCATTGCACAGTCCACGGCGCTGACGCTGCTTTGGCACCGGCGCAAACTCAAAGTCCAGCACGATCTGGCGCGCAAAGTTCGTCGTATCGATAGCCGAGACACCCGGCATCTTTTCAGCTGACACGGTTAGGGCCTCTCTCCGTTGCTTGCCGCTCGTTTCTCGAACGGTCATATCACAGCAAGTGTAGCTGCCCGTGCGGACACAAAATTGCGCGGCGGCGCCGTTGCGGGTCCTAGAACGCATGTTCCATTTGAGGCTCTGCAGCGCATCCCATTCTGAGCGCCAATTCCGGGACGCAGTTTCCGCTCCAAACAAAAGGCCCCGGCTCGCGATGGAGCTGGGGCCAAAGGCGCAGTGTATGCAGTTGGTGTTGAGCGCGGACGGTCCGTCAGCAATGGGCGTCCGCGTTCTACCCTACCCGCGGTGACGAGCGCGGCTGTACGGCGTATCCACCATGGGCAGATCCGGGCGCAGCTTGCCGTCAAACGCGCGGTAGGCATTCTGCACGGCGGGCGCCGTGGGGATCGTTGCGATCTCGCCGATGCCCTTGCCGCCGTATGCCACGGGCAGCAGCTCGTCCTTCTCCACGTAGATGGCGTGGATATCCGGAATCTCGGGCGCACGGAACAGCCCGAGCGTGCCGTACCTTGCCTGGGGTACGCAGTCCTTGAGCGGCCAGTCCTCGGTCAGCGCATAGCCCATACCCATGAGCACGCCGCCTTCGATCTGACCCTGGATGGAGATGGGGTTGACCACCTTGCCGGAATCGTGTGCGGCATAGACCTCGCTCACGCGGCCGTCATCATCCAGAATGACCACATGTGTGGCAAAACCGTAGCAGATGTGGCTCTTGGGGTTGGGAACGTCGGCGCCCAGCTTGTCGGTCGGCTCCAGATACACGTAGCCAAACTCGCACCCCTCGAGCGCCTTGATGGCTGCCGCGGGATCCTGAGGATGCATGCCCTGGCCGGCGACGAGCTCCTGCGTGCGCAGCTGATAGGCGCGGCCGTCGTCGTACTCGATCTTGGCGCCGTCGCCATGCGCGCTCACGGGAGCATCGGGCGCAGGCTTACCGGCCTCGATGCCGACCATGGCATCGCGCAGCAGGAAGGCGGCACCGCGCACGGCCTCGCCAGTCACGACCGTCTGTCGCGAGCCAGACGTGGTGCCGGAGTCGGGAGCGTTCTCGGTGGAGCACTCGCCGTTGGCAATGCAGCTCAGCGGCAGACCGCAGGCCTCAGCAACGTCCTGCAAAAAGACGGTGTTGCAGCCCTGGCCGATGTCGGACGTGGCGGCATAGACCACGGCGCGGCCATCCTCGATGCGAATCTTGCAGCGACCGGCATCGGGCAGGCCCACGCCCACGCCTGCGTTCTTCATGGCGCAGGCGATACCGGCGTGTCCGGGATGCGCATAGTAGGCATCCTTGACCTCAAGCAGCGTCTCCTTCAGCGCCGTGGAGCAGTCGGCAATCTGGCCGTTGGGCAAAACCTCGCCCGGCTCGATGGCGTTTCTGTAACGAATCTCCCACGGATCCAGGCCGACCTTCTCGGCCAGCAGGTCGATCAGGCTCTCGAGTGCAAACTCGGACTGGCAAACGCCAAAGCCGCGGTACGCGCCGGCGGGCGGATTGTTGGTGTAGTAGCCAAAACCGCGGATGTCGGTGTTCTGGTACTTGTAGGGGCCGACGGCATGCGTGCAGGCGCGCTCGAGCACCGGGCCGCACAGCGACGCGTAGGCGCCGGTGTCAAAGTTGATCTCGCAGTCCAGACCGGTAAAGATGCCCTCGGCGTCGCAGCCCAGCGTAAAGGTGCCGTCCATGGCATGACGCTTGGGATGGAAAGCGAGCGACTCGGCACGCGTGAGCTTGCACTTCACAGGACGCTGGAACTTATATGCGGCGAGCGCGGCCAGGTGCTGGACCGAAACGTCCTCCTTACCGCCAAAGCCGCCACCCACGAACATGGTCTCGACGACCACACGCTCGGGTTCGCTATCCCAGCCAAACATGTGGGCACACTCTTTGCGCGTGTCGTAGGCACCCTGGTCGGTCGACTGCACCTTGACGCCGTTCTTGTACGGGAAGGCAACGGCACACTCGGGCTCCAAGAAGGCATGCTCGGTAAAGGGCGTGGTAAAGCGCTGCGTCACGGTGAACGCGCTTTCGGCCAGCGCCTTGGCGGCGTCGCCGCGCGTCACACGACGGCTCTGGCACACGTTGTCCTTGAGCTCCACTGTATTGCCAAAGGCAAAGAAGCTGTCATGCAGGCGCGGGGCGTCGGCAGCCTTGGCCTCGACAATGTTACGCACGGGCTCCAGCGGCTCGTAATCGATCTTTACGAGCTTCTTGGCCTTCTCGAGCGTCGCCTCGTCCTCGGCAACCACCAGCACGATGGCATCGCCCACGCAGCGGGTGATATCGCCCGCCGCGATCATGACGTCCCAGTCCTGGATAAGGTGGCCGACCTGGTTGACCGGCACGTCCTCGGCGCGCAGGATGCCCACCACACCGGGCAGGGCCTCGGCCTTGGAGGTGTCGATGGAGAGCACGCGGGCGCGCGGATACTTGGAGCGCACGGCGCTGGCATAGGTCAGGCCCGGCTGATCGAGCTCGTCGATATCGTCGGGGTACTTGCCCTCGCCGAGCACCTTCTTGCGCACGTCAATACGGAAGGCGCGCTTGCCCACGCCGTAGTCATCGCCGCGCTCCAGGTCCTTGTCGATCTGCTTTTCGCCACGGAGCACCGCAGCGGCCAGCGAGATGCCCTCGATAATCTTTTTGTAGCCGGTGCAGCGGCAGACGTTACCGCGAATGGCGTACTTGATCTGCTCCTCGGTGGGCTCGGGGTCCTCGGCGATGAGCGCTGCACCCGCCATGACCATACCGGGGATGCAAAAACCGCACTGCACGGCGCCCACGGCACCAAAGGCGTACACAAAGGCTTCGCGCACGTCCTGGGGCAGGCCCTCAACGGTCACGATGTTACGGCCGGCGGCAAGAGCGGTGGTCAGTACGCACGCCTTGACGGCCGCACCGTCCACATGGATGGTGCAGGTGCCGCAAGCGCCTTCGGAGCAGCCGTCCTTGGCGGAATGGATATGCAGGTCATCGCGTAGGTAGCGCAGCAGCGGTTTGTTTTGGGTCGTCGTGCGCTCGACGCCGTTAACGGTAAAAGTGAATTCCTGTGCCATGGTGATTCCCTTCTACACGCCGGCGGCGATGCCGGTGCGGTCGTGGATGGCGCCATGCGGGCAGACGACAGCGCACATGCCGCACGACAGGCAGTCCGCGCCGTCGATATGGGCGCAGTTGTCCTCGATGCGGATAGCGCCGGCGGGGCACTTTTTGGCGCACATGCCGCAACCGATGCAGCTCGTGTCGCAGATCTTGCGGGCGATGGCGCCCTTATCGGTGTTGTTGCAGCGCACCAGGATATTCTGGTAGCCGGGCACGAAGGCAATCACGCGCTGCGGGCACGCCATGCCGCACAGGCCACAGCCCGTGCACTTGGAGCGATCCACGCGGGCGATGCCGTCGACCAGCGCAATGGCACCGTAGGGGCAGGCCGTGACGCAGGCGCCACAGCCAATGCAGCCTTCGCTGCAGCGGGCGTCGCCGCCTGCGGAGGCGCAACCGCTTCCGCAGGCAACGTAGGCCACGTTATGTTGAATGGATTTGGCCATAAGAGACTCGCCTATTTCTTAAGAAGGTACGGATAGCTGTCGCGCACGGCCTTGATGGTCAGGCGGACGGCCTCGGGCAGACCGGTGTTGACGGCATCGACCGAGACGGTGCGGACCGTGCCGGCGACGCGGACCTTAAAGTGATCCTCGTCCACGGCCAGGAAGCCCTCGTTCTCGGAGTTCTCCATGTCCTGCTCGCTCCAGAACAGGGTGAGCTTGTCCTTGTAGGGACGACCCTCCTGGTAGGGGCAGAACACGGCGCAGTTGCCGCACTCGTTGCACATGCCGTCGACATGGACGACCTGATGCTTGGCCAGGCCCGGCACCTTAATTGCCACGTTGGCGCGGTTGGGGCATACGTCGCAGCAGACCTCGCACACCGAGCCGCAGCCTAGGCAGCGGGTCTTGGTGCAATTGCGCTTGTCGCGGCACAGCGACCCCTTGCGCTCGTAGCAGGCGTCCTCGCGACCGGCCTGAGCATTCTGGTCGGCGTACTTGTTAAAGTCCACGCCAGCGATGGCACGGGCGACCTCGGCGGCGTCGGCGATAGCCTCGACCACGGTGGCCGGACCGCGACGGCAGTCACCGGCAGCCCAGACGCCCTCGACGCCGGTGGAGGTGGCGGCAAGGCGGCCGCGACGGTCGTGCTCGACGCCCGCGGCATCGTACAGGCTGGCATCGATGCCCTCGCCCACGGCGCAGATCACCGTGGTGGCGGGAAGCTCGACGGTCTCGCCCGTGGCGACAGGGCTGCGACGGCCGCTTGCATCCGGCTCGCCAAGCTCCATAACATCGCAGGTCAGCACGGCGCCGTTGAGCGCCTTGGGCGCCAGCAGCTCGCAGAACTCAACGCCGTCAGCAAGAGCAAGATCGAGCTCTTCCTCGTCGGCGGGCATTTGCTTCTTGGTGCGGCGATACACCAGGCGCACGTTCTTCACGCCAGCCAGGCGCTTGGCCACGCGGGCCGCGTCCATAGCGGTATTGCCGGCGCCGATGACCACGACATCCTCGCCCAGCTCGAGTTTCTCGCCCTTCTTGGCGGCCTCGAGGAACTCCAGCACGTCGAGCTCGGCGCCCTCGCCCAGGCCCGCAGAGCCGGGCATCCAGGCACCGGTTGCCACGACCACGTCGGTGAAGCCCTGGGCCTTGAGTTCGTCGATGGAATCCACGCGAGCGTTGAGCTGCACCTTGGCGCCAAAGGCCAGGCAGAGCTCGGCGTCGTGGGAGATATCGTCGCTGGCGATACGGAACTCGGGGATGACGTGACGGACCACGCCGCCGAGCGAATCGCGGGCCTCGAAGATGGTGACGGGCACGCCGGCGCGCGTCAGGAAGAACGCCGTCGCCAGACCGGCCGGGCCGCCGCCGATAACGGCAACGTTGTGCTCGCCGTCGTTGGCGATGGCCTGGGCGCGCAGCTTGGGCAGCACGGCGGTCATGGCCTCGCGAGCGGCCTTGAGCTTGCTGGCGCGAATCTGGGCGCCCTCGGGCTCGTAGAATGCACGCTCGCAGGCACGGCCGCAGGGATGCGGGCAGATGGTACCGGTAATGAACGGCAGGGCGTTGCGCTCGATGATGATGTTGAGCGCGTCCTCGTAGCGGCCCTCGTCAACAGCCGCCAAGTAGGCGGGAATATCCTGCTGGATGGGGCAGCTCGTGCGGCACGGCGTGGTAAAGCAGTCGGAAAGCGGGCTCTTACCGGCGACCTTGCGATCGGGCAGCGGGCGCAGCGGCTTCTTGTAGAGCGGGTTGGTGAGTGAGTCGGTCTGAATCGCAGTCACGGCCTCGAGAGAGACGCCCGCGAACGGCTTGCCGTCCAGATCGGTAAACTCGCCGGCCATCTGGCTAAAGCGCTCGTAGCCACCAGGCTTGAGCACATCGGTCGCCAGGGTAACGGGCCAAATACCGGCATCATACAGGGCGCGGATGTTGTAGACCGTGGCACCACCGGAGTAGCTGATGCGCAGCTTGCCATCGAACTGCTCAGTAATGCGGCGGGCGGCCTCGATGGTCAGCGAGAACAGCGAACGGCCGGACATATACATCTCGGTGGAAGGCAGCTCGTTCCTCGTCACGTCGACGGGGAACGTGTTGGTCAGCTTGACGCCAAACTCCAGGCCGCGCTCGGCGCACAGGGCAATCAGGCGCTCGAACATGGGCACGGCGTCGACCCACTGCAGGTCCTCGCGGAAGTGCGTGTCATCGAAGACGATGTAGTCAAAGCCCAGCTCGTTGAGGCGCTGACGGGCAAACTCATAGCCCAGCAGCGTGGGGTTGCACTTGATGTAGGTGTTGAGGCCCTTCTCGGTGATGAGGTAGGTCGCGATGCGCTCGATCTCCGCCGGCGGGCAGCCATGCAGCGTGGACTCGGTGATGGAGTTGGAGACGCGTGCCGGGATGGACTCGACAAACGCGGCGTCGACATGCTCAAACTTGTCCAGGTTGGCGAGCGCCCATGCGCGGCACTCGTTCCAGACGTCGGAGCCGCTGGCGTCCTTCATGCCCTCGATGTAGGCATCGACCTTGGGGCTCTTAATACCCTCCAGGTCATAGCCCACCGACATGTTGAAGACAAAGCCGTCCGGGCTGCCCAGACCATACTCGCGAGCGATCAGGTGGCAGGCAAACCATGCCTTCACGTACTCGGCAAAGGCCTGCGGAACCTCGAGCTCGGTCGACCATTCGCAGTTGTAGCACTCGTCCTGCGCCACAATGCAGGGCTTGTTGACGCAACGGGAAAGCTCCTCGCCGTCCATAACCTGGACGGTCTTGAGCTCAAAGAAGCGGGAACCGGCCACGTAGGATGCCACGATGTTCTGGGCAAGCTGTGTATTGGGGCCGGCGGCCGGGCCAAACGGAGTCTCGATGCGCTCGTCAAAAATGGGAAGCGCACCCTCCTGGTTGGTCGTGACCATCTTGCGCACGCCAAAGATGGCGTCCTGGGTCTTGTGCTCCTCGATGATCCAGTTCATCAGCTGCGAAAACGGGATCGGCCTCATGATGTCGCTCATAGTGAGCTCCTCTCTGTAACGCCCGGCGAGACCGCGCGGCGGGCGCAAATACGGTGTAGCGCTAGCACAGCGCCGGCGACCCCGCGGAGGTCGCCTATACGCGCGTCGGATGCGGCGAAACATCCGACGCGCGCGAATCTACTTGTGAATTAGTAGGTGCGATCGTTGAGCGTGCTCCAGAGCTTCTTGGACTCGGCCATGGTCCACGCGTTGATCTTGTCCTCATCAATGCCAACGAACTCGCGATCCTTGTACAGGACGCGGCCGTTGATGATGGTGGTGCGGCAGTTTTTGCCCATCATGCCAAAGAGCATGTGGCCGTCGATGTTCTCCTCGCTCAGCGGCGTAAAGGGCTTGTAGTCCATAACGATGACGTCGGCGGCAGCGCCGGCCTCGAGCACACCGAGCTTGCGATCGAAGTACTTGCTCGCCATCTTGGCGTTGTTCTCGAACAGCATGGTCATGGCCTCGCACCAGCCGACGTTGGGCATGGCGGCGTTGTGGCGCTGAATGATCAGGAAGACCTTGAGGCTCTCGAGCATGTCGTGGGTGTAGGCGTCGGTGCCCATGCACACGGGGATGCCGCGGCGGAAGAACTCAAGCACGGGGGCGCAGCCCACGGCGTTGCCCATATTGGATTCGGGGTTGTTGACGAGCCAGGTGCCGGACTCCTTGACGATGTCCATCTCGGCGGGCGTCACGTGGATGCAGTGGCCGAGCATGGTGTCGGGACCCAGCAGGTTGTGTTGCAGCAGGCGCTCGACGGGGCTGATGCCGCCGCGGTTGAGGCGGGAATCCCACACGTCATTCATGCCCTCGCACACATGGATGTGGAAGCCGGTCAGGCCGTTGTTGGCCTCGGCCATCTTGTCCATGGTCTCGTCCGACAGCGTAAAGGTGGCGTGACCGCCAAACATGGCGGCGATCATATGGTTGTCGTTATCGCGACGCTCCTTGGCGGCCCACTGGGCAAATTCGGCGTTCTCGGCAATGGCCTGGTCGCACTTTTCCTGGCCACGGCGGTCGGAGACCTCGTAGCACAGGCACGAGCGCATGCCCAGCTCCTGAGCTGCATCCTTAATGGTAAAGAGGCTACCCGGGATCTCGCAGAAGCTCGCGTGGTGATCGAAAATCGTGGTGACGCCATCGCGGATGGAGTCAAGAATCGTGGCATAGGCGCTGGCCTTGGTGCCGTCGAGCGTCAGGTTGTCATCGATCTTCCACCACTGCTGCTCAAGATTCTCCAGGAAGTTGGTGGGGTTGCAGCCCTTAATGGCAAGGCCGCGGGCCAGACCCGAGTAGATGTGGGTGTGGCAGTTGATGAGTCCGGGCATGATGAGGTTGCCCTGGGCGTCGACGTACTCGGCATCCGGGTACTTGGCCTTGAGCTCGCACTCGGGGCCCACTTCGACGATCGTATCTCCGTCAATGGCGACCGCACCGTTTGGAATGAACGGGGTCTGAGCGTTGCGGGTAAAAACGGAACCGTTAGCGACCAGAAGCATGGATGCTCCCTTCAACATCAGGGGCGGGGTTTGACACCTCTGACATGGCGGAGTGCGAAGCGCCGGCCTACACCGGAAACGGGCCCTCTCCCGTCAACGCTTCACCAAAGGGACAAACCCTTTGAAGTGCGGCTTGGCGCCGCATGACGTCGGCGGACGAGGCGATGCGTCCGCCGACGAATAGCACCGAATTGGTTACTTCTTGCTCTCGGGCAAGACCAGATCCACGGCAGCGTCCTTGGCGGCATCGATGTGCTGAGCCACGACCGGCGTCTGCGGAAGAATCAGGTTAAGGACAATGGCCATGATGGCGGTGGGGGTCACGGCGTTGGAGCCGATGACGGTGGATACCCAGGCGGGCATACCCTCGCCGGCAAGGCAACCGCTGGCCATCCAGATACCCAGGCCAAAGACGACGGAGGTACCGACGATGGTGGTAGTGCGCTGCGTGAGGCCCTCGCGGGTGAACATGCGCACGCCGTTCATGGTGATGGTGCCAAAGACGCCGACGGTCGCGCCGCCGATGACGGGCTGCGGGATAGCGGAAAGGACGGCAGAGAGCTGCGGGAACAAACCAGCGATGGCAAAGACGGCCGCGATGATCACAAAGACCCACTTGTTGACGACCTTGTTGGAGCAGATGATGCCCACGTTCTGGCCAAGGGCGCTGGTGGGAAGACCGCCCAGCAGGCCGCCGATCATAGAGGTGAGGCCCTGGGACACGATAGCGCCGGAGAGCTCGCGCTCGGTGGGCATACGGTCGATGGAGCCCAGGCAGGCGGCGGAGACGTCGCCGATAACCTGAATGGCGACCATGGGGAACACGACGGCGAGGGTAATGCAGACCTCGGGATCAAACTCGAGCGCGTAGGGCATGAGCTTGGGAAGCGCGAAGACCTGGGCGGTAGCGACGCTGGAGAAGTCGATCATGCCAAAGGGGATGGAGACAATCATGCCGACGATCATGCCAAAGAATACGGAGCCCAGCTTGAGCGTGCCCTTGCCAAAGTTGGCGAGCGCAAAGACCACGGCGAAGGTGATAAGAGCGACGCACCATGCCTGCGGGGTGCCCCACAGCGGCGTGCCCATGCCACCGGCCATGTACTTGACGGCCGTGGGATAGAGAGAGACGCCAATGGAGAAGATGACCGTACCGGTCACGACGGGCGGGAACAGCCACTTGATCTTGCTGTAGGCCAGACCAAAGAGGACCGCGACGGCGCCGCCGACGATCTCGCCTCCCAACAGCGCGCCAAAGCTAAAGCCCGAGGCGCCCATGGCCTGCAGGGCCGGGAGGAACGCGAACGAAACGCCCATGACGATGGGCAGGCCGCCGCCGATGCGACGGAAGGGAGCGAAAGCCTGAAGGGCCGTGTCGATCGCCGAAAGAATGAGCGCGACCTGAATGATATCGGTGCTCTGCTGGCTATTAAAGCCGTAGACGCCGGCCATGATGACAGCCGGGGTAATGATACCGGCAAACGATGCCAGTACGTGCTGAAGGGCACACGGGATCATTTCCTTAACGGGAGGCATGCCTTCGCGAGTGAACAGGGCTTCAGTGCCGTTCGTAACCGTCTCCTGGGTCATTTGACCACCAATCCTCGAAGTAGTTGTTTTCGCATCTAACGCTCTATTGTGACGCAGTGCGGGGTTGAGGTTGTGCCTTCGTTGCATATCTTATTAAAGATGATTCTCATTCTCAATAATAATTTTTTGTTATCAGACTATTCTTAAGCTGAGACAATGCATTTCCGCAGGTCAGGAAAGTGTCCGGTCAAAATAACATCTAACTTTTCTTTTGGTCAACCGTTTACCGCCAAAATCCTACCGCTCGTCTGTATTACGCAATGTACCTGCGAATATGCGAGTCAATAGACACCGTGTTACCATGAGAAAAAATTGTTATGAACATTTCCGATTTCACCCAAAGGAGTTGCCCGTGAACGAGACCGTACGCCGCTTTTTGCCGATGGTCGATTTCCTGGAGCAGATACTCGGTAAGAACAGCGAGATCGTGCTGCACGATTTCTCGGATCCCGACCACGCCATCGTCGATATTCGCAACGGCATTGTGAGCGGCCGTAAGGTCGGCGGTCCCGCCACCGATCTGGCGCTCAAGATCATGCACGACCCCAAGTATCGCGACCTGCCGTTTATTACGGGCTACGAGGGCCGCGGCGCCGGAGGCAAGACGCTGGAGTCCGCGACGTTCTTTATCCGCGAGGATGACGAGATCGTCGGTATGCTCTGCGTCAACACCGACCTCTCGACCGTACGCTCCATAAACGCCATGGCGCAGCAGCTCATGGCGTGCTTCGACGCAGCGCCGACGCGCACGGAGCCCGCCCCTATCGAGGTCGAAAGCCTTTCGGAGTCCACCCAGGAGCTCATCGACCGCAGCATTGCCGAGTTGCTGAGCGCGCGCGGGCTGGATGTAGCGTCGCTTGGTCAGAGCGACCGCGTGGACGTCATTCGCCACCTCAACGGCAACGGGGTGTTCATGCTCAAGGGCGCCGTGGCCTGCGCTGCCACCGCGTTGGGCATCTCGGAGCCCAGCGTGTACCGCTACCTGCAAAAAGTCCGCAAGGAGGGCTAAACGTGATCCCTTGGGGACGAAGGGAAACGGATCATTTTTGTCGCATCGCTTGACAAAAGACCCTGCAGCTCGCACGCGCTGCAGGGTCTTTTTGCATGTCATGTTTAGTTGTTACCAACACCTTAGAGAGCGGCGACAACCTCGATCTCGACCAGACCGCCAGCCGGAAGGGCGGCAACCTGGAAAGCGCTGCGCGCGGGGAACGGAGCCTCGAACTTGGAGGCGTAAATCTCGTTCACGGCGGCAAAGTCGGCGATGTCGGCCAGGTAGACCGTGGTCTTGACGACATCGGCAAACGTGGCGCCGGCAGCGGTCAGCAGGGCCTCGACGTTAGCAAGGGACTGCTTGGCCTGGGCCTCGACGCCCTCGGGCATCTTACCGGTTGCGGGGTCGATGCCCAGCTGGCCGGACAGGAACACCATGTTGCCAGTCTGGATACCGGGGGAATACGGGCCGATGGCTGCGGGTGCGTTATCGGAAGACACGACGGTCTTGCTCATGTTTTTCTCCTTACAAGTAAAAGGGAACGGGAGCGCGGCGTTCACACCGGGAGGCACAGTTCGGTCTGAACACCGCGCTTGATTGGGATAGTAGGGGATGAGTTTGCCCGATGCAAGATAATTATCAGCCTTCGAGAATATTTTATCGCCCAACGGTTTCCCCGGACCGCTGAACGGTTCTCATATGAAGCAGCCAGTCCAAGCTGCTGAAGACTTTATCCCGCTTAGAGCACGGGCATCGCCTGCCGCGATGGCACCACTATACTTTTGATTATCTGAGCATTTTGAAAGGCAGGATATGACCGCAACCGCCAGTCGAACCACCAACCGTAGACCCGAGCTCTTGGCCCCCGCCGGAGGCCCGGAGCCCTTCGCCGCCGCACTCGCTGCCGGGGCAGACGCCATCTACTGTGGCATGGGCAGCTTCAACGCCCGCCGCAAGGCAACGAACTTTACCGACAAGGCCTTTGAGCAGGCCTGCCGCGCTGCACACCTGGCCGGCTCGCGCGTCTACGTCACGGTCAACATCGTCATCAAGCAGTCCGAGATGGCCGATGCGTTGCAACTCATCCATCGCTGCTCCACGCTGGGCGCCGACGCCTTCATCATCCAGGACTGGGGTCTGTTCTTTGAGGTCAAGCGCACGATGCCCGGCATCGAGACGCATATCTCGACCCAGGCGAACATCCATGACGACCGCGGAACCATCTGGTGCCGCGAGCAGGGCGCCGACCGCGTGACCCTCTCGCGCGAGCTCTCCATCGACGAGATCGCCGCCATCCACGACGCCGCGCCCGATGTCGACCTCGAGGTCTTTAGCCACGGTGCCATCTGCTTTTGCTACTCGGGTCTGTGCCTGCTGTCGAGCTTTGCCATGGCGGGCCGCTCGGCCAACCGCGGCATGTGCGCCCAGCCCTGCCGCCTGCCCTACGAGCTGATCGACGAGAACGGCCGCACGCTCTCCCCCGCCGGTCGCGAGCGCGCGCTGTGCCCGCGCGACACCAACACTTCGCAGCTTGTTCGCCGTCTGTATGACGCCGGCGCCGCATCGCTCAAGCTCGAGGGCCGCATGAAGGCTCCCGATTACGTGTATTCCATCGTCGACGTGTATCGTCATCAGATTGACGATATGCTGGCCGATGTTTCGACCTCTAAGGACGAGAAAGCCGCCCGCCAGCGCCAGCTCAAGCGCTGCTTTAACCGTGACTTTACGCACGCCTATCAGGACGGCACCTCGGGCGACGAGATGATGAGCTATGAACGTTCCAACAACCGCGGCCAGATCGTGGGCACGGTGCTGGGCAGCCGCCTGGCCAACCGCGATGTGCGCGGCCTCAAGCCCGACGACCGCCGTCGCCGCGCCGCCATCGCCCGCATTGAGTTGTTTGAGCCCGTGGGCAAGGGCGACCTGCTGGAGCTTCGCCACGACGATGAGTTCGACCAATTCCTGACCACCATCGCCGCCGATGATGCCGCTGCCGGCGATGTTATCGAGTGTCGCGTGCCCCGTAGCATGCCCGAGGGCTGCCGCGTCCGCGTGATTCGCAGCCAGCGTGCCATCGACGCCGCCGGCGCCGCGCTCAAGCGCGATGTGCTGCGCCGCCGAGCTGTTGATGTGTCCGTCGTGGCGCGCCTGGGCGAGCCGTTTACCGTCACACTCACCTGCTGTGACAACCCCACGCTCACCGCCGCCGCCACGGGCTTCACCGTCGAGGCCGCCAAGACCCGCGCCGTCGAGGCGGCAGACCTGGTTGAGCATGTGGGCCGCATGGGCTCCTCGCCCTTTGAGGCAGCGAGCTTTGACGTTTCGCTCGACGCCGGCTGCGGCATGGGCTTCTCCGCCGTGCACAAGGTGCGCGCCGCCGCTTGCAAGGCGCTGGAAGAAGCCATTCTGGCGCCGTACGCGGAGCGCGCGAAAACGCTCGAGCTGCCGGCGATTGTCACCAGTGATTCCCGCCCCGCGCCCGAGCACTACCGCGACGAGCCGCAGATCTGCGCCACCGTCACCTCGCTCGAGGCCGCCGAGGCAGCGCGGGCGGAGGGTGCAACGCGCATCTACATGACCACCGACGCACTCGATGCGGCCAAGCTCTCCCCCGCCGATACGTTTGAGCAGGACATCGTACCCGTGCTCGATGAGGTCTGCCGCGCCGTTGACCACGTCCGCGTTGACCCATGGGTTGTTGCCGGCGCCACGGTCGCTATTGGCAACATCTCTGAGCTTGCCCTGGCCGCCCAGGTTGGCGCCACGGCCGAGATTCGCTCTTGCCTGCCGGTGCACAACACGCCCTGCATGGAGGCGCTTGCCGAGCGCGGAGCCGGTGCGTTTTGGCTCTCGCCCGAGATCACGCTCGACGAGATTGTCTCGCTCGGCGCCGCCGCGCCCGCGGCTCTAGGCATCACCGTCTTTGGCCGCCCGCGCGTCATGACAAGCGAGCATTGCATTCTGCAGGTTGCCAACAGTTGCATCCACGATTGTGCCAACTGCCGCCTGCGTGCCCGCAAGCTCTCGCTCAAGAATATCGACGGAAAGGTCATGCCCGTCCGCACCGACATCCACGGCCGCTCTCGCCTGTACGACGCCTACCCCATCGACCTCACGCCACAGGTTCCTCAGCTACTCGATGCCGGCGTGCGTCGTCTCATGGTGGACGGAACGCTGCTCGAGACGGATGAGGTGGGCCGTGCCGTCTCCCGCGTCCGTCGTGCCGTCGAAGCAGCGCAGGCCGGCCGCAAGCCCGCCGCCCGCCTACGCGGGGCGACCTCGGGCTGCATGTTTGTGGGAATCAGCTAACCGAAAGGCTTACACGTGAACGAAGAACCTCAAGTCCTCTATTGCGACGCCTGGCTCATGGCCATCGACAAGCCCGCCGGCATGATCGTCCACGGCGACGGCACCGGCGAGCGCACGCTCACCGACTACGCCAGCGACCTGCTGCTGGCGATGGGCGACGGCTTTGCCGCGACCGACATGCAACCGCTCAATCGCCTGGACCGCAACACCACCGGCGTGGTGCTGTTCTCGCTCGACAAGCAGACGCAGCCCGCCTTTGACCAGATGGTCATCGACCACGCTTTCGAAAAGCACTATCTGGCGCTCGCCGAGGGCAAAATCGACTGGAACGAGAAGCTCATCGACAAGCCTATCGCCCGCGACCGCCACGATAGCCGCAAGATGCGCGTTGGCGCCAGCGGCAAGCCATCTCAGACGCGCGTCAAGGTACTCAAGCGCCTTAAAAGCCGCCGCGGCCTGCCCACGCGCTCGTATATTGATGTCGAGCTACTCACCGGCCGCAAGCACCAGATCCGCGTACACCTGGCAAGCGAGCATCATCCCCTGGTTGGCGACGACCTGTACGGAACGCCGCGCCCCTGCGGCCTGATGCTCCACGCCCACAGCGTGTCCTTTACGCATCCCGTAACCGGCGAGCACACCCACATCGAAGCCCCTTGCCCCTGGGAGCCCTAAACCACCACAATGGGGACAGGCACCTTTGTGGTGGTTTTGCCGCGATGGCTCTGCCGGATTCCCAAACATCTCGATCTGTAACAGCTAAAGCCCATTTTGCGGTCTATCTGTTACAGATCGAGACATTCGAATCCCCTCAAGGGAATAATCTCAATCTGTAACAGTAACTCGGCAAAATCAGTCCCAGATGTTACAGATTGAGACAAAGGGACGGCGCGGTTCGTAAGTATCTCGATCTGTAACACCTAGCCCACTTTTAACGGTCCAGTTGTTACAGACTTAGACAAACCGGCAGAAAACGAAAGCGGCGACGCCCGTGATGGACGTTGCCGCTTTTCTATTGAGAAAACTACTCGGTTTTCGTTACTAACCACCACAATGGGGACAGGCACCTTTGTGGTGGTTTTGGCCTTAGCCCGTCCCTTGCTGTTAGACCGTGATGACGTTGTCCATTGCCCGGTACTTGGCAGGGACATCGCCTGCGGTAATAATCGTTGCGTCACGGAAGTCCGCGAACTTGACGGGCGCCACCATGCCAAATTTACTGGCATCAGAGATTACGAAACGCTTGGCCGTATGGCGCATCGAGATACGCTTTACTTGCGCCTCCTCGATATCGGGCGCCGTGAAGCCCTGCTCGGCGGCAATGCCGTTAGAGCCCCAAAAGCCACAGTTGAAGTTGTAGCGGTCTAAGGTTGCCAAGGCATCGGGGCCAACGAGCGCCTCGGTCTCGGGTTTGAGCTCGCCACCCAGCACCACGGTACGCATGCCGCGCAAAGCAAGGCGTTGAGCATGGAGCACGGAATCGGTCACATAGGTGACATCTTCAAGGTGTGGAAGATGCTCGATGAGCCTGAGCGTCGTCGAACCCGAGTCGATGTATACAAAGCTCTCGGGCTCCACAAGTGCCGCCGCACGGGCGCAGATACGCTCCTTGTCGTCGTTATGGAGGTCGCTGCGCTCATTAAGCGTTAGGTCGCGCGTCACGTGCGCGCGCTCCAGACTTGTCGCGCCTCCGTGCACCTTGGCGATACGGTGTGCTCGGTCGAGCGTCTGCAGGTCGCGCCGAATGGTAGACGCCGTCACGCCCAGGGCTTCGGCAAGCTCCGGCACGGTAACCGAGCCGGTCTGCTGAACCATCGACACGATCGCGTTGAGCCTATCTTCCGCTAGCATCGCTTACTCCTCCTCGGGGTACACGACTCCCCAGTCGGCGCGCAGCTTGGTCATCAGCTCCATAACATCAGAAGCATAGCCCAGAAGCTCACGCTTAGAGTCGTCGCCGGCAACGGCCTTCTCAAGATCGGCCATCTCATAGCAAAGGGCGTAAGCCTCGGTGCCGGCGTGGACCTCCTCGCGGTGGCCGTCCGCAGTCCACACGATGGTCGCGTGATCGGCGCGCGGATACTCGTTGACCTCGATATAGCACTTGTCAAAGCTGATGACCGAGCGCTTGGGCTGCTTCGAGTGGAGCGTAAGGCTCACGACGCCCAGCTGCTGCTCGGCGTTTCGGCAGACAATGCCGCCCGCGACGTCAACGCCAGTCTCACAGGTGTTGCCCAGAGACACGACCTCAGCGGGCTGGCTTGCCATAAAGAGGCGCATGACGGACAGGGCATACACGCCAATGTCGAGCATGGCGCCGCCGGCAAGACTGCGGTTGTAGAAGCGGTTGGTCAGGTCGCCGTACTCCTTATAGCTGCCAAAGTTGAGCTGGGCGAGGTTCATGTGGCCAAAGTCGCCCGCATCCATGCGACGGCGCAGCTCCTGATACAGCGGCATGTGGAGCACCGTGGTGGCATCCATAAGGACCACGTTGTGCTCGTCGGCGATGGCGCGGGCCTCGTCGAGCTCGGCAGAGTTGAGGGTAATGGCCTTCTCGCAGAGCACGTGCTTGCCGGCGGCCAGCGCGGCACGCAGATAGGTGATATGCGTGTTGTGCGGCGTGGTGATATAGACAGCGTCGATGTCCGGATCGGCGTAGAGGTCTTCGACCGTGTCATAGACCTTCTCGATGCCATACTGCTCGGCAAAAGTCTGAGCCTTGGACAGCGTGCGGTTGGCGACGCCCGCGAGCTTGCGGCCGGCAAGAGCGAGGGACTGGGCCATCTGGTTGGCGATAACGCCGCACCCGATCACGGCCCAGCGGAGCTCGGGAGCCGTAAAGATGTCGTTAGGGAACGGCTTGTCCTGGACCGAAGCGAATGCTGCTTTGGCGGCTGCCGCGGCGTCGAGTGGAGCCTGCTTGAAATCTGCCATATGTGCCTCCTGGGTCATGGAGCGTCTAACATTTCTGCCGTCTCTATATTCGCACAAATTAGCGCGTATGTGCGTACTTTTGCGTATATAACCGCCAAATGGTCATAATACAGCCGCAGACGGTGCTTATACACGCATAGCCACGCAATCCTACGCACACAAATACGCACAAATGCGCACTAATCATTACTCAGAGACGGGGAATTCTGCTTAGAACTCGAAAGACAGGATGATCCGCTTCGCCTCGTCGCTCATGGCGCGCTGCAGCTCTAAGGACCGTCCCAAACTGCCGACAGAAAAGGAACGTCCCAAACTGCAGACAGAAAAAGAACGTCCCCAGGCGCCGGCATTTCAAGAGCACTCATTTAAGTCTGTCCCCAATGAGTGCAATCACTCATGTAAGTCTGTCCCCAATGAGTGGGAGCAATCAGAGACTCTTTGCGAGGGAGGCCGGACGTGGCCATCCTCGTTTTTATTCATGGACTTTAGTCCGTGCCGCACGGCACGCGCGGCATAGAAAGCCACCCGCTCAGCGGGTGGAGGCCAATTTCCGCTACGCGACAAAAACCTTCCCCCTAGCATGAGGATTGTTCAGGTCATCATACTAGGGGGAAGGTGATTGCTGTGGCCCAGAAAGCCAACAGCCTCGCGTACACGAAATGGCTGTGCAAGTACCGCATCGCACCGAGGTCAAGCTCATCGCCGCCATCGTCGAGAAGCACCCCAAGGTGCGCTTTGCCGCGAGCCGCACCTCGGCCCACGCCGACCTCTACGACCGCATGGAGCAGGCCCTGTGCGAGTGCGTGGCCAACGCGGTGGAGGTCGTCCGCTCCGACATCAGCCCCGCGCTTCTTGTCCACACCGGTCCAAACCTCGTGGGTGTGGCGGTCCAGGGACTCTAGCGGAGGCGGGGCGTCCTGCCCCAAAAACAAATGCAAAAGACGAGCACTTCTTGCCGCTCAATTGGCAAGAAGCGCTCGTCTTTTCTTAACGCGTTGTATGGCGGAGAGAGCGCAAGTTACGCGAGCGCCCTTCTTGCCAGCTCGGCCGCGCCGAGGATTCCTTGGTCGCCGCCGCAGCCCGGGGCGCAGATGTAGCTCTCCATGTCCTTAAGCTCGGCGGTCTGGATGTAGCCACCCAGATATTCGAGGGTCTTCTTGCGGACGATGCCGTAGAGTTGCTCCTGGTGCATCACGCCGCCGCCGAGGACGATGCGGCGAGGCGAGTACATGAGCACGAGGTTCGCGCACATCTGCCCCAGATAATCCCCCTCGAGCGCCCACACCTCATCGTTGTCCGCGAGCTCGGCCGCGGGCTTTCCCCAGCGCGCGGCGATGGCGGGGCCGGAGGCGAGCCCCTCGAGACAGCTCGCGTGGCTCGGGCAGACGCAGCGTCCCTCCTCGATGGGACGGGTCCTTACCAGCATGTGACCGGCCTCGGGGTGCAGCATGCCGTGAAGGAGTCTGCCCGCGCACATGACGCCCGCGCCCACGCCGGTGCCGATGGTCACGTAGACGGCGTCCTCGAGCCCCTTGCAGCAGCCGAAGACCACTTCGCCGAGGCAGGCAACGTTCACGTCCGTGTCGTAGGCCACCGGAATCCCGAGGGCGTCGGCGAACGCGGCGCGAAGACCATGGCCTCGCCACGCGAGCTTGGGCGTCTGGAGGATGGAGCCGTAGCGCTCGTCGTTGGGGTTGACGCAGGTCGGGCCGAAGGCGCCGATGCCCAACGCGTCCACATCGCGGGCGGTGAACCACTCGATCATCTGCGGGACGGTCTCGGCGGGCGTAAGCGTCGGGGTCTCCATACGGTCGAGGACCTCGCCGTCGCCGGACACCACGGCACAGACCATCTTGGTCCCGCCGGCTTCGAGGGCGCCGAGCCTCATTTGCTTTTCGCTCATGTGATCCTCCTTACAAAGGGACGCCCGCAGTCATGGTCAACCGCGGGCGCCCATAACGTTGGCTTGTTTCGAGGCGACCCTACCTGGGCACGCGGTCCTGCCTTGCGGCAAACGGGGCGAGCACGGCGTGCGGCTCGCTTTGGTACCAGTAGGCGACGGTGGAGATGTCGTCCTCGCGCTCGTAGAGCTTGATGTCGTCGTTGCCGAGGTCCTGGAACGTCACGCGCAGGTCCTCCTTGAACGAGATCGGGTCGGGAAGGTGCCACCTGTAGAGGCCGTGCCTGGGCAGCGCGTCGTCGCTAGTCGCGAGCATCGGATTCGGGTTCGGCTTGCCCGCGCTGAAGCGGTCGCGCGTGGCGTCGCGCGTCGAGCGGTACGGGTAGCCGGCGAACAGCGTGTTGAAGCACTGCGCCTCGGGCAGCGCGTGGGGCGGCCTGTCGAGGAAGGCCCAGGCACCGCCGAAGTAGTCCTCGGCTCCCGTCGAGGTGACCGTGGGGAACTCCTCGTCGCCGTCGAGGAAGAACTTCATCTCGCCCTCGCCCCACCAATAGCGCTCCAGGGCGCACAGGGCCATGTAGGTGCCGACGTAGTAGCCCTTGCCGCGCACGCCGTCGAGCACGGTGTAGTCGACGCCCCTGCGGGTGCTGCGCTCGCGGTTAAAGCGGGCGTGGAAGTACATGGCGTCGTCCGGCACGTCGGTGAGCGCGTAGTTGAACGTGTAGAAGATGTACTTAATGAACCCGGGGTGCTCGCTCGTAAGCGTGACCTTGGCGTGCTTCCTGAAGGGCATCTCGAAGTAGCAGTTCATGCCGCCCGTCGGGTTCACGCAGATGGGCATCGAGTTGACGATGGCGCGCTCACCGAAGCCGTTGCAGAAGAAGTCGCCGACAGGGCACTCGACCGAGGGGGTCTCCTCGTCGTCCCAGTAGAAGCGCAGCACGAGGTCACGCATGACGAAGCTGCCGGCGGCGGTCTTGTCGGGGACGGTCATCCAGATGTGGCGGATGATGCCGGGGCCCTCGATGTCCGCGAGCGTGATGGTCTCGCCGGACTCAAGGGGCACGCAGCACGAGCCCTTGCGGCCGACGCCGAGGTGGCTGGCCGACATGGCGGCGCGGCCCTTCTCGCCCGTGATGTTCTCGGGGGTGATGGCGCGGCTTTCCTCACCGCCGTGCATCCACACGTCCTTAAGGAACTCTCTCATCGTCGACCTCCTCTATTCGTCGTCGTCGCACTCGGCGGAACTGGCACCGTTCACGTAGATGATCTGCTGGCGCGCCTCGTTGACGAGGGCGTCGAAGTCGAGTTTCTCGTCGGGGCGCGCGAGCGCGACCGTCATGGCGAGCGGGAGGTTGACACCCGCGATCACGTGGATCCGGTCGGAGGCGAAGCGGGAAAAGCGCTGGTTCACGCTGCCGCCGTACGCGTCGGTGAGGACGACGACCTCGTCAGTGCCCGAAAGAGCCGCCTCGACCGCCGCGTCGAGCCCCTCGCCGTTGTCGTTCACGTAGGCGCACACGGCGTTGACGGCGTCGCCCTTACCCGTAAGGAACTCGAGGGTGTCCTTGAAGCCCTGGGCGAGAAGGGAATGGCTCGCCACAACTATCTTTCTCATTGATTCACCAATCTCTTGGGTCGAAGCTAGGCGAGGATGCCGGCGGCGGAGGCGACCATCGCGAGGACGATCACCACGAGGATGAGGGCCGTCATGCTCGCGTTCTTCTTGGTAAGAAGGTAATACGCGCTTCCCGTGATGGCGGCGGGGATCATGGCAGGCAGGATCTTGTCGAGCAGCGGCTGAATCTCCATCGCGACGTCGCCGAAGCTGAAGCTAATCGGGCAGGTGACGCCGATGACCGAGGCGATGAGGCAGCCGACCACGGTGAGGCCGAGCACGGAGGCGGCGGCAGTGAGGTTGGGAAGCTTCTCGCTGAAGTCGGTAACGAGCTTCACGCCCTGCTTGTAGCCGAACTCGAGGGCGTGCATGCGGACCCAGAAGATGGCCAGGATGAGCGCGAACCAGATGCCGGCTCCCACGGGGTTGCCCTCGATGGCCATGTAGGCGGCGATGGAGCCCATGATGGTCGGGATCATGGTCATGAGCTGGGAGTCGCCGACGCCGGCGAGCGGTCCCATGGTGCCGATCTTCAGGTCTTGGACGGCGTCCGCCGCCGCTAGGCCGTCGCGCTCCTCCATGGCCACGCAGGCGCCAAGGATGATGGCGGCGAGCCAAGGCTGGGTGTTGTAGTAGCGGAAGTGGTTGTTGAGCGCTTGCTTATAGTCCTCGTCGTTCGTGTAGATCTTCCTCAGGACCGGCGAGAGGGCGTAGGCGACTGAGGCGCCCTGCTGGGTCTGGTAGTTGAAGGTGCACACGCTCATGAGCCAGCGCCAGTTCGCGTTGCGCAGGTCCTTCTTGGTGACCTTGTAGCCGGAGGGCTTGCCCTCAGCGACGGCGGTGATGTTCTCGTTTTCCATGGTTACTCATCCTCTCCGATGAAGGCGTCTGCGGAAGCGTGGGCGGCGAGCTCGGTGTCCCTCTCGGCACGCTGGTAGAACGCAATCGCGAGGGCAACGCCGACGATGGCGGCGCCGATGATGGGCACGTTCAGGAAGGCCGAGAGGAAGAAGCCGGCGAGCAGGTACTGGAAGTACTTGGCGGTTGGCATGTAGCGGAGCAGCATGGCGATACCGACGGCCGGGAGCATCTTGCCGGCGAGGGTGAGGCCGGAGAGGAACCACTGGGGCATGACCTCGAGGAGCCAGTTGACGGCGGGCTGGCCGAGCGTCACGGAGACAAAGACGGGCAGGGCGGCGCACAGGCCGAAGAGCGCGGGGCAGACCCACAGGATGGCGTTCATCTGATTGAACTTACCCTCGTTGCAGAACTTCTGGGACTTCTCGACGACAAAGCCGTTGAGGATCTTGGCGACGACGTCGAGCTGGATGCCGAGCATGCCGACCGGCAGGCCGATGGCGAGGCCCGTGTCGGAGCCCAGGGTCACGCCGTAGGCGGTGGCGATGATGGCCATCGTGCCGTAGTCGGGAATGGAGGAGCCGCCGAAGCCCGCGACGCCGAGCTGCATGAGCTGAATGGTGCCGCCGATGACAAGGCCGGTCTTCCAGTCGCCCATGACGACTCCGGTGATGAGGCCCCAGAAAACGGCGTAATTGACGAAGATCATCGGGATGCCGTAGTAGTCCACGTGCTTGATGAAGGCCAGCAGGGTCAAAAGGACGACCTGCAGGATAGTGAAGTTGACCATATTTCCCCCTTAGATGAGGTCTGCGACGGAGACGGGCTTGTCGGCGGGCACGAACTGGGCCGTCACCTTGACGCCACGGGCGATGAGCGCCTTGTAGCTCTGGACGTTCTCGGCGGAGGCGTAGGCGCGCTGGGTGAGCTGGATGCCGTCCTCCTTGACGAGCGAGCCGCCGACGACCAGCGACGGGAGCTCGACGCCCGACTCGACCAGGCGAAGCATCGTCTCGGGCTCCTTGGCGATGACGAAGACCTTCTCGCGGTCGTACTTGCCCGCGGCGAAGTTCTTGAGCGCGGTCTGCTCGGAGATGATCGAAACGGCCATGCCCGCGGGGCGCGCCATCCTCATGGTGGACTTCAGGACCTCGTCGCCGGCGACCTTGTCGTCGATGACCATGACTCGGGTCGCGCCCGACACCGGGGCCCACTGCGTCACGATGATGCCGTGAAGCAGGCGATTGTCGATTCGTGCCATAACAACACTCATGTTTGCTCCTATCAAATGAAGTTTTGCGTTCGGTACTGCCTCGGCGCTATCCGGATTCGCGCCGGGCAAGGGGTTATCGGATTATTGAGGACGCGCGGTCAGCTTGCGGCGGCGCGGGGAAGGTCACTCGTCGAGCAGGAGGTCCGAGGAGCCGAGGCGCTCTTCTCGCGCCGGGGCGGCGCTCACGCTTATGTAGTCGAAGACATATGCGATCTCGCTTACGGGAACCTCTACGCGATAGCGCGTCGAGATGCTCGAGAAGCTCTGCCTGAAGGACTCGATGAAATCGGCGCGTTCCTCCTCGAAGCGGTCCTGGCCAACGTAGGTCTCAATGGGGTTTCTGGTAACAAGGCGCTCGACGAGACAGCAGAGGTGAACGTAGAGCCCAATGATGGCGTTGCTGCCGATCTTCTCGCCTGTCCTGCGCTGAAGCTCGTGCACGGCGCTCTCGATCTCATGGAATAGCCGCTCCGGGTCGAGGATGGTGATGGAGCGGATGACGTTCTGCAGCGTCATGTTCGAGAGCAGCTTCTCGTGGAAAGAAGAGAGCTCGGAAGCGTCAAGCCACCTGCCGAACACGGCATCAACCTTAGAGGCGGACGCCGTCGACATGATGTCCTCGAGGGCGACGAAGGGGACGGAGGCGACCCCGGGGTCTCCCGTGCCGATGACGGCGCAGACGCGGTGCTCGGAGAAAACGGCGTCGTTCGACCCGTTCGCGACGAGCTGCTTGAAGGGCCTCGTGAGCAGGCGCGCGCCTATGGTGCGCGGGAGGCTCTGCGAGACGAGCTGGCGTATCCTCTCCGCGGCGTCGACCCCGGACTCGGAGCAGAAGACGATGGCGTCCTCACGGTTGACGCGCTCGATCACCTTGCAGTGCGTCACGCACGCGGCGGTCGCATCGCCAAGAACCTCGGCGATGGACTTGCCGCCGAGCAGCCCGACCCCGATCTCGAGCGCAAGACCGGTAGAGACGTTGTTCACCACGCCGATAGTGGAGTCGGTAACGTTCTCGAGGGCCTTATAGGCCTCCTCCAAGGAGCCCATGTCGACGAGGAACACGACCCCGGTGCAGTAGGAATGGCGGTCGACGAGGCGCTGGAGCGGACCGACGATGTCCTTCAGCTGCTGGTCGTAGGGCATGTCGACAGCCTCGTACACATGCATGCCGAGCATACGGTTCGCCGCGTCGGCGATGCTCGTCGCCGTTGAGTAGCCGTGGGACAAGATGACGCAGAGCGTCCGAAGGGCCTTCGCATCGCGAGACTCCGATGCGACGCACAGCGTCAGAAGCGTCTTCGTGAAGTGATCGAGCGAGATTCCCAGCGCCCCTTCCACGTCTGCGGCGACCTGATCGGAGACACTCGAGGCAAACGGCAATTCGGAGGTCACGGCACCGAGGAGATGGGAGATTTGCTCCGCACAGGCAGACTTTCGCTTAGCCAGGCCGATACCCGGCCACAACTGCAGGCAAATCTCCTGGGCCAGTAGAAAAGCGACCTTCCTCGAAAGCTCGATGCCATAAGAAGAGCCTGCGTCGGCAAGGACCGCGCCCACGACGCGCTCGAAGGCGCGCGACCTCGAGGAGGCGACGCCGTGGTCGAAGATCAAGTGATCCTCAACGCCGCGCACAGCGGAGACAGCTTGCGAGACAAGCTCGGAGACAGAGAGCTCCCCGGCGCAGAATCGCTCATCGAGGGAGCACAGGGCATCGAGCGCCTGCTCGACCGGCCCTGTGCTCTCGGCGGCATCCAGAGACGCGTCGATCAGAACGCCATCGTCGGGCTGTTGATCGATCTGCGCGGAGGAGAGGAGCCCGCTGGGAAGAAGATACGGGCGAACGACGACGTAGTCGCCCTCGCGATTGAGGAACGCTTTGGCGCAGCAGTTCGTCACGCAGGCGCGCAAGCCGGCGATGTTATCGGAAAAGTCCGCGTTCACGAGGCAACGGTATGCGCCGCGGCTGATCTTCACATCAGAACCGATTCGGCACCCCTCGCTGCGCAGGAAGTTCAAGATGAGATCCTCGCGCTCCTCGGGGGTCCGCTCCTTGAGTGAGGGGACGCGGGCACAGATGGGCATTTTGCTGTAGGCCGAGGAAACCTTCAGGTCATCGGCGGAAAGCGTCGTCGAAAGAACGAGGCGAGCGCGCGGCGCATCCTGGGAGGCATCGAGCCCGAGGGCCGTCGCAAGGCAGTGCTCCATCGCAGAGGGAGAGAGTGCCTCGATGCCGTTGACAAAGACCACACCCCCGCGCGCTTTCGCGATCGACTCGTCAAGAAGCCCGTTGAACGAGGCGGCGTCCGGGACCCCGGCGCAGTCGATGCGCACATAGGAGGAGTCGCGGGACAGCAAGCCCTGGTTCTTGCCGTACTCGTACACAAGGCGAGAAAGGAAAGACTTACCGACACCCACGCCGCCGCTCAAGAGGATGGGCAGGCCAAACGGAGGGTACTGAACCGCAGCCTTGCACTGCTCGACAACGGAGCTGAGGCTCATGTCGAAGCCCACGGCACGCGCGAAGTCGCGGTGATCGGCGATTCCCGTCGCCTGGATGAGGTCGGCGAGCGAGGCGTACTCGCTTGCAGAGAGCTTTACCTGAAAACGCTTCTGGAACGCGCGGCGATGAAAATAACGGACAGGCCTGCCCGCCACCTTAACCACAAGACCGGCGCGAACAAGGTCGTTGAGGTACTGGCTCGCCAGGCTCCTGGAGATGATGAGCGTCTCGGCGATGTCGGAGGTGGACAGACGGGCAAGGTCGTCGAGCGAGACGGCAGTGGTGAGGGCCTCGAGATGCTCGAGAATCCTGTCCCTCATGTCGACGGGTTTCTTTGCCAAGCTGTCCTGTGTGGTCTTGTCCATGACTTCTTACCTCCTCGTACAAGGAGTATAAGGGGAGAACAGAGAACGGAAGGGGGCGCGTGGGGGGAATCAACAGCTCCGAGGAAAAGTCCACCACTTGAGGGGCAGAAAACAACGGCCATTGAACATTCAGGGCCGACGCTCAACACTTCGGCTCGACACTTCGCTTTGGAAAGGGCCCCGGCGCGCAGGGCCTAAAGCTTAACCATGCGCGCGGCGATGCGGGCGCAGTCGCAGGCGGCCTTCTTCTCGAAGGTGTTGCAGTCGACGACCCGGCCCTCGGCGCAGGGCTTGTCGCTGATGGCGCGCACGACGACGAGGGGCACGCCGTTGAGATAAGCGGCCTGCGCGATGGTGCAGCCCTCCATCTCGCAGCACAGGTCGCCGAAGGTCGCGAGGATTCGCTCCTTCTGTTCCGCGGGCGAGACGAACTGGTCGCCGGAGACGACGCGGCCCTTGAGGACCTTAATGTCGGGGGGCGACGGCGGCCGCGGCGGCGCACGCCGCCAGCAAGGGCCGGAACGGATCGCGCAAGATCAAGGCGTCGCCCGGGAGGTCGGGCGTTACCGTCAGCCGGCGCCGCGTCTGCCGCATCATGAGGGAGAACGGCCTGGCCGGCGCATACGGCAGGAAGAGGTTCAAGGTGCACCCCGGGGCGGTCAACGAGGCCGACGTGTCGAACGTCGTCGCGCGCGGCTTCGGCGGCAGGGCGCCGTGCACCCATATATGCAGCGACTTGGCCTGCGTGCGCGTCGGGGCGTCGTGGAACTACGTCTGCCTGCTCGTCGACCTCTGCAACGGGGAGATCGTCGGCCACTCCGAAGGACCGAGGAGGGACGCGCGAGCTCCGAGCCAAGCTCTTGGATTACGTGCACTGGTACAACAACTTCAGGATCCACTCGACGCTGGGCTACATGTCGCCGGTCGAGTTCAGGGAGGCGGGGCCGTCCCTCCCGGAATCGTCCAAATAAGTGTTGCCAATCCATAGCCAATCCAGCCATCATCTTCGCGAAGGCGGACGTCAGGAAAAGCTCGGCTTGAGCTCGGTCGGACGCGGTCTGTGGGGCATCATTCAGGCTCAGGGGGTCTCCTTGTCTTCTTCGGTCGCAACCTGAATGATAGGGACGGCCCCTTCTCTCTTTCCACTTCGTTTTCGACGCGTCACCCTCTCGGCGGGCTTAAGGCCCGCGCTCGCGGGTGCAGGGGCTACGCCCAAACCCCAAAAACGTAACGCCGTGCTCGAAGCGTTTCCGGACGTCAGCGTAATCTCAAATCCCGTTCGTCAACTCATGGGCAAGCCACCTGAGACTACTCATTTCTCCTACTGGCAATGAAGACCTGCGACCTGCAGTTTTGCAAACTGCTTGAAAGCCACCTGCGTTGATTCACTTCCTATTGCAGCTGGCGGCTTGCACGCGAAAAGGCATTTAAGTTTCAAAACGGGCGTTTTCGGCGCTATCGAGCCTCCAAAGGCATCCCGCCGCGCCCTTTGGGACAAAAACAAAAACTCAAAGCCCTGAGTTCGAAAATAGTTTTTGGAGTTGTCCCGACTTTTGTCCCCGAAGCCGACGAAACGCGACAGGGTGTCACCTGGCGGCACTCGATTCGAGACGGCACCGAAAACTGGATGCAACCGGAATGACGGGACGGCAGAACCGAAGCCATCGAGTGGGGATAGAAAAAGGCCCGGGTGCCGTGGCATCCGGGCCTTTGCTAGCAACTTGATGTTGCGGGCAGCTTAGAACTTGTGGCCGCACTTCTTGCAGACGCGCAGCTTGTTCTTGCCGTCCTTCTCGTGACCGACGCGGGTAACCTTACCGCACTCGGGGCAGACGAGATTGACGTTGGAGGCGTCGATGGGAGCCTCCTGCGAAACGATGCCGCCCTGCTGGTTGGCAGCGTTGGGCTTGACGGCCTTCTTGACGACCGAAACGCCCTCGACAACGACCTTGTTCTCGGCGGGGAGAGCACGCAGGACAACGCCCTGCTTGCCGCGATCCTTACCAGAGAGAACCTGGACCTTATCGCCCTTCTTGATATACATATATCTCCCCTAACTACAGGGTCTCGGGAGCGAGCGAGACGATCTTCATGTACTTCTTGTCACGAAGCTCGCGAGCGACGGGCCCGAAGATACGGGTGCCGACGGGCGAACCATCGTTGTTGATGACAACGCAGGCGTTCTCATCAAAGCGAATGTAGGAGCCATCCTTGCGGCGGATCTCCTTAACGGTGCGAACGACGACGCAACGGACAACGTCCTTCTTCTTGACGTTGGCGCCAGGGGTAGCCTCCTGGACAGCACCGATGAACACATCGCCGATGCCTGCATAACGACGCTTGGAACCGCCAAGCACCTTGATGCAGCGAATCTTGCGAGCGCCGGAGTTGTCGGCGACGTTCAGCATGGTTTGCATCTGAATCATGGTAGATGTTCCTCCGAACTAAGAACCGAAGAGAGGTGCGCAGCCTGTATACGGCCCGTGGTATGCAAGCCAGGCATACGCACATCTTCGGAAACGTACAAGTCGTAAGAGCGACTGCTTATTTAGCGCGCTCGACGACCTCGATGAGGCGCCAACGCTTCATCTTGGACATAGGACGGGTCTCCATAACGCGGACAGTGTCGCCCACGCCAGCCGTGCACTCCTCATCGTGAGCGTGCAGCTTCTTGGAGCTGGTCATCATCTTGCCGTACTTGGGGTGACGCTTGCGCTCGGTGATGGTGACAACAATGGTCTTGGCACCGGAGACGGAGGTAACGACACCCGTACGGACCTTACGCGAGTTACGCGAATCAGTCATGTTCTCTCCTTAGGTCCTACTCGGCGACAGCGGACTTCTCCGCTGCGATCTCGCGGGCGCGCTGCTCCGTGAGGACGCGAGCGATGTCCTTCTTCACGGTGTTGACGCGAGCGGTGTTGTCCAGCTGGCTGGTGGCCATCTGGAAACGAAGGTTAAAGAGCTCGGCGCGCATTTCCTTCAGCTTCTCAACGAGCTGAGCGTCCGAGAGCTCACGAATCTCTGCGGGCTTCATTAGTTCTCCTCCTTGGCGGCGGCGGCGTCCTCAGCAGCCCACTTGGCCTCGAGAGCGGCCTCCTCAGCCATCTCCTTCTCGATGCGCTGCTCAGCGTTCTTGGCAGCAACAATCTTGGTCTTGATGGGAAGCTTGTGCTGTGCAAGACGCAGAGCCTCGCGAGCGACCTCCTCGGGCACGCCCTTGACCTCGAACATGATGCGGCCGGGCTTGACGACGGCCACCCACTCCTCGGGGTTACCCTTACCAGAACCCATGCGAGTCTCGGCAGGCTTCTTGGTGATGGGCTTATCAGGGAAGATCGTGATGTAGACACGACCGCCACGCTTCATGTAACGGGTCATGGCAATACGAGCGGCCTCGATCTGACGGTTGGTAATCCAATGGGCCTCGAGAGCCTGGATACCAAACTCGCCGAAATGCAGCTCGGTATTACCCTTGGCCTGGCCCTTCATGGAGCCACGCTGCACCTTGCGGTGAAGAATACGCTTAGGGGCAAGCACTACTGACCCCTCCTCTCGGAGTTACGACGACGAGGACGGGAAGAGCCCTCGAGTGCAGGGTTGGGAACAGGCTGGCCCGGGAGCTTCTCGCCCAGGTAGATCCAGACCTTCACGCCGCAAGCGCCCATGGTGGTGCTGGCGACAGCCGTGCCGTAGTCGATCTTGGCACGGAGGGTGTGCAGAGGCACGCGACCCTCGCGGTACCACTCACGACGGCCCATCTCGGCACCGCCGAGACGACCGGAGCACTGGATACGGATGCCCTTAGCGCCGGCCTTGCGGGCAGACTGGACAGCCTTGCGCATAGCGCGACGGAAGGCAACGCGGCCCTCGAGCTGCTCGGCGATAGACTGAGCAACGAGGTTGGCGTCGAGCTCGGGGCGCTTGATCTCGACAACGTCGACGGAGAGCTGGCCCTTGGAGACGCCAGCGACCTTCTCGAGCTCGGTGCGGAGGGTATCGATCTCGGCACCCTTCTTACCGATGACAACGCCGGGGCGAGCGGTGAGGATGATGACCTTCACCTTGTCGCCAGCGCGCTCGATCTCGACGCGGGAGACAGCTGCGCGGGAAAGACGCTTCTCGAGGTACTTGCGGATCTCGAGATCGTTACCGAGGGTCTTAGCGTAATCCTTCTCTGCGAACCAGCGGGAGCGCCAGTTCTCGGTGATGCCAAGACGGAAGCCGGTGGGGTAGACTTTCTGACCCATACAGCTTTACGCCTCCTTTCGAGGAGCAACGACGACGGTGATGTGGGAAGTACGCTTCAGAATGCGAGAAGCGGAACCCTTGGCGCGGGGACGGATGCGCTTAAGCGTCGGACCCTCGTCAACATAGGCAGCGGCGACAACCAGGTTGTCGGCACGCAGACCGTTGTTGTTCTCGGCGTTCGCAACGGCGGAACGGAGAACCTTCTCGACATCCACGGCGACGGCGCGGTCGCAGAAGTGGAGGATGTCGAAGGCCTGAGCGACAGGCTTGCGGCGGATCAGATCGACCACCAGGCGGGCCTTGCTGGGGGAAACACGCACGTACTTAGCGACGGCGCGAACCTCGGTGGCCTCAGTTTCAATAGACTTAGTTGCCATTTACGGTTAACCCCCTATTTGGCCTTGTGGCCACGGAACGTACGAGTCGGCGCGAACTCGCCGAGCTTGTGACCAACCATGGACTCGGTAACATACACGGGCACATGCTTGCGGCCGTCGTGGACGGCGATGGTGTGACCAACCATCTCGGGGAAGATGGTGGACGCGCGGGACCAGGTCTTCACGACGTCCTTCTTGCCAGCCTCGTTCATCGCGGTGATACGCGAGAGAAGGCGAGTCTCCACGAACGGGCCCTTTTTGAGACTTCTGCTCATAAGTGCTTTCTCCTAAAACTCGGTATCCGAAATTACTTCTTACGGCGACGAATGATGTGCTGGTTCGAGACCTTCTTCTTCTTGCGCGTACGAAGGCCCTTCGTCGGCTTACCCCAGGGGGTAACGGAGGGACGACCAGAGGTGTGGTTCTTGCCCTCGCCACCGCCGTGCGGGTGGTCGACAGGGTTCATGACGGTACCGCGGACGGTCGGGCGCACGTTCATGTGACGCTTACGGCCGGCCTTGCCGATGACGATGTTGGCGTGATCGGCGTTGCCGACCTCACCGACGGTGGCGCGGCAGGTAACGAGGATGCGGCGCATCTCGGAGGAAGGCATACGGACGATAGCGTACTTGCCCTCCTTACCCATCAGCTGGCAGGAGTTACCGGCGGAACGGGCGATAGCAGCGCCCTTGCCCGGCTGGAACTCGACGGCGTGGATGAGCGTACCGACGGGGATGTCGGCGAGGGGCAGAGCGTTGCCCGGCTTGATGTCGGCGTCAGAACCGGACATGATGGTCTGACCGACCTCGAGGCCCTTGGGGGCCAGGATGTAGCGCTTCTCACCGTCTGCGTAGTGCAGCAGAGCGATGCGAGCGGAACGGTTCGGATCGTACTCGATCGTGGCAACCTTGGCGGGCACGCCGTCCTTGTTGCGCTTGAAGTCGATCACGCGGTAACGACGCTTCACGCCGCCGCCCTGGTGGCGGGTGGTGATGCGGCCGTTGTTGTTACGACCGGCCTTCTTGGGCAGGGGCTCGAGAAGAGACTTCTCGGGCTTGGTGCAGGTGATCTCGGAGAAATCGGAGATCGTCTGCCAACGCCTACCAGCGGAGGTCGGCTTAAGGTGCTTTACAGCCATTACAATCCCTTTCAATAGGAATCCGTTAGCCATCACAGACAGGGATTCGAGGTTCTGCCTCGGGTGCGATGACACCGGACGTATACACGGTTCCGGGCGTGTCCATTTTATACGCCCAAAACCTTGAGCTCCCGCCTCCCCTATTTGGGAGGCATGAGCTCACTCAACAGCAGCGAGTCTTAGGCCTGGTTGCCAAAGACCTCGATGGTGTCGCCCTCGGCCAGCGTGACGATGGCCTTCTTCCAAGAACGGGTCTTGCCGGCGACATAGCGCACGCGCTTGGTCTTGGGCTTGACCGTCAGGGTGTTCACGCGAACGACCTTGACGCCGAAGATCTCCTCGACAGCGTCCTTGATCTGATACTTGTTAGCATCCTTGGCGACCTCGAACGTGTACTTGTTCAGCTCCATGCCGGAGAAGGAACGCTCGGACACGATCGGACGGATGATGATCTCGTGGGCGGTCATTTATGCAAGCACCTCCCCGAAGTGAGCGGCGATGTCGGCGGGCATCAGCACAGCGTTGTTGTTGACGAGATCGTAGGTGTTGGCCTCGTCAGCGGTGATGATGAACGTCTTGGGAATGTTGCGGAACGACAGGTAGGCGTTGACGTCCTCATCGCGAACGATGATGGTCAGACGCTTGCCCTCAAGGCCGAGAGCCTTGAGCATGGCGACGGCAGCCTTGGTGGAAGGCTTCTCGAAGCCGTAGTCGTCGACGAGCACGAGCTCGCCATCGGCCAGCTTGGCGGACAGCGCGGAGCGCATAGCCAGCTTGACCTCCTTGTTGTTCATACGCTTAGCGTAAGAACGGGGCTTGGGGGCGAAGACAACGCCACCGTGACGCCACTGGGCAGCACGGATGGAACCCTGGCGGGCACGGCCGGTGCCCTTCTGACGCCAAGGCTTCTTGCCGCCACCGGAAACCTCAGAGCGACCCTTAGCAGACTGGGTGCCCTGACGCCAAGAGGCCATCTGGCACTTGACGATGTGGTGCATAACGTGGATGTTCGGCTCGATGCCGTACACCTCAGCGGCGAGCTCGGCCTCGGCGACCTTCTTGCCCTCGCTGTTCTTTACTTCAAACTTTGCCATTTAAGTGTTCTCCTTGGTATGACGCTGGGCTAAATGGGCTGGGCCCTTAGGCCATACGGATGGCGACGAGACCATTCTTGGCACCCGGGACAGCGCCCTTGACCAAGATGAGGTTCTGCTCGGCATCGATGCGGACAACGGAAAGGTTCTTGACGGTAACGCGCTCGTTACCCATGTGACCGGCCATCTTGACGCCCTTGAGGACGCGCGCAGGATAGGCGCACTGACCGATAGAACCGGGGTGACGCTGGAAGTGAGAACCATGCGTCATAGGACCGCGGCGCTGACCCCAGCGCTTGATGCGACCCTGGAAGCCCTTACCCTTGGAGGTACCGATGACATCGACCTTCTCGACATCAGCGAAATCAGCGACGGTGACGACCTCGCCGACCTTGTGCTCCTCGCCGTTCTCGACGCGGACCTCACGAAGGAAGCGGACAGGCTCGACGCCAGCCTTGGCGAAGTGACCAGCCATGGGCTTGTTCACGTTCTTGGCCTTGATGTCGCCGAAACCGATCTGGACGGCGTCATAGCCGTCGGTTGCCTGAGTTTTAACCTGCGAGACAGCGCAGGGGCCAGCCTGGATGACCGTGACGGGAACGACGTTGTCGTCCTCGTCCCAAACCTGGGTCATGCCAATCTTGCGGCCGAGAATCATGCTGATCAAGATATGATCCCAACTCTCGCGTGGTCTTGGGACAATGCGTACACCACCGAGCGTACGCCCCTAGAGGACCACTACTTACACGACGTGCTCCCCAGCCTTGTATTTCGCCCGGACTACCTGACAACCCTATTAAGCAGGCATTTTGTCCAGCCAGAATACTCCCCTGGTTACACACAGCTGTTTAGTATACACGGCTGCGGGCGTATCCATCGAGATTCATATTTCACTCACATTGTTTACGCAGGTAAAGTGCGTGGATGGCTCCCGAGCACGGCGGAGGGCCGGAGAAATATATTAAGGTCCCTGCTCTACAGTCCTGCGCAAGACGGAGAGCACATTAAGTGCTTTCCTTTGCGTGCGGAACTCGCGACAAACTTAATATATTTCGCCGCCCCTCTGCCAAGCTCGGGAGACGACACGTTGATGCCTGCTTAACTCTGCTCGCTCAGGCTAATGACTTTGTTGAGGATCGATGATTTGCTGCAAGATGAACTTGGATTGGGGCGCGTCGCCTTCTTCTCCCGACTTTGCCTCGTCAAAAACGAAGATCATGATGGCGCAGTTGGGGAGTTTTGTTGGGAGCTCGAAGCCCTCTGGGGCTGTAGCCTTGATGAATTGGCGGCTGGCGCTGCCGTGGCTTACTGCTAGGAGGGTTTCGATGCCCTCGGCGCCTATGAGATTGGTGAGGGTGCCTACCATGCGCTCCTGCAGGGCATGGCTTCCTTCTCCGCCAAATGGGATCAGGTCCTCGCCGGGGTCCCAGACGTCGGTGGGTAGGGCATCGTGGGGGCCCTCTTCGAAGGAGCCGTAGCTGCGCTCGATGATGCCTTCGCAGGGCTCGACTGCTGTGTCCGGGCCGAGGAGCTCGCATGCGACGAGCTGAGCCGTGTCCATGGCTCGGCCTAAGGGCGAAGAGACCACTTTGTCGGGGACGACGCCGTGGGCTTTGAGCCATGCGGCTGCCATTCCCGCTTGCTTGCGGCCCAGATCGGTCAACGGAGAATCGCAGCGGCCCTGGACGAGCTTTTTAACGTTGAATTCTGTCTGACCGTGGCGGAGTAGATATAGGCGCTTCATGCTCTCCCCTTCTGTATAACTTGCTTTGCCGGCACAGCCCTACTCGTGGGTATGGCCTACGTAGTCTTCGTCGATCGTGATCTTGGCGACCGACTTGGGATATTCCGATTCGACCCGTTTCGCCAGCGCGCGCTTTAGGTCCTCGGCGCTCATCGCCAAATCCGAGGGACGTACGCAGTCAAAGATCACGTTGGTATGCGTGGGGCCCGGAACACAGCGTAGGTCGTGGATCGAGAGGCGGCTATCGACCTCTTGAGCCATAGCGTTGATGCGCAGACGCATGCTCGCTACCTTTGGATCGTCGGTCACGATGGGGTCGTAATGGAGCGTGACGATCATGCCGCCTTCGTTCCTAAACGACTGCTCGATGTTATCGAGCGTGTCGTGACTTTCCAGCGGGCTGGCCTCGGCTGCCATCTCGGCGTGAGCGCTTGCGAACTTCCTGCCCGGGCCGTAGTCGTGAACCATCAAATCGTGAACGCCCAAAACGCCGGGGTAGCTCATGATCTTGTCTCGAATGTGCTTGACCAGCTTTGGATCGGGTGCCTGACCCAAAAGCGGGCTCACCGTATCCTGGATGAGCTCAAAGCCGCTCCAGCCAATATAGGCGCCAACGGCAAGGCCGACCCATGCGTCAAGATTGATGTGCGTCACCTGCGAAACAACTGCGCACGCCAGCACGGCGCCCGTAGCTAGGACATCGTTCTTTGAGTCCTGAGCGGTCGCATGCAGCGTCTCGGACTCAATGCGGTCACCGAGCTTTTGGTTGAGGGCCGCCATCCACAGCTTTACGACCATCGAAAGCACTAGAACTGCCACCAGGGCAAGCGAGAACTCGACAGGTTCGGGGTGGATGATGCGCTCAACCGAGGACTTCACCAGCTCAACGCCAATAAGCAGCACGAGCGCCGCCACAACCAGACCCGAGAGATACTCGTAGCGGCCATGACCGTAAGGATGCTCGGGGTCTGCTGGCTTGCCCGCCAGCTTAAAGCCAAGCACGCTCACGATGTTCGAGCTAGCATCGGACAGATTATTCATGGCGTCCGCCACAATCGAAACCGATCCCGACAGCACGCCAATTACGCCCTTCGCAGCGCATAGTGCCACATTGGCGAGAATACACACCACGCCCGTCAACGTGCCCACGCGCGCACGGTCGCCCTGCGCACGCTTAACAATCCACTCGACCATCTACATCCGCCCCCACGGTACTACCTATATATCTATTGCTCAAACGGATTGTAGTGTAGCCACTTTGCCCCACAGATACAAAAAGGCCGCAACCCACACGGGCCACGACCTTGGAATGTGCCATGCGGGACTGCCCCTTTGTCGATCGATTTATGCGCTTGCTTCGGCCGTGCTCTTCGAGGTTTCGCGCGAATCGACCCCGTCTTCTGTCGCCTGCCCCTTCGCCGGCACCACGCCAAAGCAGTAGCTCAGCGCCGCAGACACCGCAAATGCCACACCGCCGGCGGCGCAGCACCACAGCAGGTTCGAGATGCCGCCCGTGGCAAAGCCAATGACCATGAGGACATTCGTCATGCCGATGGTATAGGCCGTAACGTGGCCCACGGCCGCAACAAGGCCTCCGACGGCGCCACCAATGGCCATGCACGTCAGGCTCCTGCCATATTTAAAGCCGCAACCGTACAGCGCCGGCTCGCTTACGCCGCCAAGAACACCCGAGATTGAATAGCCCAGCATGAGCGCCTTCTCGTCCTTATCCGCAACGCGGAGCGACGCGCCAAAGGGCATACCCCAAACGGCGAACGTTGCCATCGTCGCGGCGATCAGGATGCACGAATCCGTTCCCACACTCATAAACTGCGCATAGGCGAGCGATAGGACAACGTTGCTGACACCCGCGATCTTAAGAAACTCCCAGCCCGCGGCAAGCCCCATGAGCGTGAGCAGCGACACGATGCCACCGGAATTGCCAAGCATAAACATAAGCTGTCCCAACAGCATGCCCAGATAGCTGCCTGCCGGCGCCGTAACACACAGCGACACCGGAACCATAACGAGCATGGTTGCAAACGGTACAAAAGAAAACGCCACAGCCTGAGGGATAGTGCGCTTAAAGAAACGCTCCACCTGCCATAGCACGGGCACCGAGATGAGAACCGGAATAACAGTCGTCGTGTAATCGTTGACCGGCGCGGGAAGTAGACCATACACGAAAGTCATCGATGCCCCCGTCGTCGATGCGGCATCGACGAGCTTAAGCAGATCGGGCGCAATCAATACGCCGCCCAGCATCATGCCCAGCTGCTCCGAGCAACCGAGCTGGCGGGCAGCGGCCCAACCAAGATAGATGGGCAAAAAGTAATAGCCGGCGTTATACAGCCAGCTGTAAAACAGGCGATAGATTTCGGAATCGGCAGGCCATAGACCAAGCATGCCTTCGCCCATAATGACGGCAACGGTGCGGAACAGCGCCGCGCAGACAATAAACGGCAACGCCGACATCATGCTTTTGGACAGATAGTCCACCACGGCCATGGCGTTTGATGAAACCGTCGTTGTAAACGAGGTGTTAGAAACTTGTGACATGGAACGCCTTTCCCAATGTGACATGCGGACTGTCCCTTTGTCACATCGTGCGGTACTGACCGATTGCGCGGTACTTTTCGTAGCGGAGGTTTGTGAGGGTCGCGTCGTCGAGCTGCCCAAGCGTATCGAAGGCATCAAATGCCGAGGACATGACGACACCGGCGATCTCCTCATGCGACAGGCCCCTATCGTCAACAATGCCGTCGATGATGCCGAGCGCCAACAGATCGGGGGCCGTGAGCTTAAGCGCCTCAGCGGCCTCATTCGCGCGCTCGGTATCCTTCCACAGGATCGACGCACAGGCCTCGGGGCTCACGACCGAATAGGCCGAGCTCGAGAGCATCAGGATGCGGTCGGCCACGGACAGCGCCAGCGCGCCACCAGAGCCGCCCTCGCCTGTCACCACCGAGACAATCGGCGTCTTAAGGCCGCTCATCTCCATGAGATTCTGGGCAATCGCCTCGCCCTGGCCGCGCTCCTCGGCACCGATGCCGCAAAACGCGCCCGAAGTATCAACCAGGCACAGAACCGGCCGACCAAATTTCTCGGCTTGGTGCATCAGGCGACGTGCCTTGCGGTAGCCCTCGGGATGTGCCATACCAAAGTTGCGACGCATGCGCTCTTTGGTCGTGGTACCGCGCTCGATGGCGATAACCGTCACGGGTCGCCCGTCTTTCCAGCCGATGCCGCCCACCACGGCAGCATCGTCGCCAAAGTAGCGGTCGCCGTGCAGCTCTACGAATCCGTCGAGACCCAACGAGATCATCTCGCCTGCCGTGGCGCGGTTCGCCGAGCGAGTCTGTTTGACGATTTCGAGCGCGCTTTTTGGTGCGGCCGAGCGCTTAAACAAGTGTCCCAGCTTTTTGCCGCGGCGACCTGTATGCACGATCTCGTGCGGAGCCCCCAGACCAGGCGCGTGCCCTTCGTGCAGCGCCAGCAGCTCTCCCACTGTGAGCGCAATCTCGCCACGCGGAACAACGGCATCGCAAAAGCCGTGCTCCAGCAAAAACTCGGAGCGCTGAAATCCCTTGGGCAGGCGCTTGTGCATGTTCTGCTCGATCACGCGCGGGCCGGCAAATGCCGTCAGGGCATCGGGCTCGGCCAGGATAATGTCGCCCTCCATGGCAAAGCTCGCGGTTACGCCGCCGGTCGTGGGGTCGGTGAGCACCGTGATATACAGGCCGCCCGCCTCGCTGTGGCGCCTAACCGCCGCAGAAATCTTGGCCATCTGCATAAGCGATGTCACGCCCTCTTGCATGCGCGCACCGCCCGAAACGGTAAAGCCGACAACCGGCAATCCCAGCTCGGTCGCATGCTCAAATGTGCGACAGATCTTCTCGCCCACCACGGAGCCCATCGAGCCCATCATAAAGTTGGCATCCATAAAGAAGAGTGCGGTATCGCAACCGCAGATTTTGCCCCTGCCGCACACAACGGCATCGCGCTCGCCCGAACGCTCGCCCGCGCTCTTGAGTTTGTCGGCATAACCGGGAAACGAGAGGAAGTCCTCCGACGCCAGATTAGCATCCCATTCCTCAAACGTGCCCTCGTCGACCGTCATGCGCATACGGTCGCGCCCACTCACGCGAAAGTGCTTGCCGCAACGGGGGCACACCTCGAGGTTGTCGTGCAGGCGTGCCTCATCGATCACACGGCGGCACTCCGGGCACTTGATAAACACGTGGCGCGCGGGAAACTCGGCGCATGACTCGGTCATCGGCCCCTCGAGGACGTTGACCGTCTTCGCTTTCCTATTCATCAGCATAGAGATGCCCCATCAGATCGGTGTGATACATGCCCGACAAGAACTCGTCGTTTGCCAGCACGTCGAGCTGAAGCTCGCTGTTTTCGCTCACGCCCCCAATCACGAGCTCGCCCAGGGCCGAGCGCATCTTGCGAATGGCGCCGTCACGCGTGGGCGCACACACGATGAGCTTGCCAAGCATGGAGTCGTAGTACGGCGGAACTTTAGCACCGGTAAACATGGCGGAATCCCAGCGCACGCGCGGACCACCCGGCACACGCAACGCGGTGACCGTTCCGCATGACGGCAGAAAATCCGGCGTTTCGGCATTGATGCGGCACTCCATGGCGTGGTTGCGGACCGGCATGTCCTCCTGCTCAAAGGGCAGAGGCTGGCCGGCTGCCACGCGCAGCTGCCACTTGACCAAGTCGGTATCGGTCACAAACTCCGTAACCGGATGCTCCACCTGCAAGCGCGTGTTCATTTCCATAAAGTAGAAATTGCCGTCGTCCGAATACAGGAACTCGATGGTACCGGCTCCTTCGTAGCCGACGGCACGAGCCAGGTCACGCGCTGCCTTGTGCATGCGAGCACGAATGTCGTCGTGTCCGTCGAGGCACGGCGCGGGGCTCTCCTCGATCAGCTTTTGGTTGCGCCGCTGCACCGAGCACTCGCGCTCGCCGAGCGAAAACACATGGCCCTGCTTATCGGCCATAATCTGTACCTCAACGTGATGCGCCGGCGCGACGAACTTCTCCATGTAGCACTCGCCGTCGCCAAAAACGGCCTCGCCCTCGGCGCGTGCTTCAATAAAGGCCTTTGCCGCATCTTCCACGCGCTCGACCTTACGAATACCGCGACCGCCGCCGCCCGCACGCGCCTTAATAAGCACGGGGCAGCCAATGCGCTCAGCCTCGGCCGTTGCCTCCTCGGGACTTTTGAGCAAATCGCAGCCCGGCACGATGGGCACGCCCGCCGCGGCAGCCGTTCGACGTGCGGCGTCCTTGTCGCCCATGCTGTCGATCACCTTGGCCGAAGGACCAACAAACGCCAGGCCATACTTGTCGCAGTCGCGCACGAAGCTCGCCTTCTCGGAGAAAAAGCCATAGCCGGGATGGATCGCCTTTGCTCCCGACTTCACGGCACAGGTGAGCACAGCATCGTCGTTGAGGTAGCTCTCGGCAAGACGCGGGCCGCCGATGCAATACGCCTCGTCGGCAAGCTGCACGTGCAGCGCGTCCGCATCGGCCGTGGAATAAACGGCGACGGTCTTGATGCCCATATCGCGGCACGCGCGGATAACACGGACCGCGACTTCGCCGCGGTTGGCGATGAGCACTTTGTCGAACATGAAGCCTTCCTTAACTTTCGTGCATGAGTGCAAAAGACATATCGGCGCGGCAGCAAACCTCACCGTTGACGCTCGCGGTACCCGTCGCAAAGCGGAACGGCCCGCGCGCACGCGTGATGGAGCACACCAGATCCACCGTGTCGCCCGGGCGCACCGGACGCTTAAAGCGCACCTTGTCCAGACTCGTGTAGAACGGCGTCGCGCCGCGCGCCTCCTCATCGCCCATCAGCAGCACGCAGCAGTTCTGGGCGAGCATCTCGCACTGGATCACGCCGGGGACGACCGGGTTTCCCGGAAAATGCCCCTGCAAAAAGTACTCGTCGCCCGTAATCGTGATCTTGCCGTGGGCCTCGTCGCCCACCAGCTCGGCTTCGTCGAGCAAAAGCATCGGCTCGCGATGCGGCAACAGCTTCTTGAGCTCTTCTTTGTTCATGGATATCACCTATCCGATCCTCATGAGGCAGCTGCCAAACTCCACGAGGTCGCCGTCGGCCACGCAGATCTCGAGCACCTCGCCATCCGCCTCTGCCGTCACCTCGTTGAGGACCTTCATGGCCTCGATGATGCAGAGGGTCTCGCCGGCCTTGACCTTGGAGCCCACGCGCACAAACGGCTCGTCGCCCGGCGCCGGGGCAGCATAGAAAACGCCGACCATGGGAGCGGCCACCTCGGTGCCCTTGGGCTCCGGTGCGGCGGCAGGCGCCTGCGCGGCGGGCTCCGGTGCGGCAGGCGCGACTGCGGGAGCTGATACTGGAGCGGTCACGGCACCCGGCATAGGCATGGGCACGGCAACCGGCTGCGCTGCACTCGCGCGCTCGAGTTCGACCGCGGTGCCATCGGGCTCCTCAACACGCACGCGCGTGAGGCCGCGGTCCTCCATCACATCGGCTATCTCGGCAAGTCTTTTGGAATCCATGCTCTAGCTCCTTGTATATCTACGCAGCGCGATGGCGGCGTTGTGTCCGCCAAAGCCCAGGTTGGTCGAAAGCGCCCAGGTGAGGTCGGCGCGAACCGCGCGATTGGGCGTGTAGTCAAGATCGCAGGCGGGATCGGGCGTGTGGTAGTTGATGGTCGGGGGCACCACGCCCTGCTCGAGCGCCATGGCGCAGGCCATGACCTCGATGGCACCCGTGGCACCGATCATGTGGCCGGTCATCGACTTGGTCGACGAGACATGTGCGGCGCGCGCCGCATCCTCGCCGAGCGCTCGCTTGATGCCCGCCGTCTCGGACGAATCGTTGAGCTTGGTCGAGGTGCCGTGGGCATTGATGTAGAGGCCCTCGGAAAGCTTGACGTCGCCCTCGGCCACCGCCAGCGATATCGCACGGGCAATGCCGGCAGCCTCGGGATCGGGACTCGTGATGTGGTAGGCATCATCGGTGTTGCCGTAGCCCACGACCTCGGCATAAATGTGCGCACCGCGCGCCTGCGCATGTTCCATGCTCTCGAGCACCAGCACGCAGGCGCCCTCGCCCATCACAAAGCCGTCGCGGTCTGCATCGAACGGGCGGCAAGCCGTCGCGGGATCGGGGTTGGTGGTCAATGCGCGGCAGGACGTAAAGCCTGCAACGGCATCGGGGATAATGGCCGCCTCGGCACCGCCCGCGAGGATCGCGTCGGCATAGCCGTGCTTGATGGCGCGGAACGCCTCGCCCACCGCATGGGCCGAGGTCGCGCAGGCGGTCACGACGGGCAGGGTCGGGCCCTTTGCCTTGTGGCGGATTGCGATATTGCCCGATGCCATGTTGGGGATCATCATCGCGATCATGTAAGGCGATGCGCGGCGGGGCCCACGGTCGGCAATCGTGTGGACGTTGTCGACGAGCGTCTGCATGCCGCCCACGCCCGACCCCACGTAGACGCCCAGGCGCTCGCGATCGATGGCGCCTTCGACATCAAAGCCCGCATCGTGCATTGCCTCGTCCGAAGCCGCCATCGCAAACTGAACGCAGGGGTCGAGATGCTTGGCGTCACGCTTGCCAAAGTACTCGTTGCCGTCAAAACCCTTGACCTCGCCCGCCACCTTGACGGCAAACGCATCGGTATCGAAGTGCGTGATCGGGCCGATGCCGCACGTGCCGGCGCACATGGCCGCCCAGGTGGCAAGCGCAGTGTTGCCGAGCGGCGACACGGCACCGATGCCGGTGATTGCAACTCTCTGTTCCATCATGGTCTCCTCATCCAAGCCGTTCTTCGGCCCTGGTTTCTACATCGCCATTCCGCCGTCAACGCGTACGACCCCGCCCGTAATGTAGGCAGCCGCATCGCTCGCCAAAAAGCGCACCACGCCGGCCACTTCCTCGGGGCGCGCCATGCGCTTTAGGGGAATCTGCTCCTCGGTTGCCGCGCGAACCTTCTCCGAGAGCTTTGCCGTCATATCTGTCTCGACAAACCCGGGGGCGACCGCGTTCGCTCGTACGCCACGAGGCGCAAGCTCGCGCGCCACCGCCTTGGTAAGCCCTATCACGCCTGCCTTGGAAGCAGCGTAGTTGGCTTGCCCGGCATTGCCCATCAGGCCCACGACCGAGCTCATGTTGACGACGCAACCGCCGCGCTGGCGCATAAAGGTCTTGGCGAGCGCGCGCGTCATATTGAATGTTCCCTTGAGATTGACATCGAGCACGCGATCGAATGCGTCATCGCCCATGCGTATGAGCAGGCCATCGCGGGTGATGCCGGCGTTGTTGACGAGCGCCCAAATGGAACCAAAGTCGTTGAGGACCGCTTCCACGCACGCGTTGACGGCAGCGGGATCGGTCACGTCGCATTGATATGCGCGTGCCGTGGCGCCAACCGCCTCACAGGCTTCGCACGTCTTGCGCGCCGCATCGACGCTGCCGGCATAGACGACGGCGATATCAAAGCCGTCCTCCGCCAGACCGACAGCGCAGGCGCGGCCGATACCCCGCGAGCCGCCCGTGACCAGTGCCACGCGACGTGAGTCGTTGCGCTCGAGCGCGCCGTTGTTCAAGTTGCCCATGTCATTCCTTTCGGGTTACAGCCCTGTGGACTATGCGAGCTCGTCGGCAATAGCTGCGACCTGCTCGGCCGTTTCGCACGAATACACGCGAACGTCGCTCAGCGTACGCTTGACCAGGCCCGACAGCGTTTTGCCAGGGCCGACCTCAATAAACGTGTCGATGCCCTGATTCTGCAGAGTATGCAGCGTGTCGACCCAACGAACGGCATGACTCACCTGATTGGCCAAGACATCCGATGCCGCTCGCGGGTCCGCCGGATAGGGCGCCGCCGTCATGTTTGCCATGACCGGAATCAGCAGCGGTGACGGCGCGTGGCCGGCTTGGATATACGTCGCCAGCCCCTCAGTCGCCTCGGCCATATAGGGGCTATGAAATGCGCCCGACACCGCGACTTTCATAGCGCGGCCGCCAGCCTCTTTTACTAGGACGTCGAGCTCCTGCAGCGCCTCGGGCGCTCCGGCAACAACCGTCTGCTGCGGACTGTTGTAGTTGACCGGCCAGCAGTCCTCGCCGGCCTGTTTTGCCAGGTTCTCGACTTGCGCCGCATCGAGCTTGATGACGGCGCGCATGCCGCCCGGATGGCGCTCGGCAGCCGCGGCCATCAGCGCCGCGCGCTCGCACACGAGCTCAAAGCCCGCTCGCGTATCGAACGCCCCCGCAAAGGTGAGCGCGGCGACCTCGCCAAGCGAAAAACCCGCACAGGCGGCAGGCACCACGCCGCGCTCACGCAGGGCGGCAGCCGCTGCCAGATCGTGAACGAACACGCACGGCTGCGTGTTCTCGGTCTGCGAGAGTTCCTCCTTGGAGGCGCTTCGGCACTGCTCACTGGTCCCCGGGCGCACCTCGTCGGCAATGGCGAACACCTCGGCGGCGGCCGGCGATGCCTCGATCAGGTCGACGCCCATCGCGGGGTGCTGGGCGCCCTGGCCGGCAAACAGAAACGCTACGCCACCCATGCGCACGCACCCTTCAGGACGTGCTCGGCGCCATCGACCAGGTCGTCAACGATTTCACGTGCACTTTGGCGCTCGTTGACCATGCCGGCAATCTGTCCACACAAAAACGAGCCCTCTTCGTAATTGCCGTCCTTGGCGGCCTTGCGAAGGGCGCCCGTGCCCATGGCCCCGAGCTCCTCGACGCTTACGCCCGCCGCCTCGCTCTTGGCGTAGGCGTTGGTGAAGGGGCTCTTGAGGGCACGCACCGGGTGTCCCGTCGAGCGGCCGGTCGCACGCGTCGAGGTGTCGTTGGCCTTCAGGACCATCTCCTTGTACTGCTCCGATACGGTGCACTCATCTGCGATCAGAAAGCGCGTACCCACCTGCACGCCGGCGGCGCCCAGCATAAAGGCGGCCGCCACGCCGCGGCCATCGGCGATACCGCCAGCCGCAACCACGGGAATATCGACCGCATCGACAACCTGCGGCACCAGTGCCATCGTCGAGGTCTCGCCAATATGGCCGCCTGATTCGGTACCCTCGGCAACCACGGCAGTGGCTCCACGACGCGCCACGAGGCGCGCCAGCGCCACCGAGGCAACGACCGGGATGACCTTGATGCCCGCCTCGTTCCACGCCTTCATGTACTTGGTGGGATTGCCGGCACCCGT
The DNA here is from genome assembly GCA_900547765.1 of uncultured Collinsella sp. Taxonomy (GTDB): domain Bacteria; phylum Actinomycetota; class Coriobacteriia; order Coriobacteriales; family Coriobacteriaceae; genus Collinsella. The sequence goes on along the minus strand of URIA01000009.1, from coordinate 2,597 downwards.
CACGACGACCGGCACCCGCTCGTCAATCACGACCCGCGCGACCTCGTCGGCAAACGGGCTCATGAGCATGACGTTGACGCCAAAGGGCTTATCCGTCCTGGCGCGCAGCTCATGAATCTGGTCGCGCAGCCAGTTGGCGTCGGCGTTCATGGCCGCGATAATCCCTAAGCCGCCCGCCTCGGACACTGCGGACGCCAGCGAGGCGTCGGCGATCCAGGCCATACCGCCCTGGAACACGGGCTTTTCGATGCCGAGCAGATCGCAGAGAGGAGTCTTGAGCATCTCTACTTCTCCAATGCCGCCTCGACCGTATCGGCGAACTCGCCGACCGTCTTGGGGTTCTCCTCGGTATCGAGCTGGATGCCAAACTCGTCCTCAACGGCGACGAGGATCTCGACGGTGCCCAGACTGTCGAGACCAATCTCCTCGAGCGTGGACTCGGGCTTCATCTCGACGTCGTCAAGACCGGCGGTCTCGCGGATAACATCGCAAACGCGCTCGAAGGTCTTCTGATCTGCCATGGTAGTTCTCCTTTGTTTGTGCCCTAGGGGCGTTTTTATTTCCTATGTGCGACTACTTCCAACGAAGTAGATAGCCACCTATATCCAGACCGGCGCCAAATCCAACGAGGGTGATGGTGTCGCCCGTGTGAAGTGCACCGGCGTTTGCCAGCCGGTCGAGGGCAAGCGGAATGCATGCGCTCGAAATGTTGCCGGTCTCGCGCAGCGTTCGAACCACGCGCTTGTCTGGCACACCGAGGCGCTTGACCGCCTGACTCAGGATTCGTTCGTTAGCCTGATGGAATACAAAATGGTCGATGTCCTCGACCGAAATGCCCGCATCGCTCGCAAGCTTATGGACCGTGTCGCAAATCGCGTTGACGCCGAACTTGAACACGCGGCGGCCATTCATGGACAGCACGCTCTCGCTATCTGCGGAGGCCTTAAACGGCGAGGTGCCGACCAGACCGGGAACGCACAACGTCTCGACGTCGGGCGCCGTCGAAAGCTCAACGGCAAGGGGGCTGTCTCCCCCAGCCTCAATCACCGCGGCGCCTGCCCCATCGCCAAAGAGCACACAGGTGGCGCGGTCGGTCCAGTCGAGCGCGCGCGTCATCTGCTCGGCGGCAACGACAAGCACATGCTTGGCTCGTCCTCGGGCGATATAGCCCTCGGCAACATCGAGCGCAAATACGAAGCCGGCGCAGGCAGCCGAGACATCGAAGGCAGGGCACGTCGCGCCCAGTCGCTCAGCAACGGCACACGCCTCGGCGGGAACAAGGTGGTCACCCGTCGTCGTCGAGCAGACGATCAGATCCAACTGGCTCGCGTCGATTCCGGACACCTGAAGTGCCCGCTCGCTCGCCGCTACGGCAAGGTCGTCAAGTGACTCGGTGGTGCAGACGTGGCGACTCTTGATACCGGTGCGAGTAAAAATCCACTCATCCGAGGTATCGAGGAACTCAGACAGCTCGTCATTGGAAACACTGCGCTCAGGAAGTGCCGAACCTGTTCCAAGAATCGTGAAACCCATCACTAACCTCCTTTGAGTTGTTGACGTGTTTACATCGACCAAGAGAGGATAACGCATTTCAGTCTTTGTTGACGTGTTAACATTAAATTGTCCAAATGCGACAAAGGCTTCACATTGTGTCTATCTCTCGACACCATTACGCGATTGCCTTATTACCTTAGGAGGTACCAGCTGTTATGGATTTACGTTTAACAGTGGTCGACGTAACCGGATCGACCAACGATGACCTGCTCGAAGCAGGAAAACAGGGGGCGCCGCACGGCACAGGACTTGCCGCCCGGGCTCAGACAGCAGGACGCGGTCGGCGCGGGCACAAGTGGGACTCAACCGCCGGCAACCTATTGCTTTCGATTGTCCTGCGTCCATGCGTTAATCCCGCAAAGTACTCTGGTCTTGCCGCTGTCAGCGGCCTAGCGGTGCTCGAAGCACTCGAAAAGCAGGGTCTTGCAAACGAGATTGGCCTCAAATGGCCCAACGACCTGGTCGCGAGTGGACGCAAACTCGGCGGCATTCTGGTCGAGGCCGCACGCGATAACGAAGGCAGCCCCTTTGCGGTCTGTGGCATCGGCGTCAACGTGAACTATGTGCCCGCGGAGGTTCCCGATGGCGGCCTGCCCGCAATCGGTCTCTCGTATCTCAACGAGAACGTTCCCGCCGTCGATGTGCTACTCAAACAGGTCTATCACGCAGTCGTGAACGCTGTAGATGCGTGGGCAGAACGCCTCAACGCCATGGAAGAAGACGCCGGACCGCTCGCGCCCGTCCACGATGATTATGTAGCTCACCTCAATTGGATAGGGGAAACCGTTATCGCCCGTTCCCCTGTCGGTGACGAGCTGGCGCGTGGCATCTTTAAAACGGTCGATGGCTTTGGTCGCGCGTGCATCGAAACGGAAGACGGCTTTCGATCTTTCCATTTTGAGGAGGCATCGCTGCGTCCCATGAGCGAATAGGGCGCCGCAACCACCTACTCGGCAGCATTACCCCGCAGTCCAAACCATCATTCAAAATCAAAACCACCCCTAAAAGGGGTGGTTTGCTCTTAGGGTATAACCCTTGGATTT